>JANWJQ010000118.1 GCA_025451875.1 Rhizomicrobium sp.
GATTTATGCCGGCATCTTCGGCACGACGGCGGACTTCGCCAAAAGCATGTTCGCCAAGGGCTTCGATCTCGTCACCGTCACGACGGACGGCACGTTGATCGGCGCGGGAAAGACGCTCTCGACGATCCGTTGACTACGGATTCGGCGTTTCGCTCGGCGGGTCGCGGCGCTTGGTGTGGGAGACGGCGGACATAACGCCGATGCCGACGATGACAAGCGCTCCCACAATGATCCAAGTCTGCGGCACATGGATCAGGAACGCGCCGTAGATCAGCCCGCCCAGCAGGATGATGAACCCGATAATATAAAGCATGAATGCGGACATGGCGTGTTCCCCAATATCTTGTGCGAGGATAACGGAGGTTCCCCGCCCCGGTTCCCTGGCGTCCACGCGGAACTCCTGGAACCAGTGGTTCAGGCAGGGGATTTGTATATGGAACGCCAATCTTGTGCCGGTCGGTACCCGCACAAGAAACCAGGGATTGTTAAGATTGTATGGGCAATAGTCCGCGTTCGGACAAACGGACACAGACGCATTGCGTATTCGACTGCCCGTCATATCGATCAAGCTCAAGCAACTCATTGTTTCCATTGCGGTGGCGACGGTGGCGATCGTTTGCGTGTTGTTCATTGCCATCGTCTGGGTGCTGCACCTTTCTTCCACGAGTCTCGACAAAGGGCAGACCACCGGTGAAGCGAAGCTTTTGCATTCGCTGGTCGACGACTACAAGCAATCGCTGTCCAGATCGATCGCCGACTATTCGGCGTGGACCGAGCTCTACCAATATTTCAACAGCAACCGGAAAGACGCCGCGTGGGAGAAGGAAAATCTCGGCCCCTACATCACGCAGGCATTTGCGGTCGACGATCTGTTCTTCATCACGCGCAGCGGCCGCATGGCGTACTACTATCCCCTGCCCGCAAAATCATCGATCCTTGCGCATATGCTGCGTGACAAGCGTACAATCGTGCAGGTGGCAAATCTCGCTTTCGCGCGCGAGATTTCCGGCAAGGAGATGGCGGTCGGCGGATTCACTTCGTTGAACGGAATACCGAGCCTGGTGTCGGCGGTGACCGTCCGCGATTCATCCTCGAAAGCCCATTCCAATGTCGCGCTGGTCGCCGTTCGCGTACTGAGCACATCCGCGCTGGGGGCATTGGGCCGCAACTACGGCATCACCGGTTTGCGGCCGGTGATGAACTCCGACATGGGAATAGAATTGCGGACGCCGCAAGGCGCGGTGTCGAGCATCCGTCTCGTCTGGCAACCGGCGCGCGCCGGCCGAATATTCTTCCGGAAAACGCTGCCGATCATGTTCGCCATCGTCATCCTGACATTGCTCGCCTTCATGGCGGTGGCATTCGTCGCGGTGCGAATACTCACGCACGCACAGGCGCAGGAACAGCGCGCGCAGCAGGCGGAGCTGGATGCGACGGAAATCCGCGCGCGGGCCGCCGAAGAAACCGCCCGGACGAAGAGCGCATTCATCGCCAACATGAGCCACGAACTCCGCACGCCGCTGAACGCGATCATCGGATTTTCCGATATGATCCGCATGGAGACATTCGGGCCGGTAACCAACGAAAAATACCGCGACTATCTCAACGCCATAAATGACAGCGGAAAGCACCTGCTCGATCTGGTGAACGATATTCTCCAGTTCTCCCGGATCGAAGCCGGCAAGCTCAGTGTCCGAATGGAGCCACTGGAGCTTGAGCCGCTGGTCCGGGAGTGCGTGCGCATCACCAATGGGATAGCGCTGGAACGGAACGTTCGAATCGAATGCAACAGGAGTGGCGGCCCGCCGATGGTGCTCGCGGACCGGCAGGCGACGAAACAGGTGCTGCTGAACCTGCTTTCCAATGCCGTGAAGTTTTCGCCGCCGGACACGGCGGTCACTATCGACTGCCGCGATGTGGATGAAAGCCGGCACGTGATCCGTATCTGCGATCAGGGCTGCGGCATTCCCGCTGCGACCCTTCGGGAAATCGGAAAGCCGTTCGTCCAGGCGGAGCAAACCTACAGCCGCAAGTTCCAAGGCACCGGGCTGGGGCTCGCGATATGCTTCCTGCTTGCCAGCGTGATGGATGCCTTCATCGACATCGACAGCGCACAAGGCGAAGGTACGACCGTCAGCGTGACTTTCCGCAAACCCGTTGCGCTCAACGCGGTGCAGGCGGCCTGATCGTCGCGTCTGACTTGTTGCAGCTTCAGAGCGCTTTTAACCACGGAATCAGCCGCGCATTCACTTCCGCCGGACGCTCCTGCTGGGTCCAGTGGCCGCAGCCCTCCAGAACGTCTGCGCCGCGCAGATCGGTGAGATGCTCTTTCATCGGCGTGACGAAATCGGTCTTGCCGAACATGGTCAGCACCAGATCGCGGCTGCCCCCAATGAAGAGCGACGGCTGGTGGATCTTGCGGTCGGCGAATTGCGAGAGATAGGCGAAGTCGCGATCGTGATTGCGGTAGCGGTTGATCGGGCCGCGGAAACCGCTCTGCTGGAACTCGTTGACGAAATAGGCGAGGCCGTCCTTGTGCAGCCATGCGGGAAATGGATCGGGATCCGGCAGGCGATGGAGCAGCGTATCGCCGACGACCTTGTCGCGCGGCCAGGTGCCGTCCGGCGCGTCACCCGAGATCGCGTAATAGAAGCGGCGCAGGAAGCTGCGCACATCGGCCTCGGCTTCCGCTTCCGCCACGCCCTCTTCCTGGAAATAGTGCTGGTAGAAGAATTTGCCCTTCTTCGTGAACATCTCGGTGAACATGTCCTTGAACGACATTTTCGCGGGGCCGGTGTACGGCACCGACAAGCCTGCGACGGCGCGCACGCGGTCGGGCCGCACCAGCGCGCTGTTCCAGACGATCGGCGCGCCCCAATCGTGGCCGATGAGAACCGCCTTGCCGTCATCGCTCAGTTTTTCGATCACGCCCGCGACGTCCGAGATCATGTGCTCCATCGCATAAGCTTCGACCGGTTGCGGCTTGCCCGAACCGCCATAGCCGCGCACGTCGATGGCGCAGGCGGTGAAGCCCGCCTCCGAAATCGGCCCGATCTGATGGCGCCAGGAGAACCACGACTCCGGAAAGCCATGCACCATGACGACGAGAGGCCCTTCGCCCTGCACCGCCGCGCGAATGCGAATGTCCGGAAGGTCGATGAAGTGGAAATTGCTCATGCCAGTTCTTTCAGGAGAAGTTCGAGTGCAACCTTCGCAAACGCCCGCATGTTTTCCACACGGTCGGGGCTTCCGGTTTCCAGCGTGATGACGCGCTCGATGTCCGGGCCCGCGAGCGCGATGCAGCTATGGCCGGCGGCGTCGCCATAGGGATTGCCGGTGGGACCGGCGGCGCCGGTTTCGGATAACGCCCATGTGGTGCGGAAGCGGGTGCGCGCGGTCTGCGCGAGCAGCAGCGCGTAAGGCTCGCTGGCGGAACGCATGCCGGCGACGCCCGCGCGCGGAATGTCCATCAGGGTGGCGCGGGCGCGCGGCGTATAGACCACCGCGCCGGAAACGAAATAGGCGGAGGCGCCGGGAATGGCGAGCAGCGCCGCCGACAGCAAGCCGCCGCTGGACGATTCGGCGATGGAGATGGTCTCGCCACGCGCCTTCAGGCGTTCGGCGATCTTCTCCGCGAGCGGCAACAACGTCTGCATCGGCACTCCCCCACGCGCGAGTGTATCGCGCGGGAGAGAGATGCCAAGCGTCAGGCCGGACAATCAAGCATGAATGCGGGAACGCGCGGTGGGGATGAGACGCAGCGTCTCCGTGGCTTTCACCCGTTGCGCCAATTCCGGCGTGAGCGCGACGGGCTTCGCATCCGTGCCGTCGAACAGCGTGAAGGCGATGAAAACATGCTCGCCCTCGCGGACGGGCAGGCGCGGGAAATTGTTTTCCGCGTCTTCCGTGACACAGGCAGACAGGAATTTTCCACCCGCTGCCGCGATGCGCCCCGGCATGGCTTCGCTCCATGCGGAGACGAAACCGTCCGGCACGCCCGCTCCGAAATAATGCACCTGCGCGATCACCATGCCCTTCCCCGAACCGGTCGTGCCAATGGGCGCGCGCTCGCCATATTTGGGGAAGTCCGCGCCGCTCCATGCCGGCCTCAGCAACAGCACGTTGTCGCTGTCCACCATCGTCGGATTGGCTTCGTTGCGGTGCGCCTGCCACACCGGACCGTAATAGAACGCGGGCAGCGCCTTGCCGCGCGCGTCCATATCCGCGAATTCGCGCAGCCAGACGAACCGGTCGGGCCGGTCCAAATCGCGGAACATGCCGGGCAGGAACATGCCGAGCGCTTCCTGACTTTCCACGAATTCGCGCTCGAACAGATCGATCAGCACATCGCGCTTGCCGGGGTGCAGCGTGTATTGGCGCAATTCGATCACGGGGCGATGCGTGCGAGTGAATTGCATCACCCAGTTCGTCTCCCATGTCTTGCCGCCGTCGGCGGAGAAGGCCTGCTCCCATTGCGCGGCATCATCGCCCTTCGGCATCCAGAGGAAGCGCACCTTGATCGGCTTGCCATTGAACTCCTGATCGGAAAGGAACGTGCCGACGCCGTTTTCGAACCGGCCCAGCATCGGCGGATCGATCAGTCCCGTCGGCGTGCGCCCGTCGATCCACCAGATCGCCCATTGGTTAGTCTTTGGATCGAAAGCGCGGATGGTAGCGGCGCGATAGGGATCGCCCGGCTTGTCGAGGAAATTGTCATCGACATTGCCCGCGCCGTTCAAAAGCGGCTGCGCCCGGCTGGTGCCGTCGAATTCGAGCCATTCGGCGCTGCCCGCGAGGCGTGCTTTCAGATAGCGGTGGCGCACCTTCCAGTCGCCGAAGAAGAAATCGAAGTCATGGGAATGGTCCTGCACGGCGTTGTCCTTGCGTGTAGCTGCGAGAGAAGAGTTGAAGGGAACGGCACCCATCGCCGTCGCCAGCAGCGACAGGTGCATGAGATCGCGGCGATTGACCGTCACGGATGCGATCCCTCGGAGACGCGGACGAAATCCGTGGTCCAGTTGGTCTCCCAGGTCTTGCCGCCGTCGGGCGAGAAGGCCTGCTCCCAATGGCTCGTGTTGTGCGTCTCCGGCTTCCAGATGAAACGCACCTTGATCGGCTTTCCGCGCAGCGTGTCGTCCGAATAGAAGGTGCCGACGCCGTTCACGAAGCGGCCGCGCACCGGTGGATCGAGATTGATGGATGGCATGCGGCCGTCCAGCCACCAGATCGACCACAAACCCGTCTTCGGGTCGTAGGAGCGCAAGGTCACGCCGCGATAGGCGCCGCCGGGGATGTTGAACACATTGTCGTCCTCATTGGCGTAACCACCCAGAACGATGCGCGCGTCCTGCGTTCCGTCGAACTCCACCCAGTCGTGGCTGCCGGCAAGACGCTCCTTCAGCTTGCGGTGATGCGCGCGCCACTTGCCCGCAATGAAATCGAACGCATGCAGGCCGCTGAGATCGGCCTTGTCCGATGCGGGCGGAGGCGCGTCCGCATTGGCATAGGCCGTGCCGGTTGCCGCGAGCGCGGCGGCTAGGAAAAGGGATGCGAGTTTCATGGGTGTTGTCCTCCAGGTTGCGGGCGCAGGTGTAAGCCCCTAAACATGACATCGAATGTCATGTATTGTGCGGTAGCCTGAAAAAATGCTCGCGAGCCGTCTCCTTTCGATCCTGATGCTGCTGCAGGCGCGCGGCCGGATGAGCGCGAGCGCGCTGGCGGCGGAATTCGAGGTCTCGGTGCGCACGATCCACCGCGACATCGACCAGCTGAGTGCGGCGGGCATTCCGGTCTATGCCGATCGCGGGCGCAGCGGCGGCTTTCAACTGATGGACGGCTATCGCACCAAGCTCACTGGCCTCACGCAGCCGGAAGCGGAGTCGCTGTTTCTTGCGGGCCTGCCCGGCCCTGCCGCGCAGTTGGGACTTTCCGATGTCCTGCATGCGGCGCGGCTGAAGCTGATGGCGGCGCTGCCGGCGAACATGCAGCCCAATGCGGAGCGCATCGCGTCACGCTTTCATCTCGATCCGGTCGCGTGGTTTCGCGGGCAAGATCCGCTGCCGCAATTGCAGACGGTGGCGCAGGCGCTGTGGGGCGAGCGTTGGCTGAAGCTGCGCTATCGCAACAGCGGCGAGATTTACGGCCGCAAGCTCGGACCACTCGGCCTCGTTCTGAAAGGCGGCGTCTGGTACCTCGTCGCGATGAGCGGCAAATCCATCCGCACCTATCGCGTCGCGCAGATGCTGGATGTGGAAGTGACCGGCGAGCCGTTCCTCCGCCCCAGGAAGTTCGATCTTGTCGAGCATTGGGAGCAGTCGTCCAGCGCCTATGAAGCCGGCGTCTATCGCGAGGAGGCGGAGGTGCGCTTGTCGCCCAGGGGAATGGAACGGCTGGAGACGCTGGGTTCTCACGTCGCCGCGGCGGCCACGAACACCGCGGAAAAGCCCGACCGCGCGGGATGGGTGCGTTGCCGCCTGCCGCTGGAGAATTTCGACCTCGGCCTGCGGGATGTGCTGCGGCTGGGCGAAGAGGTGCAGGTTCTGGGGCCGCCCGCCTTCCGCGCGCAGGTTGCAAAGACGCTCAAAACCCTTGCCGCGCGCTATCGCGATTGACGCAACGAAGTCTTTGCCAAGTCTTCGCGCCGGCCCGCCCTCGGATTTATTTCTGCGCCGACCGTGCTAGCGTGGAATCGAGGAACGCCCGAATTGTCGACAACAGAAACGGCACCGGCATCATTTTTTCATGCGCCGCGACGGGACACACCGCTCGCGCTGCGCATCGCGATCACCTGCGTGATGGTCGGCATGTTCATGCAGATGCTGGACAGCACCATCGCCAACGTCGCGCTGCCTTATATGCAAGGCAGCTTGCAGGCGAGCCGCGATCAGATCACCTGGGTGCTGACGTCCTACATCATCGCGTCCGCGATCATGACCGGCCCGATCGGCTGGCTGGCGGCGCGCTTCGGGCGGCGTGAGATATTTCTCGTTTCGCTGATCGGCTTCACCACCACCTCCGCGCTGTGCGGCCTGGCGCAGAACCTGGACCAGATGGTGATTTTCCGCCTGCTGCAGGGTGCCTTTGGCGCCGCGCTCTCACCGCTGTCGCAGGCGATCATCCTCGACCGCTATCCCATCGAGCGGCGCGGACAGATCATGGCGGTGTGGAGCGCGGTTATCATGCTGGGACCCATCCTCGGCCCGACGCTGGGCGGTTTCCTCACTGACAATTATTCGTGGCGCTGGGTGTTCTATGTGAACGTGCCCATCGGCATCCTCTGCTCCATCGGCGTGTTCTTCTTTCTGTTCGAGGAGAAACTGCGCAAGCCGCCAGAGTTCGACTGGTACGGCTTCGCCTTCCTGGGCCTTGCGCTGGGCGCGCTGCAATTGGCGCTGGACCGCGGCACCGATCAGGACTGGTTCAATTCCACCGAGATCGTGTCCGAATGCGTGATCGCGGGAACGGCGCTTTATCTCTTCATCGTGCACCAGCTGACGACAAAACATCCCTTTGTGAATCCCGATCTGCTCAAGGATCGCAATTACGTCTCGGGCCTGTTCCTCACCTTCTTCGTGGGTCTGCTGCTGCTGGCGACCAGCGCGCTGCTGCCGCCCTTCCTGCAAAACCTTGGCGGCTATTCGGTGCTGGACACCGGATTGCTGCTGGCGCCGCGCGGCGTGGGCACGATGGTATCGATGGTGTTCGTGGGCCGCATCGTGTTGCGCACCGATCCGCGTTGGCTGATGGGTCTGGGTTCGCTCGTGCTGCTGTGGTCGATGTGGGAGATGTCGGGCTGGACGCCGGCCATCGGCTCCGGAACGCTCGCCTTCACGACGTTCATCCAGGGCATCGCGATGGGTTTCATTTTCGTGCCGATGAACATGTACACCTATTCCACGCTGGCGCAGAGCTACCGCACCGACGGCTCGAGCATGCTCAATCTCGTGCGCAATGTGGGATCGGCCGTGGGCGTGTCGCTGACAACGACGGTTCTAAGCAGCAGCACGCAGGTCAACTACAACCAGCTTGCCGAACACGCCTCGCCGTTCAATCGAGCGCTGGGACAGAACGCGGCGAGCCTCATGCTTGGCCCGCAGATGCCATTCGGCGCGGAGAATTTGAGCAACATGATCCTTGGGCAGTCGCTGATCATTTCCTACGAGAACACGTTCCTGTTCATGTTCTACGCCAGCATGCCGGTGCTGATGGTAATCCTGACCTTGCGCAAGACCAACCTGCTCACCGCTGGACAGGCGCCGCAAGTAGAAGCGGAATAGCCTATTTCACCAGCATATATTTGAAATCATACGCGCTGCCTTTGGCGTCGCGTGCGTGGAGCAGCATCTCGCCTTTCGCGCCGATGAATTTTCCTGTGCCGCCGGTCACCGCCATCGTGGTGTCGCCGGCATCGTGGAAAGGCCCTTCGGAAGTGATCTGCCCGTCTGCCAGCTTCAGCGTCCAGATGCACTCGTAAGCCGCGCCTGCGACGGTGCGGATGCAGAAGCCATTGTCGGCGCCGACCTGCTTCTTGTTCGTGGCGTCGAAGACCGGATTGGCGAAAGTGAGGATGTCGCCGCGGTTGTCCCTCGTCTTGCCGACCGAGGCCGTGGCATCCGTGGCCGCGTGCTCGATCACATAAAGCTGCTCCGCAAAGGCGGGCGTGGCGATCAGCAGAGCGGCGGCGGCGATCAGAAACTTCTTCATGAAATCCTCCCTCAGAGTTTGGCGAGCGAAAGCGTGCGCGCATCGCCCGCGGGGGCGGTGCCGTGATCGTAGGGACGCGCGAGCACCATATAGACCGCGCCGATGCCGATGATGCCGAGCCATGTCACGCCCATCGAATAGTCGATGTACCACGGGGCCGTAGGCGTGCGCGGCCACACCATGTCGATGATCGCGCCGATGCCGTAGATCAGCGCGATCAGATTGACCGGCATGCCCCAGAAACCAAGCTGGAATTGCCCCGCCGGACGCCAGCCCTGCACGCGCGCCACCATCGCGCCGAGAACGATCATCTGGAACGCGGCGTAGATGCCGATGATGGCGGAGTTGACGATGGTGGCGATGGCGTTCTGGAAGAAATAACCCAGGCACACGATGGCGCCCGCGACAATGCCCGACAGCACCAGCGCGCGCACCGGCACATGGGTGTGCGGCGAGATCGCGGAGAAGAATTCGCCGCCGACAATCATCCTGTCGCGCGCATAGGCGAAGACGAGGCGGCTGGTCGCGGCCTGCAACGACAGGATGCAGGACATGAATGACACCATCACCACCGCGACGACGAGCTTTGCGCCGATGGGACCGAATACCGTGAGCAAAACAGTTTCGACCGGGTTCGTGATCTTGCCGGAAATGACCGCCGGAATGTCCGGCTGCGCGAGGATCAGGGCGAGGCACACGAATGCGGCCGCGCTCATGCCGACATAGATCGTCATGCGCATGGCGCGCGGAATGGCGACGCCGGGATTGGGCGTTTCCTCCGCCACGTCGCCGCAGGCTTCGAAACCGTAGCAGGTGAAGAGGCCGACCACCGCCGCCGCCATAAAAGCAGGCCAGTAAGAACCAGGCGCGCCGATGCCAAAGGTGTTGAAGACGACGTTGAACGGCTGGTGGCGGTGGAAGAGCAGCAGATAGCCGCCGACGATGATGGCGCCGATGATCTCGCAGATGAATCCGAACATGGCGACGCGCGCGAGAATCTTCGTGCCCGCGAGATTCACAAGGGTGGAAATGACGACGAGCGCGACGGCAATGGCCGTGGTGATCGCGGGCGTGCCTTCAAAGCCGAGCAAGGTGGCGAGGAACGGCCCAGCGCCAACGGCGACCGCGGCGATGGTGACGAACAGCGCCCAGCCATAGATCCAGCCCGCCATCCACGCCCATTTCTTGCCGACGAGACGGCGCGCCCACGGATAAAGGCCGCCGGAAATCGGAAATTGCGACACCACTTCGCTGAAGATCAGGCAGACAAGGAATTGCCCCGCGCCCGCGAGGAAATAGGACCAGAACATCGGCGGCCCGCCCGTGGTCATGCCCACGGTGAACACCGAATAGACGCCGACGACGGGCGACAGATAGGTGAAGCCGAGGGCGAAATTCTCCCACAGCCCCATCTTGCGATCGAAGCGCGCGGTGTAACCCAGCGCGGCGAGTTGCGCGGCGTCGTCGTCCTGCGTGGCCATTCCTCTGCCCCCAGCGGATGCGTCGCTATTTCTGGACCCGACTCGGCGGAAGCGTCAATGCGCCTGGACCTCGGCGAGCGCGCTTCGCAAGAACGCGTGATAGTCGGTATGCGGATTTGCATCGACGCGCGCGGCGAAAAATGTGCGCACACCGGGATTGGCCGCCAGCGTAGAAACGATCAGGGCGCGAAACCGCGAGAAACGATTATCATCGATGAGGCCGTCGTTCCATTGCGCGAACAAATCGTCGATCTGGGCGTAGAGCGCCGTGCATTGCAGTTGGAATTGCCGCTGCATTATCGCTTCCGGTGTGGGCACCACACCATTTGCGGCGATGAACGCGGCGGCGAGCTTTTCGTCCGCCATCGTCAGGTTCATGCTCACGCCACGATCCGCCGCGCCCTGCCACAACAACGCACGGATATGCCGGGTGTTCTGCCGCGTTTGAAGGCTAAGATAGATCAGCGACACCAGCACGGCCACGCCGCTGACCACGGTGGCGATACTGGCCAAATCCGAAAGCGTCATGGATGTCCCCAGCCAACGCGCTGCTCTTTCTGGACCCGCCGCAGCAAATCCGTCAACCTGCGCGCCGTTCAGAGGTTGGGAGGAAGGCTATGACGGCGCGTGAGCTTTTTGGTGTAGTGGTTCGAGCTATAGGCGTGTTTGTCGGAGTGTATGGGGCTTATACTTTGTCCTACACAGTGGCACATCTTGTGTATCCGGAAATGCCGGTTCATTCATCTTCTGCAGCTCTCGCGACAGCGGGCGCGATATATCTTCTTATTGGCATATTCCTTCTAAAATTCGCCGACCTGATTGTGCGTTTTTCTTACAGCCGGGCCACTTAAGTTTCATCAGTCTGGAGATACGCATGGATACCACCCTTCGCATCGGTGCGAAATTTGAAGCTGGGAAAGGCGCTGCCGAAAAAGTTCTCAACCCCCGCACGGGCAAGCTCATCGTCGAGGTGCCGGAGGCGTCGAACGAGCA
>JANWJQ010000119.1 GCA_025451875.1 Rhizomicrobium sp.
AAACTCCCAACTCTCGAATTGCGCCCGAAATCCAGACCCGCCGCGAAAGCCGCGGGTTTTCTGCGTTTTGGGCCATTCCCCCAATTGTCATCCCCGGCCGACGAAGCCCTCGGCGCTGCGCGCCTCGCCGGGGGACAGCTTTTGTTTTGGAGAAAGATGAAATGCACAAGCTCTAACGCAGCCCTCGCCCTGACGGGTTGTGTGTGGCGAACACAGGATCGGACATCGCTTAATCGGCTTCGGCGCAATCGCGCGCCAGCGCTGCGAAAGAACATCCCGCCACTATCCACGCAAAATCCGTCGCGCCCTCATAAAGCTCGAAGCTGTGGCGTCAAAGGTTGAGGGAAACAACAGGGGAATACCAATCCCCCCTCCCCCATGACTCGCAATTCAAATACCAGCCATGGGTCGCCGCACGCCGCGAACACAACATCTCGCAGCGCGTGCGAAACGGAATCGAAAAAATCGACATTCAATTCCTTTTTTCAAAAAGCGGATTCAGCGGGCGGGAAAATCATGTCCGCGCGGTGGTGCGAAAAAACGCGTTTTCGGAAGAATTCAACGTCCGGCAGCGGCGCGAAGCTTGGCTTTCATCTGCAGCAATTCCGCCAGCAGGATTTCCAGCCTGGTGCGCTGTTCTTCGTCGAGCGCGGGACGTTCCACGCCCGGCGCCATCGGCGGCTCGGCATGGGCGCGCGCCAGATCGGCCATCATAGCGCGGGCATGCATCGCTTCGTCCTGCCAGACTTCGGCGACATCTTCCGCAGGCTTGCGCTCCACAGGTCCGGTGAAAACAACATCGCCGCGGCCGATTTCCGCGACATGGCGCAACCCACGTTCACGCAGAACTTTCTGCACGCCCTTGATCGTGAAGCCTTCGGCATAAAGCAGCGAACGGATGCCGCGCAGCAGATCCACATCCTCCGGGCGATAGTAGCGGCGCCCGCCGGCGCGCTTCACCGGCTTCACCTGCGTGAAGCGCGTTTCCCAGAAGCGCAGAACATGTTGCGGCACATCGAGATCGAAGGCCACTTCGCTGATCGTGCGAAAGGCTTCGGGAGATTTCATGCCCGTCGCAGGCAGGCCTGCGGGAACGGCGCTCATGCTTCTTCAGCCTCGAACACCGGCGTCTGGCCGTTGATGATCGCCTTCAGAACATGGCTCGGACGGAAGACAAGAACGCGGCGCGGCGCGATGGGAACTTCGTCGCCCGTCTTGGGATTGCGGCCCATGCGCTGCGATTTCTGGCGCACGGCGAAAGTTCCGAAAGAGGACAGCTTCACCGTTTCGCCCTTGGCGAGCGCGACGCAAACTTCCTCGAGCATATCCTCGACCATCTGCGCGGACTCGTTACGCGACAATCCGACGGCCTGGAACACGGCCTCGGTCAGATCTGCACGGGTAAGCGTATTGGTCGTCATGACGGTCCCGACTCTGTCATTGCGTGGTCACACGCTAGGCGGAGCCGGATTTGCCGTCAACGTCAAAGGGATAGGAGACTTCTTTGAGGTTCCGTCCTACCAGCGGACGAGACCGGCGCCCCAGGTCAGCCCGCCGCCCATGGCCTCCATGAGGACCAGATCGCCCCGCTTGATCCGGCCATCGGCCACGGCCACGGCCAGAGCCAGCGGGACGGAGGCGGCGGAGGTGTTGCCGTGCTCGGCAATGGTGGAAATGAAGCGCTCGCCCGGCAGGTGCAGGCGGCGCGCGGTGCCGTCCAGAATGCGCTGGTTGGCCTGGTGCGGCACGAACCAGTCGATGTCCGCCACGGCCACGCCGGCCTCGCTGGCAGAGGCGAGAATCGAATCGGCGATGTTGATCACCGCATGCTTGAACACTTCCTTGCCCTGCATCCGCAGGTGCCCGGTGGTGCCCGTCGTGGACGGTCCGCCATCGACATATAGAAGATCGTGCAGGCGGCCGTCGGAATAGAGCTTGGTGTTGAGCACACCGCGATCCGCAGGCGTGCCCTCGCCTTCGCCGGCACGCAAAACGATCGCGCCAGCGCCATCGCCGAACAGCACGCAGGTCGTGCGGTCGGTCCAGTCCATCAGGCGGGACATCGTTTCGGCGCCGATCAACAGAACCGTCTTCGCCTGCCCGCAACGAATGAAATTGTCTGCGACGGAAAGGCCATAGATGAAACCGGAGCACACCGCCTGCACGTCGAATGCCGCGCCGCGGGTCATGCCGAGCCGCGCCTGGATCTTGGTGGCGACGGAAGGAAAGGTTTCATCCGGCGTCGTCGTCGCGACGACGATCAGGTCGATTTCATCGACGCCGATCTTCGCATCGGCAAGCGCGGCCTGCGCCGCATGGAATGCGAGGTCGGACGTCGTTTCGCCCTTCTCGACGATATGACGGCGCTCGATGCCGGTGCGTGCGCGAATCCAGTCGTCGCTGGTATCGACCATCTTGGCGAGTTCGGAATTGGTGAGGACGCCGGCCGGAAGAAACGCACCACAGCCGATGATCTGGGAACGGATTACGCTCACGAGGCGCCAACTCCGGACGCAATCACGGGGGCGGGCAATGTCAGGCGGGCGCGGTCGGCCACGATCTTCGAAATCACGTCGGCGCGCACCATGTCGATGGCCATGTCCAACGCGCTGGCAAAGCCCATCGCATCGGTGCCGCCATGGCTTTTCACAACAATGCCATTGAGGCCCAGAAAGACGCCACCGTTTGAAGCGCGCGGATCGAGCTTGCGGCGAAGCGCATTCAGCGCGCCGGACGCGAACACCGCACCGATCTTGCCCAGCAACGATCGCGTCAGAGAATTGCGCAGGAACCCGATGACAAGCTTGGCCGCGCCTTCTGCCGTCTTGAGCGCGACATTGCCGGTGAAACCGTCTGTCACGACAACATCGACCGTGCCGCCGGAAATATCGTCGCCTTCGACGAATCCATGGAATTCGATAGGCAAACCTGCGGTACGCAGAATCTGCGCTGCGCGCCGGACGGCTTCATTGCCCTTCTGATCTTCTTCGCCGACGTTGAGAATACCGAGGGTCGGTCTATCAAGGCCCAGCACGGCACGGGCGAAAGCCTGCCCCATGACGGCGAAATCGACGAGCTGTTCTGCGTCTGCCGAAATGTTGGCGCCGACATCCAGCACCACGCTTTGACCGCGCATGGTCGGCCACAAGGCGGCGATGGCCGGGCGGTCGATGCTTTCGAGCGGGCGAAGCTGCAACAGTGACATCGCCATCAGCGCGCCGGTGTTACCGGCGGAAACGGCGACGTCGGCTTCCTTCTTGGCGACGCATTCGATGGCGCGCCACATCGAGGTGTTGCGGCCGCGGCGCGCGATCTGGCTCGGCTTATCTTCCATCTTCACACGCTCGGGCGCGTGACGGACTTCAGCGCGGCCCGCGAGCTTGGGACGCTTTGCAACGAGCGGATTGAGCTCCGCTTCGTCGCCATGCAGAAGGAATTTCACGGCCGGATGGCGCACGATCGCGCGCGCAACGGCCGCGACGATGACGCCGGGACCGGCATCACCGCCCATGGCATCGATCGAAACAGTGAGTGTGGGAGCCGCCATTACCTTGTCACCGCGTGGGACATTTGCCGTCGCTGGCAATCTTCACGCGAAACCGGTCAGCCCTTGGCCTGCACGACCTCGCGTTCGCGATAGTGACCGCACGAACCGCAAACGTGATGGGGACGGCGCTGCTCGCCGCAGTTGGGGCATTCGTTATGGCTGGTCGCTACCAGTTTGTGGTGCGAACGGCGCATGTTGCGGCGCGACGGCGATGTTTTTCTCTTTGGGACCGCCATGGCGGACAAGCTCCTTGCAAAAACCGATATGCCGAATCGGAAAAACGGGCACACCCTTGGCGCGCCTGCCAATTTTGACCGGGTCGGCAAAATGAGCGGCGGAGTAAAGGGGAAAGCCGTCCCGGATTCAAGGGAGAATATCCCCTTTATTTGGTGGTTTTCACTCCTCGCCCTTCAACCTCTTGAGGACGGCAAAGGGGCTGTCCAGCTTGGCGTCCGGGGGCTCTGGAAGGCTGAAACTCTCCTCCTCGGCCCGCGGATAGGGGTCCAGGGCCAGCGAAAGCTCCTCCAGCAGGGGTGCGGCCAGGTCGTAGTGCGGGCTGTCGATTTCCTCAGGGGCGTCATCGTCCGCCGCCGAAAGGGTGAGCTCCTTGTCCGGCTCCGGCGCATGGCGGCTGCGATAGGCAACATGAAGTTCGCGGGAAAAGCGTTCTTCGATGCGCGTTCGCAGAGGCTGCAATGTGACAACGGAAGATTGGGTGAGATTGCACTTCAAAACCGCCTCATAGCGATAGCGGTTCATGGAGAGTTTGCGCAGCGCGATGACGCCGATAAATTTCTCGACACTTTCGACCTCGAGCCATTCCGCGATTTTCGCGCGCTGTTCCGGCTTCGCGTCGATCGTGACTTCGGTGCCCGCGACCGAAAGATCGGAGAGATCGTAAATACGTTCGATGGGTGCGGAGGTCGCCATGGCAATTAACGTATAAGAGCAGAAATCGCAGCCAGATCGGGAAGGCCGGACGAAAGGTCGCTGTCGTGAAGCTTTGCGCGCGCGGCAAGCGTGTAATTTGCCAGCGCCGCCGCTTCCGCGTCGTGTCCTGTTTCGCCGCGATAGATGTTTCGCAACATCGCATCCTTCAGAGAGCCATCCTCAGCCGCCGCGCCATAAGCCGAAAGCCGGCCATAGAATGCATCCGCCATCTTCTTCACTCGATGGCCGATACCGATATCGCCGACACCCAGATCGCGCAGGCTCTCGTCGAAGCTCATAAACAGGGTGTCGATCAAGGCTTGTGAAACATCTTTCATTCCCAGTTCCCGCAATCTCTCGAGGACCAGCCACGCGTGCAAAACAACCAGATCGAACCGGCCATCGATCGTGTCCGGCACCCCCAGTTTCGCGAAAAACACCGGCTGGCGCGCCTGCGCCCCGATGGCCGCGCAAAGCTCGGCCCCGAGGGCTTTTCCGCCGCGCGATTTCAGAAGTGCCTTCAACATAAACCGTCTCCGAGGGACCGGCTTGAAACCGGAGCCTGCCAAGGCTAGCACATCGCCCCGGGGTACAGCGGATTGCAAGGATGTCGCGCATGAGAATTCCTGTTTTGGCCGCGGCTGCGTTGGCGCTGATGGCATGCACACCCGTCATCAGCCAGAGAGGCTACTTGCCCGACCCCGCGGCAGAGGCCTCCATCAAGGCCGGTACCGACACCAAAACCACCGTCCAGACACGGCTCGGCGATCCCTCCACCTCCGCCACCTTCGGCGACGACGTCTGGTATTACATCTCCAGCACCGAACGGCAGGTGGCATTTTTCGATCCATCGACCACAAGTCGAAAGATCCTGGCCATCCATTTCGACAAGGACGGCAAGGTTGTCGATATCAACCATTTCGGCTTGAAGGACGGCCATCTGGTGGCGTTCGAAACGCGCACCACGCCGGCCAAAGGCCGCGAGCTGACCTTCCTGCAGCAATTGTTCAGTGCCACGCCGGGTATTCCGCTTGGTGGTTCGACACCGGGCGGCGGTGGGCAAAATCCGGGCGACAACGGTCCCTGATTTTCCATTCATCGTAGGAAAACAAAAAACGCGCGAGTTGCCTCGCGCGTTTTTCATTTCAACAATGGTGCTGGCTTAGAAAAGCTTCGCCAGCGTCGCCAGAAGAAGCAGCGCCACAATGTTGGTGATCTTGATCATCGGGTTCACGGCCGGACCTGCGGTGTCCTTATAGGGATCGCCGACGGTGTCGCCGGTCACCGCCGCCTTGTGGGCGTCGGAACCTTTGCCACCGAAATGGCCGTCTTCGATGTACTTCTTCGCGTTATCCCACGCGCCACCGCCCGAGGTCATCGAGATGGCAACGAACAGACCCGTGACGATCACGCCGAGCAGCATGGCGCCGAGCGCGTTGAACGCTTCGGTCTTGCCCGCAACCGCGTTCACGAGGAAGAACAGGACGATCGGCGACAGCACCGGCAGCATGGACGGGATGATCATTTCCCGGATCGCAGCCTTGGTGAGCAGGTCAACCGCACGCGCATAGTTCGGCTTCTGCGTGCCCTGCATGATGCCGGGCATTTCGCGGAACTGCTTGCGCACTTCTTCCACGACCGCACTCGCCGCGCGGCCCACCGCCGTCATCGCCCAACCGCCGAAGAGGTAAGGCAGAAGACCGCCGATGAAGAGGCCGACAACGACCCACGGGTTCGCGAGCGAGAAGGTCGGAACCTGCAGGCCGGCGAAGTAGTGGTACGTGTCCGAATGCGCAATGAAGTATTGCAGATCCGAGGTGTAGGCTGCGAACAGCACGAGGGCGCCGAGACCGGCAGAACCGATCGCATAGCCCTTCGTAACGGCTTTGGTGGTGTTGCCCACCGCGTCGAGAGCATCCGTCGTCTTGCGAACGTCGCCTTCGAGGCCGGACATTTCGGCAATGCCGCCCGCGTTGTCGGTCACCGGACCGAACGCGTCGAGCGCCACGACCATGCCGGCCAGCGAGAGCATCGTCGAAACCGCGATCGCGATTCCGAAGAGGCCCGCGAGCCAGTTGGCCACAACGATACCGACGCAGATCGTCAGCGCCGGAAGCGCCGTCGATTCCATCGAGATCGCGAGGCCCTGGATCACGTTGGTGCCGTGACCGGTCACCGACGATTGCGCAATCACCTTCACGGGACGGAAGTTCGTGCCCGTGTAGTATTCGGTGATCCACACGATCGCACCCGTGACGGCGAGACCGACGATGCCGCAATAGAACAGCGTCTGGCCGGTCACGAGATGGCCGGGAGCCTGCGCGATCACGGTGTTGATGCCGACGATCCAGTCGGTGAGCGGCCAAAGGCCCGCCAGCGAGAGAACGCCCGTCGCGATCACGCCCTTGTAGAGCGCGCCCATGATGTTGTTGCTCTTGCCCAGACGCACGAACATCGAACCGATGATCGAGGTGATGATGCACATGCCGGCAATGGCCAGCGGATAGAGCATCAACGCCGACTTCAGCGGGCCGGCAAAGTAGATCGAGGCCAGAACCATCGTGGCGACAGTCGTCACCGCGTAGGTTTCGAACAGGTCGGCAGCCATGCCGGCGCAGTCGCCCACGTTGTCGCCAACGTTGTCGGCGATCGTGGCCGGGTTGCGTGGGTCATCTTCAGGAATACCGGCTTCGACTTTGCCGACCATGTCGCCGCCGACGTCCGCACCCTTGGTGAAGATGCCGCCGCCCAGACGAGCGAAGATCGAAATCAGCGAAGCGCCGAAGCCAAGCGCGACGAGTGCGTTGGTAACGATGCGGCCCTGTGTTTCATCGGCGATGTCGAGGCCAAGACCGTAGCGCAGGAACGTGTAGTAACCCGCGACTGCGAGGAGGCCGAGACCGACGACGAGAAGACCCGTCACGATGCCCGACCGGAACGCCACCGAAAGACCGGCAGCCAAACCGCTGCGTGCCGCTTCAGCGGTACGCACGTTCGCGCGCACCGAAACGTTCATGCCGATGTAGCCGGCGAGACCGGAGAATGTCGCGCCGATCAGATAGCCGACAGCGACCTGCCAGCCGAAAATCCAGAAAGCCAATGCGAAGATCACCACCCCGACGATGGCGATGGTCGTGTACTGGCGATTGAGATAGGCCGCCGCGCCTTCCTGAATGGCGGCGGCGATTTCCTGCATCCGCTCGTTGCCGGCGCTCTGGCTCAGCACAGAGCGGATCGTCCAGGCGCCATACAGCAGTGCAAGCACGCCGCAGGCTAGGACGAGTTCAAGCTCTAAACCCATGATTTTCCCTCTTGCGAATTTTGGAACCCCCGGCCAGCGCCAAAACGCTGGCTGGTCCCCATGGCCGGCCGGAACAGACCCACCGCTTCAAGGGCGCGGAAGCTATGCCAAAACGGACTGGCGAGCGCAACATTTTAGGCGGAAAAGTAGCGCTTCGGCCGCTTCAGGACGGGCTGGCGGAGGGGCCCGTACCCGGACGCAGCGGATTGATCTGCACCTGCATCAGCTTCAGATCGACCACTTTGCCGGGTCCCATGACTTTCTTCGCCAGCGTCAGCAGCCGGGCCTCCAGCGTCGAATTATCCACAGCCATCGGATCGTCGGGTTTGGCGATGCTGGAAGCGTTCACGTCGCGCACGAAAGCATCCTGAATGAATGGCACTTTGCTGCGGATTTGGAGCGCGGCAGCAGGGTTGGCGCCCACGATTTTGCAGGAGACATAGGCGTAGGCCAGAAGCGTTCCATCCGACGAAAGCGGTGCGATGAGATAGGGCATCTCGACACTGCTTCCCGGCGCGGTGTCCGGTTTCTTGGCTTCTTCGGCCGTTGCGGTCTGCGCGAAGGCAAACAGCATGAGGCCGGTTATCAGAGCGATGACGCGCATGGCGAACCCTCGCAGAGCCGGCCTAATGGAGCATGAACGAATCAGAAGTGCCGGTAGCCCGTCTTTGATACCGGAATTTCGTGGCCGGATGAATCCAGCAAGGCCACGCCTGCCCCGGCTTCCACCCGCCCGATCTCTGTTATGGGTGTGGCGGCCTGATCGGCGACCCGCCGGACATCGTCACGCTTGGCGGCCGGAACCGTGAAGGCGATCTCATAGTCATCGCCAGCAGCAACGGCTAAAGACACCGATCCTCCCGAAGCCTTGAAGGCCAGGGAGAGCGGAATGCGGTCCGCATCGATGACGACCCGAACGCCGGACGTTCCGGCAATATGTCCCAGATCAGCCAGCAGGCCGTCGGATACGTCCAACGCTGCGGTCGCTGTTCCGCGCAGGCCTTCTCCGAGCGCAAGACGCGGCAACGGAACTTGATAGCGAGACACCAGTGTTTCTCGATCAGCGGCAGAGATATTCGCGAGTTCGCCAACCAACGCGGCCAACCCGGCGCCCGCATCGCCGATCGTGCCGGAAACAAAAACATGGTCTCCGAGCTTTGCGCCATTGCGGCGGATCATACTGCCGGCAGGAACAAATCCGAACGCGGTGATGGCAATCGTCAGCGGACCGGACGTGGACGTCGTGTCGCCGCCGAGAAGAGCGACGGAAAACGCGTTCTGATCTTCGCGCAAACCATCCGCGAACGACTGCATCCAGGGCAGCGTCCAATCGCGCGGCAGCGCCAACGAGAGCAAGTAGCCTGCTGGCTCCGCCCCCTTCGCCGCGAGGTCGGACAAATTCACGCGCAGTGATTTCCTCGCAATCAACGCTGGCGGATCGTCAGCCCGGAAATGAACCCCGGCGGTCAGGAGATCCGCCGTGACGACCAGTTCTTGTCCCGGCGGTGGCTGGATCGTGGCCGCATCGTCGGTCAGGCCATAGGCGCCAGCCGCTTTCGCGGAAAGCGGCGCAAACAGTTGCGCGATGAGTTCGAATTCGCCGGGACGGTCAGAACTGGAGTTCGTCATCGGGCGGCGTCTCGCCGAATTCCGGCGCGCGCTTTCTGTGCGCCATCTTGTCGAGCGCCGCATTTACGAAAGAAGGTTCGTCGCCCTGGAAGAATGCATGAGCGATATCGACATATTCATCGATGATCACCTTGGCCGGAACGTCCTTGCGGCCAATCAATTCAAACGCCGCCGCGCGAAGAATGGCGCGCAGAATGGAGTCGATCCGGTTCAACTTCCAATCCGCCGACAAGCAGTTCGCGACCGACCGATCGATCTCAACCTGATGATGCGGCACGCCACGCACGATGGCGCCGAAGAATTCCTCGTCGGGCAAGCCGGCCGGCGAAATCTCCGTTTCCTTGCCGAAACGGTGATCGACGAACTCCATCGCCACTTCTTCGGCGTCGGTGCCCGTCAATTCCATCTGGTAGATCGCTTGCACCGCCGCGAGCCGCGCTGCGCGCCGTGCCGCCGATACTGGGCGGTCTTCAGGCGATTGCGATGAAGAGGTCATCACCGCGACTCTATTCTTGCGCGATGGGCAATGAGCGCGAGGCACGCGCGGGCGGCGTCACCACCCTTGTCGGAACCGGTTGTGGATGCGCGAACAAGAGCCTGCTCTTCATTCTCGACGGTCAGGATGCCGTTGCCGATGCAAAGGCCCCGTTGGACTCCGAGATCCATCAAGCCGCGCGCGGATTCATTGGAGACAATTTCGAAATGATAGGTTTCGCCGCGAATGACGCAGCCGAGTGCGACAAAGCCATCGTAACCGCCGCCTTCGCTGCGCGCGGCGATCGCAATGGCCGGCGGAATTTCCAGGGCACCCGGAACAGACACACGCTCGAAATTCGCTCCGGCCGCGTCCAGCGCGGCCGTGGCGCCGTCGAGCAGCGCATTCGCAATGTGCGAATAGAAGCGTGCTTCCACGATAAGGATGTTCAGCTTGGCCATCAGGCGTCCCGGTTGCGAATGGGATGGGTGCCTACGATGTTCAGGCCGTATCCATCAAGCGCCACGATCTTCTTTTCCGGCGTATCGGTCAGCAGGATCATATTTTCGATGCCCAGATCGAGCAAAATCTGTGCACCCACGCCATATTCCTTCACGCGGCGGCGGTCAGCATCATCCTGGGTCTTGCGGGAAACGACGTCGGTAACAAAGGTCGGCCGCGTCGAGCGAAGCAATACGACAACACCCCTTCCCTCTTGGGCAATGATGCGCATGGATTCACCCAGCACATCGCGCTCGTAAGGCTTCCACGCCAGCATGTCGCTGAAGATGTTCACCGCATGCATGCGAACAAGAACCGGTTCCGGTGTCGTGATATCGCCCTTCACCAGCGCGATATGTTCGGCATATTCCAACTCGTTCACATAGACGATCATCTTCCAGTCGCCGCCATTATGGCTCTGGAACGGGCCTTCAAAGGTGCGCTTCACGAAATGATCGTATTTGCGGCGATAGGCGATCAGGTCCGCGATCGTTCCGATCTTCAGTCCGTGCAGTTGCGCGAACGGCACAAGATCGGGCAACCGCGCCATGGTGCCGTCATCGTTCATGATCTCGCAGATCACACCGGCAGGATTGAGCCCGGCGAGACGCGCAATATCGACGGCAGCTTCCGTGTGCCCGGCGCGAACAAGCGTTCCGCCATGACGCGCTACCAGCGGGAACACATGACCCGGCGAAGTAATATCAGTCGGACCTTTGGTGGCGTCGATGGCAACCGAAATCGTGTGCGCGCGATCATGCGCGGAGATTCCGGTGGAGATACCTTCCTTGGCTTCGATGGACACCGTGAACGCCGTCTGGTTCGGCGTGCCGTTCACCTGCGTCATCATCGGAATATTCAATTCCGCTGCACGGTCCTGCGTCAGCGCGAGGCAGATGAGGCCACGGCCGAATTTCGCCATGAAGTTCACGGCATCGGGCGTACACATCTGCGCGGGAATAACGAGGTCGCCTTCGTTCTCGCGATCGTCGGCATCCATGAGGATGAACATGCGCCCGTTGCGGGCGTCTTCGATCACATCTTCGATGGCCGAAATGTAGTCGTGATAGACCGGGACGTTCATGCTTTCACCAGCCGCGCCACATAGCGCGCCATCAGATCGACTTCGAGATTCACTTTTGCGCCGGGCTTCTGGCGGCCGAACGTCGTCACCTTCCAGGTATGCGGGATGATATTCACGCCGAAACGCGATCCATCGACTTCGTTCACCGTCAGCGAAACGCCGTCCAGTGCGATCGAACCCTTCGGCGCGATGAAGCGCGCAAGATCTTTGGGCGCCTGCAGGACCACGCGAATGGACTCGCCTTCCGGTTCCATGGAAACGATTTCGGCAACGCCATCGACATGGCCCGTCACAATGTGGCCACCCAACTCGTCGCCGACGCGCATAGGGCGTTCGAAATTGATCGCATCACCGACCTTCCAGTCGCCGAGCGTTGTCTTGGACAAAGTCTCGGCGGACGCCGTGACAGCAAACCAGCGATCCTTCTCGTTGCCCTTGTCGACAACAGTCATGCATGCGCCCGAGCAGGAGATCGAGGCGCCGATATCAATGGCTGACACGTCGTAATGCGTGCCGAACACGAAATGGGTGTCGCCCCGCTTCTCGATATGGCGGACCTGGCCGACGTCGGTGACAATTCCTGTGAACATGCGTTTCTTTTAGGACCTTGCTTCGTAGCTTTCCAGACGATCATCACCGAAAGACCGGCAGCTAACCCGCATAAAATTTGGGGCTTCGTTGAGATTCCGCAGCGCCAAAGCGCCGGTGCCGTGACGTCCGGCATTCCCGAGAGTCATGGGCGCCGTGAAGATTTCGAGCCGGTCGGCAAAACCTTCTTTGAGGAAAGCGCTCGCCACGGTCACGCCACCTTCCACGAGAAGGCGATTGATCCCCTGCTCCGCAAGCGTGTGGAGGACGGCCGAAATGCGCACATGGCCTTCAGGATCGGCATCCACGCGAACGACGTTGACACCTAACGTCCGCAGCTCATCGCCACCATCCTGCGCAGTGAAGACCATGGTCGGCGCCTTGCGCGCTGTCTGCGCGAGTTTCGACTTGGGGCTCAATCTCAATCTGCTGTCGAGCACGACGCGAAGCGGGGAGTATCTTTCCAGACCAGGTAACCGGCTTGTCAGTTCCGGATCGTCCGCAATCACGGTTTCGATGCCGACGAGGATAGCGTCGTGCTGAACGCGCAAGAGTTGGCCAAACCTGCGCGCCTCTTCACCAGTGATCCATTGGCTTTCGCCCGGCGCTCGCGCTGTGAAGCCATCAGCGCTCTGCGCGATCTTTAGCGTCACCAGCGGACGGCATTCAGTTAGCCGCAGCACAAAGCCGCGATTGAGCATCTCCGCTTCCGCTTTCAGAACACCGGTCGTCGCGTCGATGCCAGCGGCGCGCAGCGTTGCGATGCCGGCACCGTCGGTGCGCGAATCAGGATCGGTCATGGCGACAACCACGCGCGCTATGCCTGCTTTCACCAACGCATCGGCACAAGGAAGGCCGCTGCTGCCGATATGAGCGCAAGGTTCGAGAGTTACATAAACCGTCGCACCGCGCGCCGCTTCACCTGCTTGCGCCAAAGCCGCGACCTCGGCATGAGGGCGACCGCTTTCATCGGTGCGCCCGCATCCAACGATGTGTCCGTTTTGAGCGACAATCACGCAACCGACCGAGGGCACCCTGCCGGTGCGCCCGAGCCCGCGCGCGGCGAGAGTCAACGCATGCCGCATATGACGCTCGTCCGTCGCACTCATGGGAAACGCCTAGTCGCGATCTCCGCCTTCCATCTCGCCGATAAGGACTTCGAAATCCTTGGTCTCGCGAAAGTTTCGATAAACGGACGCGAAGCGGACGTAAGCCACCTTGTCGAGGCTCGCGAGCGCCTGCATCACCAACTCGCCGATGGTGGTCGCCTGCACTTCGTTTTCGCCCATGCTTTCCAGGCGGCGCACGATGCCAGTGATCATGCGGTCCACGCGCTCGGCTTCCACCGGCCGCTTGCGCAGCGCATGGGTCAGTGAACGCTCAAGCTTCTCCCGCTCGAAGGGTTCACGGCGGCCATTCTTCTTCACAACGATCAGTTCGCGAAGCTGGACGCGCTCAAAGGTGGTGAAACGGCCGCCGCAGGCCGGGCAATGGCGGCGGCGGCGGATCGCCGAATTGTCCTCACTGGGACGGCTGTCTTTAACCTGCGTGTCGTCATGTCCGCAAAAAGGGCAACGCATGAAAAGTGATCCTTAGTAAATCGGGAAACGGCGGCACAAATCGGCGACGCGCGAGCGCACGCTGGCTTCCACTTCGGGATCGCCCGCTTCGCCTTTCTTGGCAACGGCATCAACCACTTCGACGATGAGCTTGCCGATTTCCTTGAACTCGGAAATACCGAAGCCGCGCGTCGTTCCTGCCGGCGTTCCGAGGCGAACACCCGAGGTGATGGCGGGCTTCTCGGTGTCGAAAGGAATGGCGTTCTTGTTGGTGGTGATGAAGGCACGGTCCAGCGCCTTCTCGGTGTGATTGCCCTTGGCGTTCTTGGGACGCAGATCGACCAGCATCAGGTGCGTGTCCGTGCCGCCAGAGACGATGTCGAGGCCTTGGGCGTGCAGCGTTTCCGCCAGCGCCTTTGCGTTATCGACAACTGCGCGCGCGTAAAGCTTGAAATCGGGCTTGAGCGCTTCGCCGAAAGCGACGCCCTTCGCCGCGATGACATGCATCAACGGGCCGCCCTGCAGGCCGGGGAAGACCGCCGAATTGATTTTCTTTCCGAGGGCGGCATCGTTCGAAAGGATCATGCCGCCGCGCGGGCCGCGCAGCGTCTTATGCGTGGTCGTGGTCACGACATGCGCGTGCTCGAGCGGGTTGGGATGAACGCCGCCCGCCACGAGGCCGGCGAAATGCGCCATATCGACCATGAAGAACGCACCGACGGAGTCCGCGATCTCGCGGAAGCGCTTGAAATCGATAATGCGCGAATAGGCAGAACCGCCCGCGATGATGAGCTTCGGCTTGTGCTCCTTGGCAATGGACGCGACTTCGTCCATGTCGATGCGGTGATCCTGACGGCGCACCGTGTAGGACACCGGCTTGAACCATTTGCCGGACTGGTTAACCGGCGAGCCATGTGTGAGGTGCCCTCCCGCCGCGAGGTCCAGCCCCATAAAGGTATCGCCTGGCTGCATGAGCGCGAAGAACACGGCCTGGTTCGCCTGCGCGCCCGAATGGGGCTGAACATTCGCGAATTCGCAGTTGAACAAACGCTTCGCCCGGTCGATCGCCAACTCTTCGGCGACATCGACATACTCGCAGCCACCATAATAGCGCCGGCCCGGGTAACCCTCGGCATATTTATTTGTGAGGACGGAACCCTGTGCTTCGAGGACCGCCTTGCTTACGATGTTTTCGGACGCAATCAGCTCGATTTTCTCGCGCTGGCGCGTCAGTTCCTCATCGACTGCCCGGGCAATTTCAGGGTCAGCCGCCGACAGACCGCGTGTGAAAAAGCCAGAATTCTGCGGCTCAGCCGCGTTCGATATCGCCACCATTTGACCTCACCTAAAGCCACGCATCGCAACACGGCACACTTAGCGTACCTTCGCACCTATCGCGTGGTTACCCCTATCTCTTTACCAGATATTGCGCCAGTGCGTGGGGGCGCCGCAGTCGGCCTGGTTGCCTCCGTAGCGTGAGCGGCAGGACCGTTATGCACATTTTTATGGGGACCGCTCCGGGCCGCCGCGGGAGTGGGGAAACAATCCCAAAGAAAGTAAGAACAGTGATCTTCAGTAAAGAAATCGACTGACGGAATTTTGTGCAATTCATCTCGAGTAGAGATTGCCGATTTGTTTCAAATAAATCGGTGCAACCCTTGGTTACCATCAAAAATCGGGTGCGCGATGCCCGCTTGATTCCCCGCAATCGCCGGGCGATAGCAGGATACGATATATTCGAGTCGGCGCGCTGAAGGACAACAAAACTATGAGTCATCCACTTGAAGGTCACTCCGCAAGGACTGACGAAATGCTGAAGCTCGTGAGCGACATTGTCGCCGCCTACGTCAGCAACAACCCCGTGCCGGTCAGCGATTTACCGGCCATGATCCGAAGTATTCATGCAACTCTGGGGGCGCTTTCGGGAATGCCGTCCTCGGAGACACTAACATCGCAGAAGCCTGCCGTTCCGGTGAAGAAGTCGGTGACGAACGAATTCATCATCTGCCTGGAAGACGGCAAAAAGCTGAAAATGCTGAAGCGTTATCTGCGCTCCAACTACAGCCTGACGCCGGAAGAATATCGCGCGAAGTGGGGTCTTCCCGCCGATTATCCCATGGTGGCGCCGAACTATGCGGCACAGCGTTCGGAATTTGCCAAGAAGATCGGGCTTGGCAGAAACGCACCGGCACACAAAGGCCGCCGCCGCGGATAATTTCAGGCGTCGTTCTGTTTTTTCAGGACGTATTCGAGCTTGCGAAGCGCTGCCTGCGAAAGATCCGCACGCGATGCGGTCGCGGGGCCAATGATGCTGACTTCCTTGCCAGTTTTGGAGTCGATCGCGGTCGCTTTGACAAAAGCGCCCTGCACGATGAACTCGACGTAGATTTCCGTGCCGCCGGGCGGCATCCGATCAGGCCGCGCGTTTCAGATGATGCGCAACCCAAACCTGATCGAGCGCCCGGACAAGCTGTTCCATCATCGTATCGGTGTGCATCGGAGATGGTGTGAAGCGCAGGCGTTCGGTGCCGCGTGGCACCGTCGGAAAATTGATCGGCTGCACATAGATCGCATGATCACGCAGCAGCGTGTCGGACACGGATTTGCAGGTCGCCGCGTCGCCAACAAATACCGGCACGATGTGGCTGGTCGTTTCCATCAACGGCAGGCCTGCTTCGCGTAGCAACACCTTGAGCTTGTTGGCGCGCTCGTGGATTTTTTCGCGTTCCACGCTGCTTTCCTTCAGGTGGCGCACACTCGCGAGGACACCCGCAGCGAGAACTGGCGCGATCGATGTGGTAAAGATAAACCCCGGCGCAAAGGAGCGGATGCAATCCACCAGCTCGGCGCTGGCCGTGATGTAGCCGCCCATGACGCCGAATGCCTTGGCGAGCGTGCCCTCGATGATGTCCACACGGTCCATCACGCCGTCACGCGCCGCAACGCCTGCGCCACGCGGGCCGTAAAGACCGACGCTGTGAACTTCGTCCAAATAGGTCATCGCACCATATTTGTCGGCAAGATCGCAGATCGTTGAGATCGGGCTGAAGTCGCCATCCATCGAATAAACGGATTCAAAGGCGATCAGTTTGGGCGCATTGGGATCGGCCGCACGCAACTGCGCTTCCAGATCCGCCATGTCGTTATGCTTGAATATCCGCTTCTCGATGCCGCCATGACGAATGCCTTCGATCATGGAGGAATGGTTTTGTTCGTCGGAGAACGCGATCAGGCCTGGCAGCAGTTTCCCCAAGGTTGCCAAAGTCGTATCGTTGGAAACGAAGCCGGACGTGAAAAGCAGCGCCGCTTCCTTGCCGTGCAGGTCAGCGAGTTCGCGCTCCAGCTCGACATGGTAGTGCGTGGTACCCGAGATGTTGCGCGTGCCCCCCGAGCCTGCGCCGGTCGTATCGATGGCCTCGTGCATCGCTGCCAGAACTTTGGGATGCTGGCCCATGCAAAGATAGTCGTTGCTGCACCAGACCGTGATCGGACGGGCGTTTTGCTCGGAATGATAAAGCGCCTGCGGATAGCTTCCGCGCCGGCGCACGATGTCCGCAAAAACCCGATACCGGCCCTCGCGTTTCAGGCCGGCGAGCGCATCGCGAAATCGGGAAACATAGGAAAAATCCATACTCATCCGCCCCAGGTCGGGCCCGATGGCCCAAGAGCTTGCTTTCCCAAGAATATCCCAACGCTGAGGCGCTAATCCATGCGAATTGTCACATCCAGAAGACGTATTCCGCAAGCCTGCGACCTTTTTGCGAGCCATTTTCAAGACGCGATGGCGACAACTGCGTTCACGGCCATGGCGATGATGGCCGTGTTGTAGAAGAACGAAACCACCGAATGGCCAAGCGTGGCGCGGCGCATCTTGGTCTCTGTTACGTCGGTATCGGATGTTTGGGCCGTCATGCCGATCGTGAAGGCGTAGTAGAGAAACTCCCAAATGCCGGGTTCCTTCGTGTCTCTGAATTCAAGACCACGAATGCTTTGCGCATTTTTCGCATCGCCTTTTCTGCCGTAATAGAGGTTGGCGTAGTGGAACGCGGCGATGGTGTGCAGCGATAGCCATCCAAGCGGCGCACCGGCAATCGCCAAGCCGAGCGCCAGCGGTGACGGCGCGTGCTTCTCGCGCAGGACCGTGACAATCGAAAGCGATGAAATACCGATCACGACCAAGGCGATCAGAATGACGAGAAAAATGCCTTCGTCCTCCGCCGCTGCTTTCTTCCGCAATCCATCGGCATCGATCCGATAGATTGCCGCGATGGCCGCCACCAGATAGGCGGCGAAGAAGCTGTCGCCTGCTGCGAGTGTCCGCTCCGGCCCGGTGAGCGATGCCCCAAACAGAAAAGCCAAGCTGCCGATTACGGCCGCCAGGTAGAAATGCCAGTGATGACGAAGATTGTTCCTGATCCGCTGCACGGTCGGCTCCGGCGACTCTACCCATTCTAGGCACAAGTCGCCGGCGGGACCGAAGAATAACTACTCAAAGGCGGAAACGAACCTGGTCGATCCAGAAGCGCTCAAGGCGCTTCAGGCAAGCATTCATGCCATCGAGATCGGTGGCGCCGACATTGCCCACCGCTTCGAGGGAAATCAGATGGCGCTCGAACAGCTCGCGCAGCATGTCCCGCACCGCCTCGCCCTTACGGGTCAGGCGCACAAGGACCGAGCGGCGGTCGAGTTCGGAGCGTTCGTGGTGCACATAACCGGCTTCCACGAGTTTCTTGAGGTTGTAGGAGACGTTCGAGCCGAGATAGTGGCCGCGCGTACGCAGCTCACCGGCCGTCAGTTCCTGATCCCCAACGTTGAAGAGCAGCAGCGCTTGCACGCTGTTGATCTCGCGCTCATCGCGCCGATCAAGCTCATCCTTGATCACGTCGAGAAGCTGTCGATGCAATCTCTCAATGAGATTGAGCATCTCCATGTAGTGTTTACTTACAACAGACGCGCTCTCGAGCGCGGCCGCGATCTGCGGTTTCGCCAACGCTGTCATCTTCCACCCCCGTGTTTTTCACGAGGCCCACCTGTTTTATTTGACTAAAGAATACGGCGTGGGTCTTAAGGGTGGGTAAATCAGCCCTTCCCCCGCAACATGCGAATTATCCCGGAAAAGTCGATTCCAGCGTTACCGGCCGCAGCGAACAGCGAATAGAGTTGTGCCGCTTCGGCACCAAGTGGCGTGTTGGCGCCCACCGACTGCGCTGCGGTTTGTGCAAGCTTGAGATCTTTCAACATCAACGCCGTTGCGAAGCCGCCCGCATAGTCGCGATTGGACGGTGCGGTCGGTACAGGGCCTGGTACCGGGCAATAGGTCGTCAGCGACCAGGACTGGCCGGACGATGTGGACATGATGTCGAAGAGCTTCTGCGCTTCGAGGCCAAGCTTTTCGCCCAGCGCCAGCGCTTCGCAGGTCCCTATCATCGAAATACCCAGCATCATGTTGTTGCAGATCTTGGCCGCCTGCCCCGCGCCCGGACCACCCGCATGGGCGATCTTCTTGCCCATCTTTTCCAGAAAGGGCTTGGCGCGTTCGAACGCAGCGTCGCTGCCGCCGCACATGAATGTCAGCGTGCCCGCTTCCGCACCACCCGTGCCGCCGGACACAGGCGCGTCGAGAAACAGAAATCCCGCTTTCTCCGCCGCCGTGTGAACGGCGCGCGCGGAATCGACATCGATCGTGGAGGAGTCGATAAGCACAGCGCCTTTTTTCGCCGCGCTCAGAATTCCGTTGTCGAGATAGACTGTGCGGACATGATGCCCGGCCGGAAGCATGGTGATCACCACGTCGGCATCTTTCACCGCCGCATTGGCACTTGCGCCTTTTTGTGCGCCAGCCTTCAGCACCGGATCGAGAACCGCATCGCTGAGATCGAAAGCTGTGACCTGGTGACCGGCCTTCAGCAGATTGCGGGCCATCGGTCCGCCCATATTGCCCACGCCGATGAATGCGATGTTGGTCATAGCTTCAGTTCCTTTTCTCCTAGCGGCGCGAAATAGGCGTCCACATCTGCATCCGAAACGCCCGACAACTCTGCCGGCTGCCATTTCGGCGCATTGTCCTTATCGATGATGATGGCCCGTACGCCTTCGTAGAAATCGCGTCCCGCGACGATGCGGTTCACCATGCGATATTCCATCTTCATGCATTCGTCGAAGCTGAGCGATTTGCCTTCGCGGATCTGGCGGAACGCGATCTTGAGGCTTGTCGGCGATTTGGCGCGAATGGTATTGGCCGTGTCCTGCGCCCAATCGGTATGCTCCGCGTCAAGCACGGCGAGAATCGCCTCGACCGAGCCGTGCCCGAAGGTGCGATCGATGGCCTCACGATGCTCCGCGAGGAAGGTGTCGGGCACAGTATCCTTCAGACCGGCAATGGCAGTATCGGGGGCTGTGCTGTCCGCGAGCGCGGTGAGCAGCATGTCCCAGCGCGCCGTCGGCACGAAATCCGTGGCGATACCCGCGTAAAGCGAGTCCGTCGTTTTCAGGCGGGCGCCCGTCAGCCCGAGGAACATTCCGATCTGGCCCGGGCAGCGCGGCAGGAAATAGGAGCCGCCAACATCGGGGAAAAGGCCGATGCCGGTTTCCGGCATCGCGAACACCATGGTCTCACCGGCAACGCGGTGGCTTCCATTCACCGACACGCCGACGCCGCCCCCCATATCGATGCCGTGGATCAGCGCGATGTAAGGCTTGGGATAGCGCTTGATGGTGGCATTGAGGACATATTCATCACGATAGAACTGGAGCGCGTAAGGCGTTTTCGCCTTCCCGGATTCATAAAGCGCGCGGATGTCACCGCCCGCGCAGAAGGCACGATCGCCATTGCCCCGAATGGCGACGGATTTGATCGCATCATCTTTCGCCCATTCGTCCAGCTGGGCCTTCATCGCAACGCACATGCCCTGCGTCAACGCGTTCAGCGCCTTCGGCCGGTTGAGCGTGATGAGACCGAGCGCGCCGCGGCGCTCGAAGAGGACTTCAGCTTCATCTGTCATTGTCGGAACATCTCGCGCGCCACGATCACGCGCATAATTTCATTGGTGCCTTCAAGTATCTGATGAACGCGCAGATCGCGGACATGGCGCTCTGCCGGAAAGTCCTTGAGATAACCGTAACCGCCGTGAAGCTGCAGCGCTTCGTTGGCGATCTTCGATCCCATGTCGCTGGCGAACCGCTTGGCCATCGCGCACAGCATCGTCGCGCGCGGCGCTTTCTTGTCGAGCGCGTCGGCGGCGTTGCGGATCATCAAACGCGACGCCTCAAGCTCCGTCGCCATGTCGGCGAGCTTGAACTGGGTTGCCTGGAACTCCGCGATTGGGCGCCCGAACTGCTTGCGATCCGTCACATAGGCTTTCGCTTCGTCGAGCGCGGCACGGGCGGTGCCGACTGAGCAAGCACCAATGTTGATACGTCCGCCATCCAACCCCATCATCGCGATGCGGAAGCCCTCGCCTTCGGCGCCGATGCGGTTGGCAACCGGCACGCGGCAATTGTCGAAGATCACCTGCGCTGTGGGCTGGCTGTTCCAGCCCATCTTGCGCTCCTTCTTGCCGAAGCTGAGACCGGGCATTCCCTTTTCGACAACGATGCAGGAAATCCCCTTCGGCCCGTCTTCGCCGGTGCGCACCATGCAGACATACACATCCGATACGCCCGCGCCGGAGATGAAGGCCTTGGATCCGTTTAGCACATAGTGATCGCCGTCCTTCACCGCGCGCGTCTTGAGCGAAGCAGCATCGGACCCCGAGCCAGGTTCGGTCAGACAGTAGCTGGCGATCTTTTCCATGGTGACGAGCTTGGGCAGAAGGCGCTTGCGCTGTTCATCGCTGCCGAAGCGGTCGATCATCCAGGACGCCATATTGTGAATCGAAATGAACGCGGCCGTTGAGGTGCAGCCTGCAGAGAGTTCTTCCATGATGATCGCCGCATCCAGGCGGCTCATCTCCGAACCGCCGACGTCGCTCTTCACATAGATGCTGGCAAAACCGAGTGCCGCGGCTTCACGCATCACATCGACGGGAAAGTGCTCCTTCTCGTCCCATTCGGCGGCGAAGGGCAAAAGGCGGTCCTTCGCGAATTTGCGCGCGGCATCTTCAACGGCGCGCTGATCTTCCGTCAGTTCGAAATCCATGTGACCTCAGTGTGAAAACATAACATCGTGGAGTGGCTTCTTCAGTCTCTCGATTTCAGGTGCATAGGGGCGGAGAAACGCGACATTGGCCTTGCTCACCTGCTCTTCTTTTTTCCAGAGCGCCAGTTGCGCCGCGGTTGGATGTTGCGTCGGCGCGCAATCGTCACCCCCGCAGCTGCCCCCGGTTCCTTCGATGCCCGCCATGGCGCTCTCGATGGGATCCTTCACCGCGTCATACTGCTTTTCAACGTGATGTTGACGCGCAATCTCTTCATCGTAAGAAGATAGCGTCGCGACGCGTGCCATATATTGTTGCGGCTTCTGGCTCTTTTTGGTGTAATCGTCCATCGCCTTCTGCAGCGCGGCAATTTCCGCCTGTGTCGGCGGATGATTGAAGTTCGGCGTCTTCGGCGGTTCCGGGATCTTCGGATTGCCATGGTTCGAATGCATGTATTCGACCGCCGCCTTATCCTCGCCCTTCAGGTTCGCGACATAGGCCGAGGCTGGCCGCATCACCGACAGATAGAGATCCACATCCGCCTTGGTGAGCGGTGTGATGTCGTAGTGCGAAGGCGGCGCATCCGCGACCGCCGCCGATCCAAACGCCAATCCAAATGCCGCCAAGGCTGCCAATCTCTTCATCCTGCTTTCCCCCGAAAACTGCGCCGGATTATCCCTGTTTTCGCCCATCAGCAAAGGCCGCGACAGGGCGTTTCTTGCAAGCCCTGCCAAGACTTGGCATGAGACGCTCATGAGCCAGTTCCCTGCCCTTCGCATGCGCCGCCTGCGCCGCCACGACTGGACGCGAAAGCTTGTTGCCGAGAACACGCTTTCCGCGTCCGATTTCATCTGGCCGATTTTTGTTACCGACGGCGAACGGAAACGCACACCGGTTGCATCCATGCCAGGTGTGGATCGGCTTTCGGTGGATCTGGTTGCTGGCGCAGCCGAAGAAGCCGCCAAGCTGGGCATTCCGGTTATCGCACTTTTCCCCTTCACCGACCCATCGCTGAAAACGCCAGACGGCAAGGAGGCCCTGAATTCCAAGAACCTCGTCTGCCGCGCGGTTCGCGAAATCAAAAAAGCCGTGCCCGAAATGGGCGTGCTGTGCGACGTGGCGCTCGATCCGTACACGGACCACGGCCATGACGGCGTGTTCGACAAATCCGGCGCCACCATCGCCAATGACGAGACCGTCGAACTTCTGGTGAAGCAGGCTTTGCTCCAGGTCGAAGCCGGCTGCGATATCATCGCGCCGTCCGACATGATGGATGGCCGCATCGGCGCGATCCGCATCGCGCTGGAGAAAGCCGGTCACAAGGACACGCTGATCATGGCCTATGCGGCCAAATATGCGAGCGCGTTCTATGGGCCGTTCCGCGATGCCGTGGGCTCGGCAAAATCGCTGACCGGCGACAAGCGCACCTATCAGATGGACCCCGCAAACGGTGACGAAGCGATCCGCGAGGTCGCGCTCGACATCGCCGAAGGCGCGGACATGGTGATGGTCAAACCCGGCATGCCCTATCTGGACCTGGTGCGCCGCGTGAAGGACACGTTCCACGTTCCGACTTTTGCCTATCAGGTATCCGGCGAGTACTCGATGCTGATGGGCGCCATCGAGCGCGGCTGGTTGGACCGCGACCGCGTGATCCTCGAAAGCCTGATATCTTTCAAGCGCGCCGGCGCGAGCGGCATCCTCACTTACTTCGCGCGCGACGCGGTAAAGCTGCTCCAGTGCTGATCCTGCGTTCACAGGCCCGTGAAAACCCATCCATTCTCAAGGGAATGTGAATGGGAATGCGTGTTCGCATATTGCCATCCTGACGCGAGCGGTCCCATGCTCATTGCGCAATTCGGGAGGTTTCAGCAATGAAGAAAGCAATTCTGGCAGCCGTGTTCGGTTCGGCGATGTTGTGCAGTGGCGCGGCATTGGCGGATGGCGCGCAAACCATGCAGCCGACACCGGCTGTGGCGACGAACGACTCTCAGGTCGTTTGCAAGTCGATGATCCATGAAGGCGACATCGTCAAAAAGCAGACCTGCATGACGGTCCACCAATGGAATCTCATGAAGATCCAAAACCGGCAATATCTGCGCGACGTCCAGTTGCACGGCGATCTCGAGATCGCGCGCTAATCAAATTTGCAACGGCGGGCCTTTCCCGAGCGCTGCTAATCCTGATTGGTAAAAAGACTTCGCAACAGAATCTCGGCGCGCGTGGGAAGCACGGCATTCCCCGCGCGCCGCTGACCCAGATCGATCACGTTCTCGACGATCAGCATGGCAAGGCCATGCACGGCGGCCCATACGGCCAAGCCAAGCGCGGGATCTTCCAGCGCTTCACCGATTTCAGCACCAATTGCATCGGCAGCCTCGGTAAGCGCCGCAATGGCATCCCGGTTCGGCATTTGCGGGCCAAACATAAGTTGAGTCAGCGCGGGGTGTTTCGACGCAAAGCGGATATAGGCGCCTCCGATGCCCGTAATACGGTCCATGCGATTGTCAGGCGCCGAGGCCGCCGATGAAATCGCGGCTCGTAGCTCACCGAACCCCTCAACCGCGAGTTCAACCAATAGCGCTTCATGGTTCGCATAGTGCCGGTACGGCGCGGCGTGACTCACACCGGCCTTGCGGGCGACCGCGCGCAGACTAAGCGCCGCCAACCCTTCCTCCTCCAGAAGCGATACGGCCGCGCCATGCAACGCCTGGCGCAGATCGCCGTGATGATAAGCGCTTGTCTTCGCCTTTGCGGCCTTGCGCTTTGTTTTTTTCATTTCTTGTCCGCGCGGAGTTTCTCCATGCGGGCGAACAGGCTGGACGTGTCCCAGCGCTTGCCACCCATGTTCTCGACATCCGCATAAAACTGATCGACGAGCGCCGCTACCGGCAAGGACGCGCCATTGTTCCGCGCCTCATCCAGCACAATGCCAAGATCCTTGCGCATCCATTCGACCGCGAAACCGTGATCGAAATGATTGGCCAGCATGGTCTTGTGGCGATTCTCCATCTGCCAGCTTTGCGCTGCGCCCTTGGATATGACCTCGATCACAGCTTCCGCATCGAGACCAGCAGCACGCGCGAAGCTCAGCCCCTCCGAGAGGCCCTGAACAACACCCGCGATGCAAATCTGGTTGACCATTTTGGTGAGCTGGCCCGCGCCCGCCTCGCCTAGTCGCTTGCACTGGCGCGCATAGGCCGTGATGACGGGCTCCGCTTTCGCATAAGCCGCCGCGCTGCCGCCGCACATGATCGTCAGCTGACCGTTTTTCGCGCCCGCCTCGCCGCCCGAAACTGGCGCATCGACGAAATGCAGCCCGCGCTTATGTGCTTCCTCGGAAAGTTCGCGCGCGATTCCCGCCGACGCCGTCGTGTGGTCCACGAAAATCGCGTCCCGCTTCATGGTCGCGAAAGCACCATGACGGCCGACGGTAACCTCCCGGACATCCGCATCGCGGCCGACGCAGGCCATGACGAGATCGCATTCGGCGGCGGCTTCGGCCGGCGTCGCAGCGGACTTGGCGCCATATTCCTTGACCCAGCGGGCGGCCTTGTCGGCGGTACGGTTATAAACGGTGACATCATGCCCCGCCTTGGCCAGATGTCCGGCCATGGGATAGCCCATTACGCCCAGTCCGAGAAAAGCGACTTTCATCATCCTGCTCCTGTTTGGCGGAGGCAGGTCTACTCCGAAATTTCCAGCTTTTCACCAGCCGCGAGCGTAGGTGGCTTCTTCATGAAAAAGACCACGAACAATGAGGGTATGGAGACGATGAGCATGAAGATGAAGTCGTTTGAATAGGCGATCACCTGCGCATTGGCATCCACGACATGGTTGAGCATGCCGGCCGTCATGGGAATCTTCGGGTTCCACATCATGCCCTGCATACCGACACTGAGCGCGCGGTTGAACGAGCTGGCATTCTCCGCCAGCGCCGAATGCGCCGCCTGGGTGCCGTTCGCCAGAATGGTCGTCGTCACCGAGACGCCGATGGCGCTGCCGACATTGCGCATGAGGTTGATCATGGCGCTGCCGTCTGTGCGCAAGAGTGGCGACAAGGTCGCGAACCCGACAAGATTCATCGGCACGAACACAAAGCCCATGCCGACGCCTTGCACGAACGTCACCTCGATCAGCGACCACGCGCCGATCGAAGGTGTCCATTTGGACATTTCCCACATCGACCACAGGATCAACGAAGCGCCAAACGCAATGATGTAGCGGGAGTCGAAACGCGATGCCATGCGGCCGGCGAACACCATCGCGATCATGGTGCCGACACCGCGCGGCGCCATGAGCAGGCCCGTATCGGTCACCGAGTAACCGCCCAGCTGCTGCAGATAGGGTGGCAGCAATGCCGAGCTTGCGACCATCACCAGACCGGTGACGAACATCAGCACCAGCGCGGAAACGAAATTTCGATCCTTGAACAGCGCACTTGGAATGAATGGCCGATCGGTTGTGAACATCTGGACGAAAAACAGATATGCGCCCAAACCCGCGATAACCGCTTCGGCGATGATCTCCGGCGATTCAAACCAGGCCTTGTCGGTGCCACGATCCAGCATGAGCTGCAGGCTCGCCAACGCGAGGCCGAGGAACGCAAAGCCCCACCAGTCGAATTTGAGCGTACTGTCGCGATGGGTTTCGCGCAGGTAGAGCCAGATGCCGCTGACAGCGGCGATGCCAAACGGCAAATTGATGTAGAACACCCAGCGCCAGTTATAGACGTCCGTCAGATAACCGCCGAGCGTGGGTCCAAGAATGGGCCCAACCATCACGCCCATGCCCCAGATCGCCATCACCGAGCCGCGTTTTTCCGGCGGATACAGATCGAGCATGATGGACTGGGAAAGGGGCGATAGCGCCGCGCCGAAAGCGCCTTGCGCCAACCGGAAGATCACCATCTGGTCGAGAGTCTGTGCCGCGCCACACATCATCGAAGTGATGGTGAACCCGGTGATGCAGACAAGCGCGAGGTTCTTGCGGCCGAAGCGGGCCGCCAGCCAGCCCACCGGCGCCGTCATGATGGCGGCCGCGACGATATAAGAGGTCAGAACCCAGGTGATCTGGTCGCGCGATGCCTGAAGGCTGCCTTGCATATAAGGCAGCGCGACATTGGCGATGGTCGAGTCCAAAGCCTGCATCAGCGTCCCTGCCATTGAGCAGAGCATGATGATGCGAAGTTCGAACTTGGAGCCGTAAGCCTCGTGCGACGTTCCGAGCGAGCGGGCTGTCATTCTACTCTACGCAAACCCTTCCGCCCCTCAGTGACCGAACAACAGGCGCTGCCAGGTGCGATGGCCGGTATCGATATCGACGACGGCGCTCATGCCCGAACGAAGCTCCGGATCGCCCTTCTTGCGGTCGATGATGATGCGTGTGGGAATGCGCTGCGTGACTTTCACCCAGTTGCCGCTGGCGTTTTCCGCCGGCAGTACGGAGAACGCCGCGCCGCTGGCCGCGCTCACCGCATCGACACGGCCGTGCCAGGTGCGGCCCGGATAGGTGTCGATGGTGATGGAGACCGGATCACCGCTCTTCACATGCGTGAGATCGGTTTCCTTCATGTGCGCTTCGATCCAAACCTTGTCGGTGCCAATAAGGCCAACCGCACTGGTGGTGGAAAACGCGCTCATCGCGGAGATGACGAGCGTGCCGGGCTGCAGCGAATCCACTTCCGCCACGATGCCATTGAACGGCGCGCGAACGGTCGCATGATCGAGTTGGCGCTGCGCTTCATCGACGGCGGCCTTCGCGGATTGATATTGCGGCGTCTGTTCCGGTGCGATGTTCGGATTGCCGTTGAGTTTGGCGAGTTGGGTCTTGGCAGTCTGTTCGGCTGCAACGAGATTTTGTTGCGACGTCGCCAAGGTCAGCCGCGCCTGATCGTAGGTGGCGGGCGCAATGGCATTGGCCTTCAGCAAGGCGGCATACCGTACATAGTTGCGCTGGTTGAGATCGACCTGCGAGCGCAGCGCATCCGCGGTGCTCAACATGCTTTGATAGTCGGCCTTTGTGGATTCCACGGTCTGAACGACCTGACCCAATTGCGCCTTCGCATTGTCGAGCGCGATCTGGAACGGGTGTGGGTCGAGGGTGAAAAGCACCTGCCCTTTTTTCACCCGCTGGCCTTCGCGCACGTTCACGGTCTGCACCAGACCCGACACATCCGTCGAAACCATTAGCTGCGCGGTCTTCACATAAGAGTCGTCCGTCGAAACGTAGCGTCCGCCCATGAGCCAAAACGCCAGCGCCGCGATCGCGACGATCGCCACGCCGCCGATCATCAGTACCCGGCGCATCAGCCCCTTGTCTTCGCGCATGCGTCCCACGAGATCCTGAACCGGCGCAAACGATCCGCGCGCGTTGCCCGGATAGCGGGCGCTGGTTTCGGATTGGATGGCAGCCATAACTTCTACTCTCCGGCCATTTGAAGCTTCGGGAGCGGCGCCCCGTCGGCAGTCAGTTTCGATTTGATGTTCAGCAGCGTGTCCACGAGGACATCTTGCGTGTGTTCGTCGATGCCTTCCGAAATTTCGAGAGTCATCGTTTCCTTATACTTATTGATCTTCTCCAAATACGGCTCGGCCGCGGGAAGAAGGTGAAGCCTGCGTACGCGCCGATCCTTGGGATCCGCCCTACGCTCAACCAAGCCGCGCATTTCCAGCCGGTCGATCAGGCGGCCAACCGTGATTGGCTCCACTTCGCAGATCCCGGCCAATTCATTCTGCGAAAGACCTGGCTGCCGCGAAAGACGCACCAGAATTACCCACTGCGCTCGCGTCATGCCGTGGGTGCGGGCGTGCTGGTCGAACCGGGTGCGCAGAAGCCGCGCCACGTCATGAAGCAGGATCAGGAAATCCCGATCCAAATTCTGAGTTGTGCCTGTGCCCATGGCCGAGAACATAAGCAGCGTTATTATCGGCCGCAAGGTCGAAAGCTTGCTTATGATTGTTTATTTTTGCCCGTTTTCCGCTGTTTTTTAGGTTTCGAATACCGGCTATGCGCCAATGCTTTGGCTGGCAGGCCGGTCGCCGCCCCGGCCTTTTTCTCTATCTGACGGTAAAGACGCACGACCCGCTTTCCGAGGGTGGTGAGGCTCGCGCCGCCCCCTCGCCGTCCGCCGGTGGCAGCGGCGACAAGCGGGACGCCAAAGGTCTTCTCTGTGGCCTGGATGAGAAGCCAGGCCCGGCGATAGCTCATCTTCATGGCGGAGGCGGCGCCGCGAATCGAGCCGGTCGCCTGGATCTGCTCCAACAGATGAATCTTCCCCGGACCCAGCGCGTGGCCGGGTTCGAAATCGACACGAATCATCAGCCGAACCATCACGCAAACTTAGCGGGTCCGAGACGGAAAGTGCGAACGCTGACGGCTTGCGATGCACCCCGGCAACACCTGATGCGCCGTTATAAATCCGTCACGAAACCTTCGCGGTTCTGACGTTCCCGGCCAGTACCACGACGCCAGCTTTTCGAGTGTCCGGGGGCTGGAAGCCGCATCCCATGCGGCAATTTCGATCGCGTTACGCGGGGAAAAGAACATGCAATTCAAGACAATCCTGTTGGGTACCGCTGCGCTTGCGCTGATGGCCGGTTCGGCCGCCGCACAGGACGCGCCCAAACCCAAGAAGACTCACCACCATCATTCGACCGCGGCCGCCGGTTCGGTCGATGCGCGCATCGACGAGCTCGAAGCGCAGATTCGCGAGCTGCGTCGCGATCAGGCCGCGCAGACCCAGGCCGCAGCCGAAGCACCGGCGCCGTCGGACCAGCAGGTCAGCCAGGCCCAGTTCGAAGCGCTGCAGAACCAGGTCTATGAGGAGCAGGCTTCGACCGCATCCCTCACCAAGAGCAGCTGGTGGGCGAAGACGCAGGTCAGCGGCCGCGCTTACATCGACTTCTCGAACATCAGCGCGAAGCGCGACGGCGTTTCCCAGCCCGTCAACGGCACCAGTTTCGACATCAAGCGCTTTTATGTGGGCATCGATCATCAGTTCGATCCGGTGTGGTCCGCGAACCTGACGATGGACTTCAACTATGACAGCGGCCCGGCGTCGGCCACGCAGTTCTACATCAAGAAGGCCTACCTGCAGGCGAAGATCTCCGATGCGCTGACCTTCCGTCTGGGCGCCGCGGATATGCCGTGGGTTCCGTTCGTGGAAGACCTCTACGGCTATCGCTATGTTGAAAACACGCTCATCGACCGCACCAAGTTCGGCACTTCGTCCGATTGGGGCGTCCATGTTCTCGGCAAGCTCGCGGACGGCCTCATCGGCTATCAGATCTCGGCCATCAACGGCAGCGGTTACAAGAAGCCGGGCTTTATCGGCGGCGTGAACCGCACCGACGGCATCGATGTCGAAGGCCGCGTGAACCTGAACTGGAACGGCTTCACGCTCGGCCTCGGCGGCTACAGCGGCAAGCTGGGCGCGGCGCACGGCGTCGTGACGCACCACACCGCCAACCGCTTCGACGCGGTCGCGGCGTATCAGTGGGAAGGCCTGCGTCTGGGCGTCGAATACTTCAAGGCGCACGACTGGAACACGGTGACATCCACCAACAAAGACAGCGACGACGGCTACGGCGCGTTCGCTTCGTACTACTTCACACCGGAATGGGGCGTGTTTGGCCGCTACGATTGGGTGCGTCCGACGGTCAAGACCGCGGCGAACGCGCTCGTCTCGCGTCCGAAAAATACCTATTACAACTTCGGTGTCACCTACAGCCCGACGAAGATCGTCGATCTCTCGCTCGTCTATAAGCACGACGCGGCGAGCGACGGCTTCCTCAGCGATCAGAACGGAACGATCGGCGGCTTGGCCCAGGGACCTGGCCACAGCGGTCACTACAACGAAATCGGCCTGTTCACCCAGCTTCGCTGGTAGTGTTTTTCCCCCGAAGGTTCATCCTTCGAACTTGCGCCGCCGGAGCCCCCTCCGGCGGCGTTTTTCTTTTGGCTCAACCTTCCGCGAGCGCGCCGTAACGGCCCTGGAAGAACACCAACGGCGCGCCGGCCTCGCGTTTCGCAAAGCGCACGACGCGGCCAACAAGAATTGCGTGATCGCCGCCCTGATGCACCGCCTCGCTCTCGCATTCAAAAATCGCGAGCGCATCGGCGAGCGCGGGCGGACCGAGCTTGGTTTCAATCAGATCGATCCCGTCCAGGCTGTGCGCACCCTGCTTTGCAAGACGCGACGACACCGCTTCATGGACCGTGCCCAGAAGGCTGATTGTATAGACCTTGGCCTTTGTGAAAGCGGGAAAGCGGTCCGATTTGCGGTCGATGCACCACAGCACCAGCGGCGGGTCCAGCGACACGGACGTGAAGGAATTCACCGTGATTCCGCGGTGGTCGGTGTCCGGGCCGGAGGTGGTCACAACGGCCACCCCCGTCGGAAAACAGCCCAAAGCCTGGCGGAATGCGCGGGTGTCGAAGCTCATAAGAAGCGGCCTAACGGTTGTTTAAGACGATACGGGGCATTCTCACCCTCGAAAACTAGGCGAGGCAGGCCACCGGGGGAAGAACCCTTGGGGTCATAAGCCGAGCCAGTGGGCAATGGGCTGAGGGTACGATGGCGAGTGATGGCGCCGTAATTATCAAAAAGATCAAGAAGGGTGGCCATGGCGGCCATCACGGTGGCGCATGGAAAGTCGCGTATGCCGACTTCGTGACGGCCATGATGGCCTTCTTCCTGCTCATGTGGCTGATCAACACCACCACGCCGGAACAGAAGCGCGGCATCGCGGACTACTTCGCTGCCCAAAGCATTTCGCAAACATCGAGCGGCGCGGGCGGCGTTCTGGGCGGCACCGTGATGGGCAAGCTTGGCGCGCAGGCGGGCGGATCGGTTTCGATCACGCCGAAGAATTCGCCGCCGATGAACGCCCAGAAGTCGAGTACAAAAGACGTGAACAACCGCAAAGGTGGATCGACGGACGCGCAAGGTACGTCGCCCGCGTCGCAAGTGCAGAGCGATCAGCATCTGGAACAGGCGCTGCCCTCCTCGCGCGACGAAGATTTCGCCACCGCCGCCGAAGCGATCCATCAGGCGATGCAGGACATGCCCGACATCGCGGCGCTGTCGCGCCAGGTGATCGTCGAGCAGACGCAGGACGGCTTGCGCATCCAGCTTGTCGATCAGGACCAGCGGCCGATGTTTGCGCCAGGCACGGCGCAGCCGATGCCGTACACGCGCAAGATGCTGGACGCCGTCGCCAAGATCATCGACCGTCTGCCCAACCGCATCTCGATCAGCGGCCACACCGACGGCAAACCGTTCACCGGCGCCGACGGCACGACGAACTGGGAGCTGTCCGCCGCGCGCGCCAATGTCGCACGCGCGATTTTGACCGGGGCCGGCGTTCAGTCCGACCGCATCTATGAAGTGGCGGGCAAGGCCGGCGCCGAGCCGCTGTTGCCGGAAGATCCCAATGCTTCGGCCAATCGCCGCATCTCGATCCTGTTGATGAAGGAGGCACCGCCGGTCCCGGCAGGCGTTAAGCCTTAAACGCAAAACTTTCGCCGAACACTCTGGCGCAAAACGGCAAATCATTGTCATACTTTGCGTGACGACGCCGGTTGGGTGACGAGTTGACGGATCAACGTACCGCAAGGCTGCCGCAGTTCTTCCTGACGCCAGGCGGCCCCTGCCCGTACCTTCCCGGCCGCATTGAACGCAAAGTCTTCGCCCGCCTTTCCGGCGGCCTCGCCCAACCCCTCAACGAAGCGCTGACGCATTCCGGTTTCCGCCGCAGCCAGATGATCGCTTACCGCCCGGCCTGCGATGGCTGCTCGGCCTGCGTCTCGGTGCGCGTGGTGGTGAAGGACTTCGAGCCCTCGCGCAGCCAGAAGCGCATCTTCAAGCGCAGCGCCGATCTGATGCGCACCGAAGTTCCCGCCGAAGCGACGCGCGAGCAGTTCGCATTGCTGCGCACCTATCTCGACGCCCGCCATTCCGGCGGCGGCATGTCCGACATGGGCCTGTTCGACTATGTCGCCATGGTCGAGGAGACTCCGGTCAACACACACATTGTCGAATACCGTCAGAGCGGGGACGGCAGCGACCAGGGCCAGCTCATGGCCTGCGCGCTCACCGATGTGCTGCGCGATGGCTTGTCGATGGTCTATTCCTTTTTCCACCCCGGCGGAATCGCGCACAGCCTCGGCTCCTTCATGATCCTGGACCACATCGAAGCGGCGCGCGCGAAGGGATTGCCTTACGTCTATCTGGGCTACTGGATTCACGGCAGCGAGAAGATGGACTACAAGTCCAAATACCGCCCGCTCGAAGCGCTCGGCGCCGGCGGATGGGCGACGCTGGTGGATTGATCTTCGGCGCGGTAGCAATTTTGCATCCGTCGCCAAATTCATAAAGACCCGGTTTTTGGATGACACCAATTGTTGGCATCATATTGAGCATTGCTCTGGTTGCCGTGATTTGCGCGCTTGTGTGGTCGCGGCCGAATCGCCCGGACACATATTTTCTGCCCTTCAACCTGCTGCCTCCAACCACGTCCTCGACGGTGTTGTTGTTCGTTATCGCCGTGCTGGCAGCAGCTGTGATCTACAAGTCCTCTTGATCCTCCGCCGACCGTTGGTGGGCTGATCGCTGGAATTGAATGTCGATTTTTTCGATTCCGAATTTGTACAAAACACAAGATGTTGTGGTGGAACGGGACGTAGAGCAGTCGTTTTCACGTTTCACGGTCCCCCCCTCCCCTTACCCCTCAGTCGCTGGCCGATACCGGGCGCAGCATGATGAGTTCTTCGTAAGTTCGGTCGCCGACGCGCAGTGAATTGGGATATTTGCCGATCGGTCGGAAGCCGTGGCGCTCGTAAAGCTTGATGGCGCGCGGGTTTTCCGCGTTCACGGTCAGCTTGATCTGCTCGACCTTGCTCACCGCTTCATCGATGACAGCTTCCACCAGCGCGTCCGCCAGCCCGGTTCCGCGCGCGCCGGCGCGGACATACATCGCACCAAGCTCGCCGGTATGGCCAGTTTTCTTGCGGTTGGGTTTCACGAACACGACCATGCCGCTCAAGACGCCATCCACGAAGCCGCCGAACGAGACACCGCTCTGCATACGCGCCGCCATATCGGCAACGGTCATCGCCTCTTCGGCTTCCAGATCGGCGCCGAAACACTCCGGATGCAGGCGCAACGACTCCAGACGCAATTCCCGCAGCGCGGGAACGTCCGCCGCCATGAGTTTGCGCACCGAATTCGTCATGCCGGCTCCGCGCCTCCGAAACGCGCCGTCCATTCGGCGAGCTGTTCGTCGGTGATCTTGGCGAACAGCACCTCGGCCGCGTGGATGGGCTGGCCCGCTTCCAGTTGATCGAGTTCCTTCGCCATCGGATCGGACGGCCACGGAATAACCGCGGCGTCGCCCGCCACCGGCTGGATCGTCTCATGAATCTTGCGCGCCATGGCCGGCATCACCGGCCACGCCAGATGCGCGAACAGATGCACGAGGTTCAGGCCCATGCGCACGGCGACAGCAGCTTTCGCGCGATCCGTCTTGATATGCGTCCATGGCGCGGCGCGGGTGAGATATTCGTTGCCCGCGACCCAGATGGCGCGCAATTCCGCCAGCGCTTTGCGATATTCGATGGCCTCGAAATATTCCGTGTACTGGGCGACGCGCTTGTCCATCTCCGCGATCAGCGCCTTCTCCTCGTCGCCATATTCGCCTTCGCCCGGAACCTTGCCGTCGAAACGCGCGATGCAGAACTTGGTGATGCGGCTTGCGAAATTGCCCAGCACGTCCGCCAGATCCTTGTTCACCACCGACGCGAAATGCTCGAAAGTGAAAGAAGAGTCCGAACTCTCCGGCGCATTCGCCATCAGGTAATAGCGCCAGTAATCCGCCGGAAGAATTTCGATCGCGGAATCCATGAACACGCCGCGATGTTCGGAGGTGGAGAACTTGCCACCGTAATAATTGAGCCAGTTGAATCCCTTGATGCGATCCACCAGCTTCCATGGCTCGCCCGAGCCCATGATGGTGACGGGAAAGCCGACCGTGTGGAACGGCACATTGTCCTTGCCCATGAACTCGTAATAGCGGACGTCTTTCGCGTCGTACCACCACGACTTCCAGACATTGCCCTTGCCGTTCGCGTCGGCCCATTCCTTCGTCGCGCCGATATATTCGATGGGTGCGTCGAACCAGACGTAGAACACCTTACCCTTGAGCTGGCCGTCCGCGATGTCATCCGGCACCGGCACGCCCCAATCGACGTCGCGCGTGATGCCGCGATCCTGCAAACCCTCTTCCAGCCATTTGTTGGCGATGGAATAGACCAGCTGCGGCCATTCATGTTTGTGGCTGTCGATCCATGCGCGCAGCTTCGGCACGAATTCCGATTGCTTCAGGAAGAGATGCGTGGAATCGCGGATCTCGATGTCGTCCGATCCCGACACCGCGCTGCGCGACTTGATGAGATCGATGGGATCCAGAACGCGCGTGCAGTTCTCGCATTGGTCACCCCGCGCTTTTTCGTAGCCGCAATGCGGGCATGTGCCGATGACATAGCGGTCCGGCAGGAAGCGACCGTCGGCATTGGAATAGACCTGCTTGGTGGTGCGGACTTCCAGGAAGCCGTTTTTCCACAGCTGGCGCGCGAAATGCTGCGTCAGTTCCCTGTTCTGCGGGCTCGACGATCGGCCGAAATGATCCCAGCCGAGATTGAATTTCTCGCAGGCCGCTTTCTGCAGAAGATGCTGTTCGTCGCAGAAAGTGCGCACATCCTTGCCCGCTTCCATCGCGGCCAGTTCGGTGGGCGTGCCGTGCTCATCGGTGGCGCAGATGAAAAGCACCTCATGGCCGCGCGCCTTCTTGAAGCGGGCGAAAACGTCGGCCGACAGCATCGAGCCGACCAGCGTGCCCAGATGCTTGATGCCGTTGATATACGGCAGTGCCGAGGTGATCAGAATCCGTTCCATGTCAGGCCGCTTGTGCAAAGAGGTGATAACCGGGAGATAAT
>JANWJQ010000120.1 GCA_025451875.1 Rhizomicrobium sp.
TGACCAATTCCGGAGGGGCTATGGGTTCGACGCCGAAGTACCGCCGGGTTCTGCTGAAAGTCTCGGGCGAAGCCCTGATGGGCAACGAGGCTTACGGCATCGACACCGCCACGGTGGATCGCATTGCGGCAGATGTGAAAGAAGCGACGGGCGCTGGCACCGAAGTGTGCATGGTGATCGGCGGCGGCAACATCTTCCGTGGCCTCGCGGGCGCTGCGAAGGGCATCGACCGCGCCACCGCCGATTATATGGGCATGCTGGCAACGGTGATGAACGCACTTGCCATGCAGGCGGCGATGGAGCGGATCGGTGTCGGCTGCCGGGTGCAGTCCGCGATCCCGATGGCCAGCGTGTCGGAGCCTTACATCCGTCGCCGCGCCATCCGGCACATGGAAAAGGGCCGTGTGGTGATCTTTGCCGCCGGAACCGGAAATCCGTTCTTCACCACCGACACGGCGGCGGCGCTGCGCGCGGCGGAGATGAACTGCGAGGCGATGCTAAAAGGCACGCAGGTTGACGGCGTCTACAGCGCCGATCCGAAGAAAGATCCGAACGCCAAACGCTACGATTCTCTCAGCTATCATGAGGTGTTGGCGAAGGATCTTCAGGTGATGGATGCATCCGCGGTCAGCCTTTCGCGTGAGAACAAAATCCCCATCATTGTCTTTTCGATTCACGACCGCGGTGCGTTGGCCGCGGTACTCCGCGGCGAAGGCCGCTGCACCATCATCGAGGAAGGGGCGTAAGCTCCCGCCCTCGCGGAGGATTTTTCATGAGCTACGACAAAAACGAACTTAGCCGCCGTATGGATGGCGCCGTCTCCACGGTGAAGAGCGAACTCAATGGCCTGCGCACCGGCCGCGCCAGCGCCGCGTTGCTCGACCCCGTAAAGGTGGATGCCTATGGCAATGTCTCGCCGATCAACCAGGTGGGTACCGTCGGCACTCCGGAGCCGCGCCTGATCACGGTGCAGGTGTGGGACAAGGGATTGGTCAAGGCCGTGGACAAGGCGATCCGCGATGCAGGCCTTGGGCTCAATCCGCAGACCGATGGCCAGCTCATTCGCATTCCTCTGCCCGAACTGAACGAGGAGCGCCGCAAGGAACTGGTTAAGCTCGCCCACAAATACGCCGAAGCCGCTCGTGTTGCCGTCCGCAATGTCCGCCGGGACGGCATGGATGCCCTGAAAAAGGCGGAAAAAGAAGGCAAAATCGGCCAAGATGAACACCATAAGCTCGGCGATGAATTGCAGAAGCTGACGGACGGGCATATCCGTGACATCGACCAGACCCTGCAGGGCAAAGAACAAGAGATCATGCAGGTCTGAGTTCAGCGGTGTAGGGCAGGAACGCGTATGGCAAAGACAGTATCGCCGCCGGATAAGGCCAGCCTGCCGCGTCATGTCGCGATCGTCATGGACGGCAATGGCCGTTGGGCGAGCAAACGGCTGATGCCGCGCGCGGCGGGTCATGTCGCCGGCGTCTCGACCGTTCGCACCATCGTTCGCGCGGCGAACGACATCGGTCTTCCGAACCTCACGCTCTACGCGTTCTCGTCCGAGAATTGGAAGCGCCCAATCACCGAAGTCAGCCACCTGATGGGACTCTTTCGCGCATATGTGCGCGAAGATGTGAGCCAGCTTCTCGAGAACAATGTGCGCGTGCGCTTCATTGGAAATCGGTCGCGCGCGAGCGAGGACATCGTTTCGCTGATGGAAGAAAGCGAGAAGCGCACCGAAAATTGCACGGGGCTCAATCTCACGCTCGCTTTTGACTATGGCGCACAAGAGGAAATCGCGGCGGCGGCGCGCGATATGGCGCGTGCGGCGGCGAAAGGCGAACTCGATCCCGAGGCAATCACCACCGAGTTTTTTGCTTCGCGGCTCTCCACAGCGGGAACTCCGGATCCGGATCTGGTGGTACGCACCAGCGGTGAATATCGCTTGAGCAACTTCCTGCTGTGGCAATCGGCGTATTCGGAATTCGTCTTTGTCGACAAGGCGTGGCCTGATTTCACGCGCGAAGATTTCTTTGAAGCCCTGAACGTCTTCGTGCAGCGCGAACGCCGCTTTGGCGCCGTCACGCCGGAAGCCGTGGCTTGAGCGGTATCTCCCAAACCGCGAATGATCGCCGCACCGAAGCGGGAGAGAAAACGCCGCGAAAATTCCTCGGCTTTGAGGTGACGCTCGATTGGTTCATGCGCCCGCTTTTCGGGTTTGGACTGGCAGCGATTGCGATAGCGGCCACCTATTACGGCAGCTACTGGTTCGCGCTCTTCATTACTGCGGGAGCTGTTGCCGCCGCGCGCGAATGGCACCGCATGCTTCCCGGTACGCGATATGGCTGGCTATCTATCGTATCGGCACTAGCGATCATCGGTGCGACGGCCGGCGAAGTGTTTGTCACACATCTGGAAAACCCAAAGCTTGCCATTTTCCCGTGGTGCATTCTGATGGCGGGTGCCGTGATCAATGTAGTTCTGTCACCGCCGCGCCGCAGCGCAATGCTGTGGCATGCGGCGTCCATGTTATATGTCGGTGTGCCTGCGCTCTGCCTTGTCGCTATTCGCCAAGTTCCCGCCAATGGCGTGTGGGAATTGTTCGCGCTGTTCTTTGCTGTCTGGTTGACCGACACCGGCGCGCTCTTCGCAGGCAATTTGCTGAAGGGGCCGAAACTTTGGCCGGCTCTGTCGCCCAACAAAACATGGTCCGGTGCAATCGGTGGCGCGATCGCGGGAACGATCGCCGCGGCGATTGTATTCGCGGTTCTCAACGCAAGTCCCTGGCGCGGCGCGATCGTTGGCTTGTGTGCGTCAGTGGTTGGGCAACTGGGCGATCTATTTGAATCTTTCCTGAAACGCAGAGTAGGGCGCAAGGATAGCGGTAGTCTTATCCCAGGGCATGGCGGCGTTCTGGACCGTATCGATTCCATGCTATTTGTCGCGCCGGTTGCCGCGTTGGTGTTCCTCGCGCTTCATGTCGATCCGTTTGCGCTGGTCGCGCCATGAGTGGCTCCGATCTTTCTGCTGTCACATCGCGCCGCGTGACCGTGCTCGGCAGCACAGGTTCCATCGGCGTGTCCACGCTGGAGGTCATCGCCCATGCCCGCGAGACTTACGGTGCTGATGCGTTCCCGCTCGAAGCGTTGACCGCGCAATCCAGCGTCGAGGCGCTGGCGGAGCAGGCGCGTCGCTTCAAACCCAAATTGGCTGTGATCGGCGATGCGTCGCGCGGTGAGCAGCTCAAGAATTTGCTGTCGGGAACGGGTATCGAGACGGCGAGCGGATATGATGCGATCGTCGAAGCGGCCTCGCGTCCCTCCGATGTCGTCATGGTGGCGATCATCGGCGCGGCCAGCCTTGAACCGGCACTTGCTGCGGTGAAACGCGGCGCAACGATCGCACTCGCCAATAAGGAATGCATCGTCGCCGCCGGAGACATTTTCCGCCGCGCCGTCGCGGAATATGGCGCAACGCTGATCCCCGTCGACTCCGAACATAACGCAGCGTTCCAGCTTTTGAATTTCGACGAAACGCACGCCATCGAGCGCGTGACGCTCACAGCATCCGGCGGCCCGTTCCGCGATTGGACGAGCGAGCGTATGGCCGCAGCCACGCCAGAGCAGGCCGTTGCGCACCCCAACTGGTCGATGGGGGCGAAGATTTCCGTCGATAGCGCCACGCTGATGAACAAAGGACTTGAGCTGATCGAGGCGCATTTCCTTTTTTCGCTGGAACCCGAGAAGCTCGCTGTCCTCGTCCATCCGCAATCCATCGTGCATTGTCTGGTGACTTACACCGACGGTTCGACGCTCGCCCATCTTTCGGCGCCGGACATGCGCACCCCCATCGCGCATGCCTTGGCATGGCCCCGGCGTATGTCTTCACCGTCGCGGCGTCTCGATCTCGCCATGTTGAACAAGCTGACATTCGAGGCGGCCGATGCGCGCCGGTTCCCGTGCCTGGGGTTGGCGCAGGATTGCTTGCGGACCGGGGGGCTTGCGCCTACCATCCTGAACGCCGCGAACGAGGTCGCCGTGCAGGCTTTTCTGGGCCGCAGGATTGGATTTCTGGATATCGCGCGCGTTGTCGAAGACACATTGTCCGCGCGCGCGTCGAATGGTTCGGGTGTGCCGCGCGATGTCGAAGGCGTTCTGGACGCCGATCGCCAGGCCCGCGATCTTGCCGGTGCAATCTGTCGCCGCGTGGCTGCGTAAACGGGAGTAGAGGCGCCGATGCTCGAAGTGTTGCATGGATTGGTGGGTTGGATACCGCTCGGTCTGCCCGCGTTTCTTTTTGTTGTCACCGTCGTCGTGTTCTTCCATGAATTGGGCCATTTTTCGGTGGCGCGCTTTTTTAGCGTCACGGTCGAGACCTTTTCCATCGGCTTCGGACGGCCGATTGCGCGTTGGACGGACAAGAAGGGTACCGAGTGGAAGGTCGGTTGGCTGCCACTCGGTGGTTACGTGAAATTCCTCGGTGACGAGAATGCGGCGAGCGTTCCGGACCGCGCGAAGCTGGAGCAACTCACGCCCGAACAGCGCGCCAATGTTTTCCAGTCCAAGCCGCTTTATCAGCGAGCTTTGGTCGTCGCTGCGGGGCCGGTGGCCAATTTCATTCTGGCGATCGCGATTTTCGCCGCGGTCCTGATGATTACGGGGCAGGCGACGATCCTGACAACCGTAGGCAAGGTGACGCCGGGCGCGCCGGCCGCTGTTGCGGGAATTCGCGCCGGCGACGTGATCCATTCCATCAACGGCAAGACGGTTCAGACCTTTGACGAACTCGTCAAAGCGGTTCATGCGACCAAGACGGGCGATATCGCCATCGGCTTCACGCGTCGCGGACAGGCGCAGACAGTTCACGCCAAGCCACGCGTGATCAAGGCGGCCAATCTCTATGGCGATACCGTCAAATTCGTTGGCATCGGTGTCCAGCCGGCTCTATCCGACTCAAATGCACGTTTTGCACCTATCGGGCCGGTTACCGCGATCAAGGATGCCGCCTACCAGACCTGGTTCGTGGCAGATACGTCTCTCACTTATCTGTGGCGCATCGTCACCGGCCATTCGAGCAGCGGCCAGCTGACTGGCCCCCTGGGGATGGCAAATGTCTCCAAGCAGGCGGCGTCGGCCGGGTTTATGAACCTGCTCCAACTGGCAGCTCTACTTTCTGTAAGCATCGGGCTTATAAACCTTTTTCCCGTTCCCATCCTCGACGGGGGCCATCTTCTATACTATGGATGCGAAGCGGTTCTGGGTCGGCCCTTGGGAGAGCGGGCGCAGGACGTGGGATTTAGGCTGGGGTTGGCGGCGGTTCTTGGGTTGTTCGTCTTGGCAACCTGGAACGACCTTGTCCGGCTGAATCTATTCTGAAACACACAGCGCGGGCCCGTTAACCACGGCTGCGCCTTTTGAGACGAGCGGATGAGCCTGATCGCCTTCCTTTTCGCCCGTTGTAAGCGCGCGGCCCTGATTGTGGCCTGCGCTGCGGCCGCGGCATCCCCGGCCCTAGGCCAGGCACTCAATCCGCAGCCATCGAGCATGGCGGTGGCCCCGGCTCTCGCACAGGCGCCCGGCCCTGTCGTCAAGGCGATCGTGGTGCGCGGAACCCAGCGCATCGAGGCCGCCACCGTCGTTTCCTATCTGACGATCCATCAGGGCGACAATTACGACGAGCAGCAGGTCGATGCTTCGCTCAAGACATTGTTCGCCACGGGTCTGTTCGCCGACGTGAAGTTCGGTTGGGACGGCCAGACTCTGACAGTCAATGTCGTCGAAAATCCGATCATCAACCGGATCGTGTTTGAAGGTGAAAACAAGGTTTCCGAAAAGGATCTGACGAAGGAAGTTCAACTCAAGCCGCGTACCGTGTTTACGCGCGCCAAAGTGCAGGCCGACGTCGGGCGCATCATCGAACTCTATCGCCGCAACGGCAAATTCGCCGCCACGGTCGATCCGCAGGTTATCCAGCGTCCGCAGAACCGTATCGATCTGATTTTCTCGATCAGCGAGGGCCCGACCACCGGCGTGGCGCGCATCTCGTTCATCGGCAACAAGGTCTTCGACGACGGCACGCTGAAAGCGCAGATCGCCACCGAAGAGACGGAGTGGTGGAAATTCCTCTCGTCGAACGACAACTACGATCCGGACCGTTTAACCTTCGACCGCGAGCAGCTCCGGCGTTTCTACATCAAGCGCGGCTATGCGGATTTCAAAGTCGTTTCCGCGGTCGCGGAACTCTCGCCGGATCGTGAGAATTTCTACATCACCTTCACGGTCGATGAAGGACCGATCTACAAATTCAGCAAGGTCGATATCCAGTCGAACATCAAGGAGCTGACGCCGTCCGCTCTGCGTCCGCTGGTTCCCATCGCGGATGGCAGCACCTATGACGCCGAGCTGATCGACAAGTCGATCGACGCGCTCACAAATGCAGCAGGCACGAAGGGATATGCCTTCGCCGAAATCCATCCGCGCGTGAAGCGCAATCGCGACACCCATACCATCGACGTGATCTTCAATATCGAGCAGGGACCGCGCGTTTACGTCGAGAAGATCAACATCCAGGGCAATACGCGAACGCTGGACAAGGTCATCCGCCGCGAATTCCGCCTCGTCGAAGGCGATGCCTTCAATCGCGTGCTCGTGGATCGCTCGCGCACCCGTATCCGGGGGCTCGGGTTCTTCAAGACCGTGGACATCAAGCAATCGCCCGGCAGTCAGCCGGACCGCACCGTTCTGGACGTGAATGTTCAGGAGCAGGCGACGGGATCGTTGTCACTCGGCGCCGGTTACTCGTCCACCAGCTCGTTCGTCGGACAGTTCAGCTATACGCAGACCAATCTGTTCGGCCGCGGCCAGAGCCTGCAAGCAACCGTCCAGCTCTCCTACATCAGCAAGGAATTCCAGCTCAGCTTCACCGAACCTTACTTCCTGGATCACCAGCTGAACGCCGGTTTCGATCTGTTCAAGGTGCTGACCGATTTCAACCAAGCCGACTATGAATCCGATTCCACCGGCGGCACTTTGCGCCTCGGATTCCCGACGTCCGAATATGCGAGCGTCGGCCTTCGCTATACGTATCGTGTCGATATCATTCGTCCGTTTTCCGGCGCGCCTACAGCGATTCAGCTGGCGTCAGGAACGGCGGATACTTCGTCCATCGGATACACCTATGCTTACAATACGCTCGACGACATCCTGAAGCCGCGCCACGGCGCAACATTCGCCTTCAGCCAGGATCTTGCAGGCTTCGGCGGATCGTTGAAATACATTCGCAGCGTCGGCAATGCGAGCTACTACCACCCGATCTTGAACGATGACTTCGTCGCGAAGCTTCAGCTCCAGGGCGGCTATATCCAGGGCTATGGCGGCCAGCATGTGCGCCTGAACGAGCGTTTCTTCATGGGTGGCGATTCATTCCGCGGCTTCAATATTGCCGGTATCGGGCCGCGCGAACTGAACGTGCGGGGCCAGGGTGGGCAGAACGCAATCGGCGGCGAGGCCTATCTGATCGGGACGGCGGAGCTTCGCCTGCCGGACTTTCTGCCGGCCGATTACGGCATTTCGCTTTCGCTTTTCAGCGATGTGGGCACTTTGGGCCACGTCTCCGGCTTCACGGGGATTCCCAATTGTGGCAACAATCGCGGGGGCGGGGCGCCCTGTATTAAGGACAATTTAGCGTTGCGCGCCTCGGGCGGCCTTGCCATTGGGTGGAAATCCCCCTTTGGTCCGGTCCAAATCGATGTTGGCGTGCCCTTTATCCGGGAAGGTTATGATAAGTCACAGATCATTCGCTTTAGCGCAGGGACAGGACTCTAATTCCATGAAGACTTCGAATAAGGCCGCTCACGCGGCTCGTTCCGTGGCGGCATTCGCAATCGCGGGCGCAATCTCCATTCTCGCGGCAGGTGCCGCTTCAGCTCAGACACCGCCGCCGGCAGCGCCGAGTGCAGGCACACCCGCGCCGGTGATCCTTGTGATCGATCGCAATGCCATCCTTCGCGCATCGAAGGTCGGCCAAAGCATCGTTCAGCAGGTCAATGCCTATTCGCAATCGGCCGAGAAAGAATTCAAAGGCCAGGCGGACTCGCTGCGCGGACAAGAGCAGCAGCTCCAGCAGCAGATCGCGATCCTCGCGCCGGATGTGAAGGCGAAGAAGATCAAGGCATTCCAGGCGCAGCAGCAGGCGTTCCAGCAGAAGGTGCAGTTGCGCCAGACGCAGATTCAGGGTGGCGTTCTTCAGGCGCGTCAGCAGGTTGAAAAGGCGCTCGGTCCGATCCTGCAGGGTCTCCTGCGCGAACGTCACGCCAATCTGCTGTTCGATCGCAACGCTGTTGTTCTCGGCACGGTGAATGTCGATATCACCGGCGCTGCGATTCAGCGGCTCGATCAGAAAATGCCGACTGTGAAAGTGCAGCTCGTTACGCCATCACCCGCGGATATGCGGTTGATGCAGCAGCAACAGCAGCAGCAAGGCCGGTAATATCGGCGCGCGTCACCTTCGGGTGGCGCGCCTCCGTTTCCGCCATGGCTGATCCTCGTTTCTATGACAACCGCGGGCCCTTCACGCTCGCGGACGTTTGCATGCGTGCTCGCGTGGAACTCCCGGCGGGTGTGGATGGCGCCGCTCGAATTTTTGATCTCGCCACGCTCGAAGGCGCGGGCGCGCAGCATCTGGCCTTTTGCGCGGGTAAGATTGCATCAGCTGCGCTGGCCCAGACAAAAGCCGGCTTCTGCTTCATCGACAAAAACGCGGGCGCGGTAAAAGTGCCACCCGGCACGATCGGCTTGCCGTGCAACTCGGCGCAACACGCTTTCGGGGTCGCGCTCAATCTCTTTTATCCCGAAAACATGCTCGCAGCGTGGTTGCAAACGACCGCAGTCGATCCGAGCGCGAAAATCGGCGCGGGCGTGATGTTGGCGCCGGGCGTCGTCATCGGACCGGATGCCGAAATTGGCGACCGGACCCGGATTGGACCGAATGCCGTGATTGGTCGAGGCGTTTCTATCGGGCGAGACTGCGAGATTGGCAGCAATGTCACGATCGCCAGCTCATATATTGGAGACGGCGTGGCGATTTTTCCGGGCACGCAGATCGGTCAACCGGGCTTCGGTTTCGCGTCCAGCGCCACTGGACACATCAAGATTCCGCAGATCGGCCGTGTGATCGTGCAGGATAAAGTTGAGATCGGCGCCTGCTGCGCCATCGATCGCGGCGCGATCGGCGACACCGTGATCGGTGAGGGAACCAAGATCGATAACCTCGTCCAGATCGGTCACAACACCCATATCGGCCGCCATTGCATTATCGTTTCCCAGGTCGGTATCTCTGGAAGCTGCGAGATCGGCGATTTCGTGATCATGGGCGGGCAGGCGGGCGTCGCCGATCATGCGATCATCGGCGACGGAACGCGTCTTGCGGCGCGCACGGGCGTGATGCCTGGCGTTCTGCCGCCGGGACGGGACTATGGCGGCGTGCCCGCGCGTCCCGTAAAAGATTGGCTGCGCGAATCCATTGTTCTGGCGAAGCTCGCCAAGGCGAAAAAACGGGACGACGATGGCTGAGGCCGAAAATCTTGTGCTGAACGTTGAGCAGATCAAATCTCTGCTGCCGCATCGCGCCCCATTTTTGTTCATCGAGCGTCTTACGGACATCGTGCCGAACGAAAGCGCGACGGCCTACAAGGCGGTTTCCTACAACGAGCCCCATTTTCAGGGACATTTCCCGAATTTCTCGGTGATGCCAGGCGTGCTGATCGTGGAAGCGATGGCGCAGGCCGCCGGCGCCCTGGTGATGCATTCCATGGGGCAGACGGCGGAAAACAAGCGCGTCTTTTTCATGACGATCGACAATGCGCGCTTTCGCAAGCCGGTCACGCCGGGCGATATGTTGCGCATGCCCGTGAAGGCGCTTCGGCGTCGCGGACCTGTATGGAAGTTCAGCGGTGAGGCCTTTGTCGGCGACGCGCTTTGCGCGGAAGCCGAGTTCAGCGCGATGATCGCGGAAGATAACCAGGGTTCCAATGGCGGTTCATCCGACAGCGGTCGTTGAAGACGGCGCCAGGCTTGGCGCCGGAGTCGAGATCGGTCCCTTCTGTATCGTCGGCCGGGATGTCGCGCTGGCGGATGGCGTGCGGCTTTTGTCGCACGCGGTCGTAACGGGCAAAACCAGCGTCGGAGCAAACACTATCGTCCATCCGCACGCCGTCATCGGCGGCGAGGCACAGATCTATAACAACAATGCGCCAGACGCCCGCCTGGAAATTGGCAGGGGGAACGTGTTCCGCGAAGGTGTGACGATCAGCCTTGGCAGCGCCAAAGGCCACAATCTTACGAAGATTGGCGACAACAACTTCCTGATGGCCGGATCGCACATCGGTCATGATTGCCTCGTCGGCAACAACGTCATTCTCGCGAATGGCGTGGTGATCGGCGGGCATTTCGAGATCGGCGATGGCGTCATCATGGGCGGGTTGGCCGCCGCGCAGCAATTCGGACGCGTAGGCCGCTATGCGTTCATCAGCGGTTTGTCCGGCATCAGCACCGATGTCATTCCCTACGGTATGGCCATCGGTCTGCATGTTCGGCTTGGTGGCCTTAATCTGATCGGCCTTCGCCGCCGCAAGATTCCGCGCCCCACAATCCATGCGTTGCGCGCCGCCTATCGTGCGATCTTCCTGGAAGGAAAGGGCTCGATCCAGGACAACGCCCGCGAGGTTGAAGCCTCCGGCAAGTGGAAGGGTATCGTGGAAGTGGAAGAGGTGATCGCCTTCATCCTCGCCGATGCGACGCGCCCCATCACGCCGGCACGGCAACGCGGCGACGACGGCGAGACCGAAAGCTGACATGACCACGCTTGGCATCATCGCTGGCGGCGGCGAGCTTCCTCTGGCGATCGCGGAGAGTGTGCGCGATGCCGGCCGGGATGTTTTCGTTCTGGGCCTGTCCGGCGCGGATGATGGCCTTTCGCAATTTCCACGCGAAAACGCCGGCATCGGCGAGCTGGGCAAAAGCCTTTCGCTTCTGAAAAAGCATGGCTGCGAGGATGTAACCTTTGCAGGCCGGGTTTCACGTCCGGATTGGAGCGCGTTGAAGGTCGATACGCGGGGCGCCCTGGCGCTGCCGAAGATTATCGCCGCGGCCTTGAAAGGGGACGATGCGTTGATGCGTGCGATGCTTGGGATCTTCGAAAAAGAAGGCTTTCGCGTCATCGGAAGCGCAGAGGCCGCGCCCGATCTGATCGCTACGCCTGGAATATACGGCCGCCACAAGCCTGACGCGCAGGCGCAGGCCGATATCGCGCGCGCCCGCGACGTGGTGCGCCGAATGGGCGAGTTGGATATCGGTCAGGCGGCGGCAGTTGCTGATGGCCTTGTGCTTGCCGTGGAAGCGGCAGAGGGCACGGATGTCATGTTGGAACGGCTGACGGACTTGCCGAGAAATCTCCGCGGTACGCCGCAGAAGCGTCGCGGTGTTCTGGTGAAGGCACCAAAGCCTGCACAAGAGCGGCGTGTGGATCTTCCGGTCATCGGCGTTCGCACCATCGAACTCGCATCTGCGAGCGGACTGGCCGGAGTGGCGGTGGAAGCTGGCGCGGCACTTTTGATGCGCAAGGCGAAGATTGTGGAAGCCGCTGACCGTCTTGGTCTTTTTGTGATGGCGTTTGAACCCGCGGTGACGGCATGAGTGCCGGCGGCGCTGTCGGCAGCCCACTTACCTTGATGCTCGTCTGTGGCGAGCCATCCGGCGATCAGTTGGGCGCGGAGTTGATGGAGGGCATTCGTACGCTCGGCGGCGAGAATATCCGCATCGTGGGCGTCGGCGGATCCGCGATGGCCGCGCAGGGTTTGAAAAGTCTGTTCCCGCTCGACGCCACGGCGGTGATGGGCTTGCGCGAAGTGGTGCCGCGGATTCCCGAAATCCTCAGCCGGGTGCGCCAGGCATCAGACTACGCGCTAGCGGTGAAGCCGGATGCACTTGTCTGCATCGACAGCCCCGACTTCACGCACCGCATTGCGCGGCGCGTGAAACGCACGAATCCGGCGATCCCAACGGTGAACTATGTGGCGCCGCAAGTGTGGGCCTCGCGCCAATACCGCGCGCGAACGATGGCGCGCTATTTCGATCTGGTGCTGGCACTTTTTCCTTTCGAGGTTCCCTTCTTCGAAGGGCATGGCATTCATGCGGCTTTCGTCGGCCATCCGGTGATCGAGCGCGCGGCGCGCATGCGCGGCGGCGACGATCTGCGCAAACGATTGGGCATCGGCCTCGATGCGCCGCTGCTCGCTGTGCTCCCCGGCAGCCGCATGAGCGAAGTCACCCTGCTGCTTCCGGTTTTCCGCGCGGCTGCTGCCAAGCTGGCGCAATCTCTGCCGGGACTTGTCTGCGTGTTGCCGACGGTGCCCAACGTTGCAGCTGCGGTGCGCGCGCTCAGCGAGAACTGGCCCGTTCCGTTGCATCTTCTCGACGATGCGGGCGACAAGTTCGCGTCGTTCGATGCGGCCGACGTGGCGCTGGCGGCCACTGGCACGGTCACAACCGAGATCGCGCTGTCGGACACGCCGATGGTCACCGCCTACAAGCTGGGATGGTTGACCTATGTGCTGGCGCGGCCGTTCATTTCGGCGAAGTTCGCGACACTTGTGAACATTCTGCTGGACCGCGAAGCGGTACCGGAATTCATCCAGAACCGCTGCACGCCCGAAGCGCTTTCAGATGCATTGTTGAAACTGTTCCAGAATTCAGACGCGCGAGCCGCGCAAATTCGCGACCTGGACGAGGCCATGCATCTTCTGGGAGCAGGCGAGGAAGCGCCGTCCTTGCGCGCTGCGCGCACGCTTCTCTCTTTTGCATGGGAGAAGCGTGGCGCGTTCGCGGATCAGCGTTTGGTGAGCGGAACGTAGTCGCGCTGCGCCGCGCCGGTGTAGAGCTGGCGCGGGCGGCCGATCTTCTGGTGCGGATCCTCGATCATCTCTTTCCACTGGGCAATCCAGCCGACGGTGCGCGCCAGCGCAAACAGCGCCGTGAACATGCTGGTCGGGAAGCCCAGCGCCTTCAGCGTGATGCCGGAATAGAAGTCGATGTTCGGGTAGAGCTTTTTCTCGATGAAATACTCATCGCTGAGGGCAATGCGCTCCAGCTCCATGGCGACCTTCAGGATCGGGTCGTCGCCATGCCCGACTTCGTTCAGCACCGCGTGGGTCTGCGCCTGCATGGCTTTCGCGCGCGGGTCGTAGTTCTTGTAGACGCGGTGACCGAAGCCGGAGAGGCGGAAGTTGTCATTCTTGTCTTTCGCCTTTTTGATGTATTCGGGAATGCGATCGACGGTGCCGATCTCTTCCAGCATCTTCAGCGCCGCTTCGTTGGCGCCGCCATGTGCGGGACCCCAAAGGCACGCAATGCCCGCCGCGATACAGGCAAAGGGATTCGCGCCCGACGAGCCTGCGAGGCGCACGGTCGAGGTCGATGCGTTCTGTTCGTGATCGGCGTGGAGGATGAAAATGGTGTCCAGCGCTTTCGCGAGCACGGGGTTGACCTTGTATTCCTCCGCCGGCACCGAGAACGTCATGCGCATGAAGTTTTCGGTATAGCCGAGGTTGTTCAGCGGATAGACGAAGGGCTGGCCTACGGCATATTTGTAGGCCATCGCGGCGATGGTCGGCATCTTCGCGATCAGCCGGTGACTCGCAACTTCGCGCTGGCGTGGATCGTTGATGTCGGTGGAGTCGTGATAGAACGCCGACAATGCGCCAACCACGCCGCACATGATCGCCATCGGATGCGCGTCTCTGCGGAAGCCACGATAGAACGTCGACATCTGGTCATGCACCATGGTGTGCATGGTGATGGAGTGATCGAACGCCGCCGCTTCCTTCTTGTTCGGAAGTTCGCCGTGCAGCAGCAGGTAACAGACTTCGAGGAAGTTGGAGTGCGCCGCGAGCTGGTCGATGGAATAGCCGCGATAAAGCAGAATACCCTTGTCGCCGTCGATGAATGTGATGTCGCTTTCGCAGCTTGCCGTTGAGGTGAAGCCGGGGTCGTAGGTGAAGATGTCCGCGTCGCCGTAAAGCTTGCGGATGTCCACGACGTTCGGGCCTTCGGTGCCGGAAAAGACGGGAAATTCGTACTTCTTGTTGTCATACGTAAGCGTCGCGGAACCGGACGGCTTGGCCTTGCTCTCTCTCATCGGGTGATCCTTCTCAAGCGGCGAGACCGCTTATCTTGCACTGCAACAATTATAGACCTTGAAGGTTAACCACGTCACCACTTTCCGGCGTTCCTTGGGGCAGGTTTGCGTGAATTTCACGCGGTCCAAGCCCCCAATCGTAACAGGGCCTCTTCACGGCCCAGCACTGTTAGAACATCGAAAATCGGAGGCGAACTCGCCTTGCCCGTGAGGGCGGCGCGAAGCGGCTGTGCGACCTGTCCGAGCTTCAGACCGTGTTGCTCGGCGAAGGCGCGCGCTTTCTCTTCCAGAGCGTGAGCCGACCATTCCGGTGCATGCTTAAAGATGCTGCGCAGTTCCCCGATCGTCTTGCGGGCTTCGGGGGTGAGCAACTTGGCGGCTGCTTCGTCCGGGGTGCGTGGACCGTCCGTATACAGAAACTCCGCAGACTGAGAAAGTTCAACCAGCGTCTTCGCGCGCTCTTTCAGGCCCGGCATTGCTTCCATCAATCGCGCCCACGCCTTGCCATCGAGAATGACCGGAGGCTCGCGGCTCGCAAGCAGCTTGGTAACGTCTTCCGCGAGGCGCTGGTCGTCGGCGATGCGAATGTAGTGGCCGTTCAGATTGTCGAGCTTCTTGTAGTCCATGCGCGACGGGCTGCGGCCGATACTCTCCAAGTTGAACCATGCGATGGCCTGCTCGGTGGAGATGATCTCGTCGTCACCATGACTCCAGCCGAGGCGGAGCAGGTAGTTGCGCATCGTTTCGGGCAGATAACCCATGTCGCGATAGGCTTCGACGGCGAGCGCGCCATGCCGTTTGGACAACTTGGCGCCATCCGGTCCATGGATGAGGGGCAGATGACCATAGACCGGCTCGGGCCATCCCATCGCCTGGATGATCTGCAATTGCCGCGCGGCATTGTTCAGATGATCGTCGCCGCGAATGACATGGGTCACGCCCATATCCTGATCATCGACCACCACCGCCAGCATGTAGGTTGGCGTGCCGTCGGAACGCAGCAGGATCATGTCATCCAGATTTTCATTGGCGAAGGTCACATCGCCCTGAATGAGATCGTGCACCACCGTTTCGCCAGTTTGGGGTGCGCGCAGCCGCACGACGAATGGCTTGCCCTCTTGCTCCGGGCCGGGTTCGCGGTCGCGCCAGCGGCCATCATAGCGGGTGGTTTTTCCGGCGGCGCGTTGTGCGTCGCGCATCTCGGTCAGTTCTTCTGTGGTGGCGTAGCAGCGATAGGCTTTGCCCTGTGCCAGCAGTTGCTCCGCCACTTCGCGATGCCGCCCGGCCCGCGCGAATTGATAGACCGTCTGGCCGTCCCAATTCAGCCCCATCCATTCCAGCCCGTTGAGGATCGCGGCGACGGCTTCCGGTGTGGAGCGTTCGCGGTCGGTGTCCTCGATGCGCAGGAGGAAGGTGCCGCCGGTGTGCCGGGCGTAGAGCCAGTTGAACAACGCCGTGCGCGCGCCGCCGATGTGCAGAAAACCGGTGGGCGAGGGCGCAAATCGGAGGACGGGTTTCTTGTTTTCGGTCATAGTGCAAAGGCTTTCGGGGGCCGGCCGGCGTTTTCGGCTGTTGTGACGCGAGGCTTCTAGCAAACAAGGTCCGGTGGGGGTAGCTCCGTTTCCCGTCTGGAAAACGCGCGCGGCGCTGGCATTTTTCCGGCCTGCCGCATGGCTGCGCGCGCTCGATGCTTTGCCGCAGGTGCTCCAGCAGGAGGCCGAGCGCTGGGTGCTTTGGCTGCCGGTTGCATTGGGCGCCGGCGTCGCCGTCTATTTCGGGCTGCCCTTCGAACCATCCGCGAAGCTGGTGCTTCCGTTTCTGATCGCAGGCATTCTCGTGGGTGTCGCCGCTTTTGCGAGCGAGACCATTCCTGCGCGGCTCGCCCTTGGGCTGATTGCGGCATTCGTCATCGGATTTTCCATGGCGAAGCTCCGAACGGATCATGTGGCTGCGCCGGTCCTCTTTCATCGCGTAGGCCCCGTGATGGTCGAAGGCGTCGTCGATAGCGCGCAGCTTCACGGCAAAGGCATCCGGTTGGTGCTGACGACCCGGGATGTCGGCCACATGCGCCACGATCACATGCCGGCGCGCGTGCGCGTTTCGATCCGCAGTGGTGCGGAAAATCTCCGACCCGGCGATTTGGTCTCGGTTCGCGCTGTGCTGATGCCGCCGCCATCGCCCGCGTCGCCGGGCGACTATGATTTCGGACGTGCTGCGTATTTTCTGCGTATTGGAGCTGTCGGCTTTTCATTCGGAAAGCCATCGTTGATCGCGCATCACTTGCCGGACTGGAGCGATCGCATCGCCGCGCACATCGAATTTCTGCGCTGGCGCATGACCCAGCATATCCATGATGTTCTGCCGGGCAGCACTGGCGGGATCGCCGCTGCACTCATCACGGGCGATCGCGGCGCGATCTCACCGGATGATGAATCGGCCTTGCGCGATGCGGGCCTCGCGCATGTGCTCGCCATCGCGGGACTGCATATGGCGCTGGTGGGCTTGGGGCTGTTTTGGGCCGTGCGCGCCATCCTCGCGCTGTTTGCGTCTATCGCGCTCGTCTGGCCCATCAAGAAATGGGCTGCGGTGGCGGCGCTCGGCGGCGCGACCTTCTATCTCATCATCAGCGGCGCGGCCGTTCCCGCGACACGCGCCTATGTGATGCTGACAATGATGCTGCTCGCCATATTGTTTGACCGGCCTGCGCTTTCGATGCGCTCGGTCGCAATGGCGGCAGCGATTGTTCTGCTCCTGCGGCCTGAGAGCATCATCGAGCCGGGATTCCAGATGTCCTTCGCGGCTGTCGTGTCGCTCGTGGCTGTCGCGGAATGGGAGCGTTCGCGCCCCCTCAAGGAGGGGCAGTTCTGGCCGTTGCCGGGCGTGCGCCAATATTTGCGCGGCATTGCGATTACAAGCTTTGTCGGTTCGGTGGCCACCGCGCCCTTCGCCGCCTTTCATTTCGACCGCGCCACCCACTACGCCGTGCTCGGCAATCTCCTTGCCATGCCGATCATGGGCTTTGCGACGATGCCGGCGGCGGCGCTGGCTGTTCTGACCATGCCGTTCGGCCTCGATCGCATCCCGCTGCTGGTGATGAGCCAGGGCATCGAGGCGATGCTCGTGGTTGGGCGCTGGGTATCGGGGCTTCCCGGCGCTGTCTCCATTACGGCCGCATGGCCTGTCGGCGCCATCGTCCTGATGTCGCTGGGCGGATTGTGGATGGCGATCTGGCGCGAACGCTGGCGTTGGCTTGGATTTGTGCCGATGGCCGCCGGCATCGCCGCGATATTCATGGTGCAGCAGCCGGATCTGCTGATTGCGCGTGATGGTCTGACAGTCGCCATCCGCGGCAGCGACGGCGCCCTGCGGCTATTGCGCAAACCCTCCGACAAATTCTCCGCCAGCGAATGGCTGAAACGTGACGGCGACGAGCGCGACTTCACGGCTGCCATCGCCAGCCCGAAACACGGTGTCCGGTGCGATGCCGAAGGTTGTGTCGCCCGCGCGCCAAACGGGATGCGCATTGCGGCTTCGGCGCGTGCCATGGCGCTGGCGGAAGATTGCGCGAACGCCGATATTGTCGTCAGCGCATCGCCCACGCGTGGGTTCTGCGCCGGCCCCAAACTCGTCATCGACCGCTTTGATATCGCGCAGAACGGCGCTTATGCCGTGTGGTTCGGCAAACAGTTGCAGGTCGAGAATGTGCGCGAGGCGCGCGGCGACCGCCCTTGGAACGTATGGCCCCACAGGCGGCCCGGCGCTCAGTAGCGCCGGATCAATCCCACGAGCTTGCCCTGCACCTTCACACGATCGGAGCCGTAGAGGCGCGTCTCATAGGCCGGGTTGGCGGCTTCCAACGCAATGGAGTCGCCCCGGCGGCGCAGGCGCTTCAGGGTCGCTTCCTGATTGTCCACAAGCGCCACCACGATTTCGCCGGTATTGGCCGTATCGACTTCCTGGATGATGACCGTGTCGCCATCGAGGATGCCGGCATTGATCATGGAATCGCCGGTCACTTCGAGCGCGTAATGGTCGCCGCGGCCGATCATGCCGCCGGGCACAGGAACTTCCGACACCTTGTTCTGAATGGCTTCGATGGGCGTACCCGCCGCGATCCGCCCAAGAACGGGAATGGACACGGCGGTTTCACCGTCACCGCCCGCGCGCCGCGGCGCACCGGCGCTTCGTGCATCGCCGGAGACCCGGTTGTCCGCGCCACGCCGGGCAGGGTGAACCAGCCGTTGGGCCTGGCTGCGCGTCGTCGCCGGGCGCTGCGTCTCCGAGACGTTCTCGGGCAGCTTCAGGACTTCGAGCGCCCGTGCGCGCTTTTCCATGCGGCGCAGGAAACCGCGCTCTTCAAGCGCCGTGATCAGGCGGTGGATGCCGGACTTGGATTTCAGGTCCAGCGCATCCTTCATTTCGTCGAAGGAGGGGGGGATTCCTGTCTCGCGCACCCGCTCGTGGATGAACATCAGCAATTCGTATTGTTTGCGCGTCAGCATGGTCCTGTTTTCTCCCGTTTCTCCGGCGCGGCCTCACGAATCAGGGCCGAACAAATCCGAAACACGGAGAATCGTTCTACTTTAGTTCCTGATAGGGGTCAATGCCCGTGTTTCCGCAGGGTTTCTTGCGAAACGGGTTCGCCCGCAACCCCGTTTCACCCCGGCAGAGGGGCTTTTCTAGGCCGGCACAGATCGGCGCGGGGGCCTCGGCGATTTCGTCCTCCAGCGCGCCATCGCGACCATTACCGCTGGCATGAGCATGACGGCCGCGATTACTAGCGCAACGGCATCTTTGTTCACTCCAAGGGAAGAACGTCGACGGCCTCGCCCGCTTTCGACGCTGGTGCGTGCGGTGCGCGCACGATGAGCGCGTCCGATTTTGCCAGCGTGCTCAACATCGAAGAATCCTGAACATCGAAGGCGTCAACGCAAAGCTCGCCGTTGCGGACTTCCGTTCGCGCGCGCAGATAGTCCTGACGCTGATCGTTCGCGGGCAGATCGCGCAGTAGCTTGGCGGAGAGCAATTCGGTTTTTGCATCTACCCCCAGCAACGCGGCGACGGCGGGTTTGAGGAACAGCAGCGCGCAGACCAGTGACGATACAGGATTGCCGGGAAGACCCAGCAATGGCATTGCGCCGAGCTTGCCGAAGATCAGTGGCTTGCCGGGCCGCATCGCGATCTTCCAGAAATCGAGCGCAAAGCCTTTTGGGCCCAGCGCCTTCTGAACAAGGTCGTGATCGCCGACGGATGCGCCGCCCAGCGTCACGATCAGATCCGCATCCCTCGCCAGTTCTGCGATGGCCGAAACCGCTTCCACCGTGTCGGGAAGAATTCCAAGATCGCGCGCCGTGCCGCCCCAATGCGCAATCATCGCCGCAAGGCCGTAGCCGGAAGATGCGACGATGCCGCCCGATTTGCGCGGCTCGCCGGGCATGGAAAGCTCGTCGCCGGTGGCGGCAAAAGCGATGACGGGTTTTCTGCGCACCGACACTTGCGCGATATCGCCTGCGGCCAGGAGCGAAACATCGCGCGCCGTGAGCCTGCGTCCAGCATTTGCCAGCGCGTCGCCCTTCGCGAAGTCGAGGCCCGCTTTGCGAATGTGCTGGCCGTGCTTCGCCGGACTGTTGATTGTTACGCGATCACCTGACGCCTCGGTATTTTCCTGAATGACGATGGCGTCCGCGCCATTCGGCACCACGCCGCCGGTGAAGATGCGCACGGCCTCGCCGGGCTTCACGCTTCCCGCGAAAGGATGTCCGGCAGGCGATGATCCCGTCACGCGCAGAGTGGAAGGGGCGATAACTGCGTCTGCGACCCGCACGGCGTAGCCGTCCATAGACGAAACCGGCGCGGGCGGCTGGTCAAAGTTCGCGATGGCATCGGCGGCGAGAACACGCCCGGCGGCGTCCGCGATGGAAACCGTTTCGGCATTCGTGACGCGCAACGCCGCCACGATGCGCGCTTCGGCTTCGGCGACCGAAATCATCGGAACATGTCTTCTTCGCGAACGTGCGCGGCGCGGGCGAGTTTCCGGACAGTCTCCGGCGCAAGCGCGCGCGCCTTGCCCGTGAGATACGCATAGATCTGCGCCGCGGGAACATCGGCCTGCTTGGCCCACTCGGTCGCGCGCAGGCGTTGTACGGTCATGAACGCGCGGAATGCGTCGCGCTGACCGTTGGCATCGCGATTGCGCGGCGCAGCCACTTCGTTCATGAGCGTTTCGGATTTGCGCGTGCCGATCTTTGGCGGCGTTGCCTTGTGCGTCGACGCGAAATAGGCGCCGCTCTTGCCGCCGGATTTGGAAACCAGCCGCACATTCTCGATCACGGCACTGCGATCGACGGCCTTCACCATGTCGTAAATCGTGAGCGCTGCGATGCTCGCGGCGGTCAGTGCTTCCATTTCAACACCGGTTTGTCCCAGCGTCTTCACGGTTGCCAGAATGCGCAGCGCGTGGCGCTCCGGCAGCGGTTCGAAATCGACGCCCGCTTTGGTGATGGCGAGAGGATGGCAGAGCGGAATGAGATCGGATGTCTTCTTCGCCGCCATGATCCCGGCGATGCGCGCCGCCGCAAGGACATCGCCCTTGGGACCGCTACCGCTGATCGCGGCATCATAAGCTTCCTGCGACAACACAATGACCGCTTCCGCCGCGGCCTGCCGCTCGGTCGTCTCCTTGTCGGAAACATCGACCATGCGCGCCGCGCCGGAGGCATCCAGATGGGTAAGCTTGTTCATGCCGGCAGTTTAGCGTCCAGCAGGGCCCGTGTCGCCGCCGCCACATCGGGCTGCCGCATCAGGCTTTCCCCGACCAGAACCGTGGTGACGCCGACTTCGGCCAGCCGCTGCAGATCTTCGGCATCCGACAAGCCGCTTTCGGCGACCACAAGAATGTCCGCCGGAATTTTCGGCGCCAGTTCGATGGTGACGAGAATATCCGTGATGAAGGTACGCAGATCGCGGTTGTTGATGCCGATCATGTCCGCGCCCAGCGCCAGCGCACGATCCA
>JANWJQ010000121.1 GCA_025451875.1 Rhizomicrobium sp.
TGAGCACAAGCCGAATGTCTTCGGCGCTTTCGTCGCGAACGTCGTCCAGCAGCGGGATCTTCTTCTGCTCGATCAGCTCGGCGATGCGCTCGATCAACTTGGCTTTCTGCACCTGATAGGGAATCTGATCGACAACGATCTGATAGACGCCCCGCGCGCCTTCTTCCTTCGCCCAGCGCGCCCGCACGCGGAACGAGCCGCGGCCTGTCTTGTAGGCTTCCTCGATGGACTCCTTGCTGTCCATCAAGGTGCCGCCGGTCGGGAAGTCAGGTCCCTTCACGAATTTCAGCAAGGTGGAGTCGCGCGTGTTCGGGTTTTCGATCAGCGCGATCGTCGCCCCGCACAGCTCCCCCAGATTGTGCGGCGGAATGTTCGTCGCCATGCCCACGGCGATGCCGCTGGAGCCGTTGGCGAGGAGATTGGGGAACGCCGCCGGCATGACGGTCGGCTCGCGGTCCGCGCCGTCATAGTTCGGCTTGAAATCCACCGCGTCCTCGTCAAGCCCGTCCATGAGAAGCTCGGCGGCTTCGGTCATGCGCGCTTCGGTGTAGCGGTAGGCGGCGGCGCTATCGCCGTCGATGTTGCCGAAATTGCCCTGCCCGTCCACCAGTGGATAGCGCGTCGCGAAATCCTGCGCCAGGCGCACCATGGCGTCATAGATCGCCTGGTCGCCATGCGGATGGAACGCACCCATCACGTCGCCCACGATCTTCGCGCATTTCTTGAACGCGCCTTCCGGATCGAGCCGCAGCAGCCGCATGCCGTAAAGAATGCGGCGATGAACCGGCTTCAACCCGTCGCGGGCATCCGGCAGCGCGCGCTGCGTGATGGTGGAGAGCGCATAGGCCAGGTAGCGCTGCGACAGCGCCTCCGAAAGACCTTCCGGGTGGATATCGTCAACAACAGGTGCGGGTGGTTGCTTGGCCATGTGTGCTTCTTATTCCGATTCGCGGTGGGCGAGTTCTTCCAGACGCAATCGCGCAGGCGGCATCTCTTTTCCATGCGGCCGAAGAACGCGCTCCAGCAGGAAATGCGCGGTCAGCCGCAACCCGGCAACGATGTCCGCGGGCGTCGGTTCGGCGTTTTGCGACCCCAGCAGGAACAGCGGCAATGCCAGCAACCGCTCCTTATAGGGCGCCGCCGCCGCGCGGCTGACGGCGCGGCCGGATTTGGGCGATACGAATTCGAGTTCATCGGTCGTGCCCGTCGCCGCACATTGCGAAAGATCTATGCCGAAGCCCAGCTCGTCCAGAAGGCCCAACTCCCAACGCACGAAGAGCGGACCCCAATGGGCGAAATCCTGTTCGGTCATCGCATCCAGCAGAACCTCGCCCGCATCGAACACCGATTGGTGCGTCTCGCGCTCCGGCAATGAGGCCGATACGACGGAGACGAACGCATTAAGCCCCGCCAGCGCGGTGCGGCTTTCGATCAGATGACCGGCGCGGGACCGCATCGGCTCGACGGTGAAATTTCCCAGATGCTCGTTCAATCTTGCGCGCCAGACGAGATGCACACCGTTGCCGGGTTGCAGCGCCGATTTGGATTTGCGCGAAGCACCGCCGCGCACCAACCCGGCGTGGCGCCCATGCGCGCGCGTGAGAACTTCCAGAATAGCGCTGGTTTCCCCATGCGCGCGGACCGAGAGCACAATGGCGTCGTCAGACCATTCCATGCCACGATCCGGGTATTATATAACAGCGCATGGCCGTTGCTTATCACAGGGAGAATGTGAAATGCGAACCATCCTGACCGCCGGCGCTCTGGCGCTCGCGATTGCCGCGACATCGACGGCCGGCAACGCATCGACGCAGAGCGCCTGGAGCGCGTTGGCGCGCACCGCGCATTCCGAATGCGGCAAACAGATCAAGATTCTCGCCGCCAGCGCCCGCGTTTCGCGCATCACCGGCCGCACCCTTGGCATCGGCGGCGCCGATGGCGACCTCTATTACGCGCTCATATTCAAAGGCAAAGAAGGCGGCGCCGAAGCGCGCTGGCTCTGCCTCTATGACAAACACAGAAAAAAGGCGCAGGCGCGCGAGATCACCGACTAATTTTCGTCCGCCGGATATTCCAGACCGATCTGGCTGTAATGCGCGCGGTCTTCGGCCCAGTTCTCTGCCACCTTCACGAACAGGAACAGGTGCACGCGGTGGCCGAAGATATCTTCCATCTCGGCGCGCGCCAGCTCGCCGACCTTCTTGATCGTCGCGCCGCCTTTTCCCAGAACGATGGCTTTCTGACCTTCGCGCTGCACGAAGATGGTCTGGTCGATCTTCACCGAACCATCCTTGCGCTCCTGCCACTTCTCCGTTTCCACGGCGGTGGCATAGGGCAATTCATCGTGCAGGCGCAGATAGATTTTCTCGCGCGTGATTTCGGACGCCAGCAGGCGTGACGGAATGTCGGCCGCCTGATCGGCGGGATAGAGCCACGGACCTTCCGGCATTTTTTTGGCAACCCAATCGGCCACATCGCCGACGGCCTCGCCTTTCAGCGCGGAGATCAGGAACACCTCTTCAAAAATTCCCTCGCCGCTGAGCTTTTCCACCAGCGGCAGAAGATCGGTGCGCTTCATGCCGTCGATCTTGTTGATCACCAGCGCGGCTTTGCGCCCGGTCTTCTTCAGGCCTTCGATGATCGAATCCGTATCGCGCGCGGAAATGCCTTTCGGTTCGGCAATCAGATCCGGCGCATCCACGATCAGGATCACCGCATCGGCATCGCCCGCACCAGCCCAGGCGGAATTCACCATCGCGCGGTCGAGCCGGCGCTTGGGCTTGAAGATGCCCGGCGTATCCACGAACACGATCTGCGTCTGCCCGCGCATGGCGACGCCGCGCACCGGCATGCGCGTGGTTTGAACCTTCTGCGTGACGATGGAGACCTTCGAGCCGACCAGCGCGTTCACCAGCGTGGACTTGCCCGCATTCGGCGCACCGATAATGGCGGCAAAGCCGCAATGTGTTTTCTGTTCCGTCACTTCTGTTCCAATTGTGCGAGCATTGCGCGCGCCGCGGCCTGCTCCGCTTCGCGTTTCGAACCGCCCTCGCCGGTCACGGGCGACTGCCCCGCGACGCTGACTTCCACCGCAAACCGCGGCGCATGGTCCGGTCCTTCGCGCCTTATGAGCCTGTATTGGGGTGCAACGCCACCCTTTTTCGCCTGCGACCACTCCTGCAGCGCGGTTTTGGCATCCCGCATGTCGGGGCTGAGGCCGGCGAACTGGTCCTGCCAGTTGCGCTCGATGAAATCCCGCGCCACCGCGAACCCGCCATCCAGATAAAGCGCGGCGATCACCGCCTCGCAGGCGCCCGCGAGCAGCGCGGCCTTCTTGCGGCCGCCACTGGCGATTTCCGAATTGGCGAGGATCAGATGATCGCCCAGTCCCGCCTTCTCCGCCGCCAGCGCGCAGGCTTCGCTTCGCACCAGAGCATTCAGTTTCAGCGCGAGGATGCCCTCGGGATCACCCGGATAGAGATGATGCAGCTTCTCCGCGATCACGAGCCCAAGCACCCGGTCACCGAGAAATTCCAGACGCTCGTTCGAACCTGACGTGCTGATGCTGGCATGCGTCAGCGCACGCTTGAGCAGATCGGGGTCTTTGAACGTGTGGCCGAGTCTGTTTTCGAGATCGCTCAAGGCGTCAATCGATGAACGTGAACAGCCGCGAATAGCGCACCGCCCACGGCCATTTCCAGAATTCCCAGATATGCGCGCTGCCATCGGTGGAGAAGAAGCGCAGCTCGGCCTTGCCGACGAGGTTCTCGGCCGGAACGTAACCGACGGAGCCGCGGCTATCGTCGGAATTGTCGCGGTTGTCGCCCATCATGAAATAATGCCCCGCCGGCACGACGAACACATCGGTGTTGTCCGCCGGGCCATCGGAGAAGCGGTCCAGCGTGAGATAGGACTTTCCGTTCGGCAGCGTCTCTTTGTATTGCGGCACGTGATAGCTGATGCCGTCCACGCTCTCCACATAGTCCTGTACGCGCACGCGCGGCACGACCTTGTCGTTGATGTAGAGACGGTCGTTGATCATCTGGATGTGGTCGCCCGGCAGGCCGATGACGCGCTTGATGAAGTCGGTAGACGTGTCGCGCGGATATTTGAACACCACGACATCGCCGCGCGTGGGCTGCGATCCGAAGATGCGCCCGCTGAACGGCCCAAGGCCGAACGGGAAGGAATAGGCGCTGTAACCGTAAGAGAACTTCTCGACGAACAGGTAGTCGCCGATCAGCAGCGTGCCTTCCATCGACGCGGAGGGAATGTTGAACGGCTGGAACAGGAAGGTGCGGATCACCAGCGCGATGAGCAGCGCATAGACCACCGTCTTCACGGTTTCGATCCAGGACTCGCCTTCCGGCGTTGCGGGCTTCACCGCTTCGCCTTCGCGCGGCTCGATCGCCGCATCCACCGCCGGCGCGACGGGATCGATAGACGCGGGACTGGCCGGTGCGGATTCCACCGGACCATGCGGCGTGCCGGACTCGCTCGGTGTTTCGTCGGCAGCCAGAATCTTGGGATCGTTCATGGAAGTATCGCGCTCGGTATCGGAAAGGGCAGAAGGAACCGGAGGGGCCGCGCCGGGTCAAGGCGGAACCCGTTTTTATGCTTTATTGGCCGTTTTCTGCGGCGATATGGCCACAGCCGATATGATGACGATGGCCTGCGCCAGCGGGAAATCGTCGGTGATGGTCAGATCGATGACGGGTTCGTAACCGGCGGGCGTGATGTCATGCAGCCGCTTCAACGCGCCGCCGGTGAGTTTCATGCTGGGCTTGCCGCCCGGCAGATTGACCACGCCCATGTCGCGCCAGAACACGCCTTTGCGCAGGCCCGTGCCAAGGGCCTTCGAGCACGCCTCTTTCGCCGCGAAGCGTTTGGCATAACTCGCCGCGCGCTGCATGCGCTTGTCCGACTTGGCCTGTTCGATATCGGTGTAGATGCGCTGGATGAACCGGTCGCCATGCCGCTCCATCGTCTTCTCGATGCGGCGGATGTCGATGAGGTCGGAACCGAGGCCGATGATCATTTCCAGCTTCCTCCCTCTCCCCCTCCGGGGGAGAGGGTTGGGGTGAGGGGGTGGCGTAGAACGCCGTGATTCAGAACAAGCGAAGAAGAGTGCATCGAAAGCGCGGCAGATGATTTAGACGCGCGCTTTGCACGCCCCCTCACCCTGCCCTCTCCCCCCTTGGGGGAGAGGGTGGAATTTGGACAAGCGCTCATGCCCTCGCCTCATTCATCAATGCGCGCATCTTTCTAATGGACGCTTCGAGACCAATGAAAATCGCCTCGCCGATCAGGAAATGCCCGATGTTCAATTCGCGGATTTCGGGAATGGCGGCGATGGGTTTCACATTGTCATAGGTCAGGCCATGGCCCGCATGGACTTCCAGCCCGATGGAGGCGCCATAGGCCGCCGCCGCGCGCACCTTCTCCAGAAGAAGCGCTTCCTTCTCTGTGTCGCCCGCAAAACCCGCCTCGGCATAGGCGCCGGTGTGCAACTCCACCACTGGCGCGCCGAGCGCCTTGGAAGCGTCCAACTGCGCGCGATCCGGTTCGATGAACATGGAAACGCGGATATTCGCGCCGCCAAGCTGGCGAACCATCGGCGCAAGGCGATTGTGCTGCCCCACCGCGTCGATGCCGCCTTCGGTTGTGCGCTCTTCGCGCTTCTCCGGAACGATACAGGCGGCGTGCGGTTTCGCTTTCAGCGCAATGGCGATCATCTCGTCCGTCGCCGCCATTTCAAAATTGAGCGGGATTTTCAATTCGCGCGCGAGATTGAGGATATCGGCATCGGAGATATGGCGACGATCTTCGCGCAAATGCGCGGTAATGCCATCGGCACCCGCAGCCTCCGCGATCTTCGCCGCGCGCACCGGATCGGGATAAGCGCCGCCGCGCGCGTTGCGCACCGTCGCCACATGATCGATGTTCACGCCGAGACGAAGTTTGCTCATGAAAGGGTCTGCTGTTTGATAGCGACAGACAAAAGAAGGGCCGTCGCCAACAGAAGTACGTAAGCGAGATTAGGTATTACGACACACCATGCTGCGGCTCCGACTCGCGCCGTCATTGATTTTGTCTTGTTCCACTCCCCAGCCCAAAAACCGAATCCAGCGCAAAACAGTATCGGGACGGCAAAAACCGCAATGGGAACTGGCAGATAGACCATGCTCACAGGGATAAATTTGCAAGTAACGGAATACAGAACGTCCCACGTAGCCGAGACGGCAAAGCATCCGGCCACGAACGACGGCAAGCCCCAGCTTCGTGCGCCAGCGCTCACCGCCGTCATTTAGGCCAATCCTCTGCTGCCGGGCTTGTAGCCCTTCGTGTTCGCAAGATGCGGCGGGAGCTTGTTGGCCTCCCATGCCGGAAACTTCACGCTCGCCAGCGGCACGAATTTCACGCCGAGTTTCGCCTTGCCGCCGGAGCGGTCGATCAGGCACGCAGCAGCCACCGGCTTGCCGCCCGCCTTGCGGATCGCGTCCAGGCATTCGCGCGAGGACAAGCCCGTCGTCACGATGTCTTCCACCATCAGCACCGGCTGGTTCTTCTTCAGCTCGAACCCGCGGCGCA
>JANWJQ010000122.1 GCA_025451875.1 Rhizomicrobium sp.
ACCGTCGCTTCGGTTCCGCCGCAGGGTGGACGCAAGCATCCGCAGCAGGAGGTCCTGCAGGTGGACACGACGAACATCCTCTTCATCGTGGGCGGCGCGTTTGCCGGCCTCGACAAGATCATCGCCGCGCGCACCAGCGGCACGTCGAGGATGCGCGCCAGCGTCTGCGCGAGCAGCGTCTTGCCGCAGCCCGTGGGGCCGATCAGCATGATGTTGGACTTCGCCAGTTCGACGTCGCCGTTCTTGCCGCTGGAATTGATGCGCTTGTAGTGGTTGTGGACCGCGACGCTCAGAACCTTCTTCGCGTGGCTTTGGCCGACAACGTAATCATCAAGGACCTTGAAGATTTCCTGCGGGGACGGAACGCCGTCACGCGACTTCAGGAACGAGGTCTTGTTCTCCTCGCGGATGATTTCCATGCACAGTTCGACGCATTCATCGCAGATGAACACTGTCGGGCCCGCGATGAGCTTGCGAACCTCGTGCTGGCTTTTGCCGCAAAAGGAACAGTAGAGGGTATTCTTCGACTCGCCGCCGCCAGCCTTACTCATTGACGCTCCTGGGCGAATTCGCCCTTAAAGACTGCTTTTGATCCTGCCGGATCAAAGCCTTGCACGACCCACGCCACCCAAATCGGATCACCCCGATTAATGAGACCACGTTAGCGCCAAGCGGATCAAGAAAGTTTTAAATCGGTCAAAACCCCAAGGAAACAAAGGGATCACCGGTTTATCCGCCGGTTCCCTCTGTCAATTCCGGGCGCCTTTCCAGGATTTTGTCCACCAGGCCGAAGGCTTTGGCCTCTTCGGCGGTCAGATAGGTATCCCGATCCAGCATCTTTTCAACCGCCGCCACCGTCTGTCCGGTGTGCTTGGCGTAGATTTCGTTCAGCCGGTGCTTCAGCTTGACGATTTCCGTGGCATGACGGGCGATATCCGCCGCCTGGCCGTAATAGGAGGCGCTGGGCTGGTGGACCAGAACACGCGAATTGGGCAGGCAGTAACGCTCGCCCGGATTGCCGGCGCAGAGCAGAAGGGACGCCGCCGACGACGCCTGACCGACGCAGAGCGTCTGAATCTTGGGGCGGATGTATTGCATCGTGTCGTAGATGCCCATGCCCGCCGTGACGTAGCCGCCCGGCGAGTTGATATACATCGAGATCTCTTTCTTGGGATTTTCCGCCTCCAAGAAAAGAAGCTGCGCCGTGATGAGGCTGGCGCCGTAATCTTCCACCGGACCGGTGACGAAGATGATGCGCTCTTTCAAAAGGCGCGAATAGATGTCGTAAGCGCGCTCGCCGCGGCTGGTTTGTTCGACCACCATCGGAACGAGGGTGTTCATGTAGACGTCGCGCATTTCAGCCATGGAATTCAGCCCGATTCGATTGTTTGAGGGTGTAGCGCCGCAAAGCGCGCTGTCAACGTGACCTATATAAGGTCACTTGCCAGTTAATTCGACCATGCGGCATTTGGGGGTATCGCGGCGTCGATTCCATGCTGTTTCCTGTATAGATATGGGAATGGAACCCGCCATTTTCGACCCTTCATGAACCAGCCGCTTCTTCTTTCCATTCTGGCGGCCGGATTCACGGTGGCGTTCTTCCACACCGCAATCCCGACGCATTGGCTGCCCTTCGCGCTGACCGGACGGGCGCAGGGCTGGAGCCACACCAAGACTCTGACGATCACCGGTTTCGCGGCGCTGGGACATACCGGCTTCACCACCCTGCTCGGCGTTCTCGTCGCGCTGCTTGGCATGACGGTGGATCGCTGGACAGGACAGATCTTCCCTTGGATCGCGGGCGGCATTCTGTTTGCGGTCGGACTGTTCTTCCTGATCCGCCAGGCAACGGGACATGGTCACGCGCATTTCCTGCATCGCCACGACCATCCCCACGATCACGGCCATGTGCATGATCATCACCACAATGAACACGAGCATGATCACGGCGCAGAGCATCATCATCACGACGGGTTGCTCGCCGAAAATCACGATGTCGATGTGCATGTTCACAAGACAACCGACCGCGCCGCCATCGTGAGCCTGCTGGCGCTGCTCACCTTCTCGCCCTGCGAAGGCTTTCTGCCGATCTATGTTTCGGCGGTGCGGCTCGGCTGGCAGGGCTTCCTGCTGTCGAGCCTCGTTCTGGCCGTCGCGACAACGGCGGGCATGATGATCTTCACAGCGCTCACCATGTCCGGCCTGCATCGCATCAATCTGAAAGCGGTCGAACGTTACGAAAGCGGCATCCTGGGCGCGGTGCTTTGCATTCTGGCTTTTGTTATCGTGCTCGCGGAAGGCTGACATGGCACACACGCACGTTCACGATCACGATCATCAGGGCCATTCGCATGGTCATCACCATCACGACCATGCGCCGGCGGATTTCGGCTTTGCGTTCGGCGTCGGCATCACGCTGAACATCCTTTTCGTGATCGTCGGCGCGGCGTTCGGCGTGATCGGCCACTCAATGGCGCTGATCGCGGATGCCGGACACAATCTCAGCGACGTTCTCGGCCTTGTCATGGCATGGGTGGCGAGCGTGCTGGTGAAACGCGCGCCATCGCAGCGCTTCACCTATGGCCTGCGCGGCACGTCCATTCTCGCGGCGCTGTTCAACGCCGTGTTCCTGCTGGTTGCGACGGGCGCCATTGCGCTGGGTGCGATCCAGCGCTTCTTCGAGCCGGAACCTGTCGCCGGAAAGCTGGTGATGATCGTGGCCGCCATTGGCATCGTCATCAATGCCGGCACCGCGATGCTCTTCCTGCGCGGGCGCAACAGCGATCTCAACATCCGCGGCGCGTTCCTGCACATGGCGGGCGATGCCGCGATTTCCTTCGGCGTGGTGCTGGCGGGGCTCATTATCGTGATGACGGGCTGGCATTGGGTCGATCCGCTGGTGAGCATTGGCATCAGCGCGGTGATCGTTGCGGGAACATGGTCACTGCTGCGCGACTCGTTGAGCATGACTTTGCAAGGCGTCCCCCCGGGGATCGACCTGCCCGCCGTGCGTGACTTCCTGGAAAAATGTCCCGGCGTCTGCGCGATCCACGATTTGCATGTCTGGCCGATGAGCACGACGGAAACGGCGCTGACCTGCCACATGGTGATTTTGGATGGACATCCCGGCGATGAAGCGCTGCACAGGATCTCCGACCAGTTGAGACACCGCTTCGGCATTCCGCATTCCACGATCCAGGTGGAAGTCACCGACGACGCCAACTGCGCGCTGGCGCATGAGCATGGGGTTTAAGTTTCCTCCCCCGTTTACGGGGGAGGAGGCGAACGCAGTGAGCAGGAGGGGGAAGTGCCGCGACATGCCCCCTCCGCATCCGCTTGGCGGATGCCACCTCCCCCGTAAACGGGGGAGGAAAGAAAAAAGGCCCGGGATGAACCGGGCCATTTTCTTATTCGCATGAAGGAAACGATTACTCGTCCTTCTTCGCCTTCTTGGTTTTCTTCTCGGACTTTTCGGCCTTATCCGCCGGCTTTTCGCCCAGCTTCTCGGCGGCTTCGTCCGGGTCCATGAACAGCGTCTCGCGGTCGACCGGCTTCTCGGTCACCTGGGCGAGTTCCGCGATGAAATCCACGACCTTGTCTTCGAAGATCGGCGCGCGGATTTCGGCCATGGCCTGCTGGTTGGTCTGGTAGAACTGGAACACCTGCTGCTCCTGGCCGGGGAACTGGCGCGCGCGTTGCGCGATGGCGCGGTTGATCTCGTCCGGCGCGATGGTGATGCCGTTCTGCTCGCCGAGGCGGGCCAGCACGAGGCCGAGGCGCACGCGGCGTTCGGCGATGTCGTGATATTCCTTCTTCAGTTCTTCTTCGCTGGAAGCTTCGTCTTCCGGCTTCTTGCCTTCGCGCTCAAGCTCGGCCTGAACCGCGCGCCAGATGGCGTCGAACTCGCCTTCCACCATGGTCGGCGGCAGCGGGAAGGTGTGCTCGGCATCGAGCGCGTCCAGGATGCGGCGCTTCAAATGCAGACGGCTGGCATTGGCGAAGTCGCCCTTGAGCTGCGTTTTCACGCGGTCGTTCAACTCGCCCAGATTGTTGAAGCCGACCTTCTTGGCCAGATCGTCGTTCACTTCGATCGGATCGGCCTTCTTCACGGCGTGGACGGTCACGGCGAACACCGCGTCCTTGTCCGCAAGCTTGGCTTCCGGATAGTCGGCCGGGAATTTCACCTTCACATCGCGCTTGTCGCCAACCTTGGCGCCGATGAGCTGGTCTTCAAAGCCCGGAATGAACTGGCCGGAGCCGAGCACCAGGTTGAAGCCTTCGGCCTTGCCGCCCGCGAATTCCTCGCCATCGACGCTACCGACGAAATCGATCGTGATCTGATCGTCCTTCTCGGCCGCTTCGCCTTCGGCGCGGTCCGAATAGCCGCGCGTCTGCTCGGCAAGCTTCATCACCGCTTCGTCGACTTCGGCCTGCGTCACGTCGCTGACCAGCTTCTCGACCTTGAGCTTGGAGACATCGGCCAGCTCGAAGTCCGGCATCAGATCCACCTTCACGGTGAATTCGAGGTCGGACTTGCCGTCCATCACCTTCTCGATCTCGCTGTCGAGATCGACGCGCGGCGGGAACGCCGGCTTCAGGTTGTTGTCCTTCACGGCCTGCTGGCTGGACTCGTTGACCGCCTGTTCGACGATCTCGCCCATCATCTGCTTGCCGAACGTCTTCTTCAGGTGCGACGCCGGCGCCTTGCCGGGGCGGAAGCCCTTCAGGTTCATGCGCGGCTTCATCTCTTCGATGCGGCCGCTGAGGCGCTTGTCCAGATCGTTCGCCGGAATGACGACCTTGTATTCGCGGCGGAGGTCCTGATTGACGGTCTCTGTGATCTGCATGGCGTCTCTACTTCCTTAAATGCTCAAACCAAGGTGGCCTGCCACCCAAAGCTGCCCCGCAGCGCAGGGTGGTGCGGGCGAAGGGACTTGAACCCCCACGACTTTCGTCGCTGGAACCTAAATCCAGTGCGTCTACCAATTCCGCCACGCCCGCGCGCGGGCCCCGCCATGCACCTTATTATGGGTGCGCGCCGGAAGGCGGGCCGTATAGCAGGGGTTTTTGGGCGGGGCTAGGGCCTTGGGCCAAGCCCGGTCCCCGGCTCAATCCATGTCCTTAAGGAATAGCCCGACATCCCAATATTTGCCGAATTTCCGGCCCACTTCGGCGTAAGTGCCAATATGGCGGAAGCCCATCGTCTCATGCACCCGGACGGATGCCGCGTTGGGCAGCGTGATGCCGCCGAACACCCGGTGGATGTCCTCGCCTTTCAACGCCTCGAACAATGTTGCGTAGAGGCGGCGGCCAATGCCTTTCCCGCCTTGGTCCGGCGCGCAATAGATGCTGGTCTCGATGGTGGTGGCGTAAGCGGCCTTCTCCTTGAACGGCATCGAGCAGGCATAGCCGATGGCTTTGCCGCCTTCATGCGCGACGAAGCACTGAAATTTCCCGCTTGGCGAAAACTGCGCAAACCATTCCTCACGCTGCGCCAGCGTGCGCGGCTCGATGTCGAAATTGACCGGCGTGTGGATGACGTAGTGGTTGTAGATGCCGAGCAGCGCGGGAAGATCGGCGCGTTCAGCGCGGCGGATAAGAATCTCGCTCATACAATTCGTCCTTCAGGGCGGAGAGCGCGTCCGGAATCGCTTCCGGCAGATCTTCCGCGATCAATCCAGGCCCGAACTGAAACGCTGCTTCCCCGTGGAGCCATGCGGCGCACGCCGCCGCCTTATATGAATCGACTCCTTGCGCCATCAAACCACCAATGAGGCCGGAAAGAACATCGCCCGATCCGGCGGTCGCCAATGTCGCCGGTGCATGGCTGTTGACGATGGTGCGTCCGTCCGGCGCGGCGATGGTGGTGTCCGGGCCTTTCAGCAGCACGGTGCATTTGGCGGCGGCTGCGGCGGCGCGCACGGCTTCGATGCGCGATGCCGATGTCTTGAGCAGGCCGGGGAAGATGCGCTCGAACTCACCTTCATGCGGCGTGAGCACGCAATTCTCGCGCAGCTGCAGGAAGAGGTTCTTGGTGTCATCCCTGAATGACGTCAGCGCATCGGCGTCCAGCACAACGGACGCCTTCGTCGCCAGAACCGCGCCTACCAGTTCCTGCGTCGCACGGCCCACGCCAACGCCCGGACCGATGACGACGGAATTGAAACGCTCATCTTTCAGCAGGTCGGACAATCCATTCGAACCAGAGAACGGCTTGATCATGATCGCAGTGAGATGCGCGGCGTTCACCGCGACAGCGTCTTGCGGACTCGCCACGCTCACCAGCCCTGCCCCGACACGAAGCGCGGCGCGCGCGGCAAGACGCGCGGCACCGGTGGCGTGCGACGGGCCGCTGACCACGACGCAATGCCCGCGGGCATATTTGTGGCCAAGCGGATCGGGCCACGGAAATTGCCATTGCGAGGGGTCGTTCTCGAACAGATTGGGATGCAGGGCGTTCACCGCCGCATCCGGAATGCCGATATCGGCGACGACGATCTCGCCGCAATGAAAACGTCCCGGCATCAGCACATGTGCCGGCTTCTTGCGGAAGAACGTCACCGTAAGATCGGCGTCGATATATTTTCCATCGAGCGGCTGGCCGGTATCGCCCGCGATGCCGCTCGGCACGTCTATGGCGACGACGGGGATCGGCGATTTGTTTAGCAGGGCCGCGAGATCGGCCACCGCGCCGTCCAGCGGGCGCGACAATCCCGCGCCGAACAGCGCATCGACGATCAAGGTCACGTCGTCGAAGATCGCGGAGGACAAAGGCTCGTCATTGCCGCTCCAGCGTTTTGCCATGGCGGCGGCATCGCCTTTCAGCTCATCGCGGCGGCCGATCAGCGCGAGACGCACGTCCCAACCACGTTCGCGCAGCAGGCGCGCAACGACGAAGCCATCGCCGCCATTGTTGCCCGGTCCGCACAGCACCGCGACCGTGAGCGGCGCCCAGCGCGCTTCGATCGCGTCGGCCACCGCGCGCCCTGCATTCTCCATGAGCGTGAGAGTCGGCACACCGTGCGCGGCGGCATATTTGTCCGCTTCGTAACACTGCGCGACGGTGAGGATTTCAGAAGCCATCAGATCATTTCATACGC
>JANWJQ010000123.1 GCA_025451875.1 Rhizomicrobium sp.
TGAAGATCACGACGCAGGACGACATGGCATTTGCCGAAAGATTGCTAAGCGGCGCGCAGGAATCTCGCACCGGCATGGGCTTTGACGCCCATCGCTTCGTAGCGGGAGATCATGTGTGGCTCTGCGGCGTCAAGATTGCGCATGACAAGACACTGGAAGGCCATTCCGATGCCGATGCCGGCCTGCACGCCCTGACGGATGCGTTGCTCGGCGCGATTGGCGCAGGCGATATCGGCCAGCACTTTCCACCCACCGATCCCAAATGGCGCGGCGCCAACTCGGCCCAGTTCCTTCAACATGCGATGACGCTGCTGCGCGCCAAGGGCGGAACGCTTTCCAATGCCGACGTAACTCTGATCTGTGAGAAGCCCAAGATCGGGCCGCATCGGGAAGCCATGCGCGCCCGCATTGCAGAAATCCTCCATGTGGAGGTCTCACGCCTCAGCGTGAAGGCAACCACGACCGAGGGTATGGGGTTTACAGGACGCAACGAGGGACTGGCGGCCCAAGCGGTCGTAACGGTCAGATTGGAAAACGCCCCATGAATGTCCGTGTCCTTCGTATCGCAACGAATGTCGCGACGGTCCTTGGCGTCGGCCGATTGCCAACCGCGCCCGGCACTGCGGCCAGCATCATCGCCCTGCCCTTTGCCTGGATCATCGCAACCTTCGCCGGCCGCTTCGCTCTGATGTTCGCAGCAATCCTCGTGATGGGCGTTGGCGCATGGGCCTGCGAGATCTATGCGCGCGAAAGCGGCAAGAGCGATCCGTCCGAATGCGTGATCGATGAAGTGGCCGGGCAATGGATCATCTGCGTCTTCGCGCCGCTCACCATTCCTGCCTTTTTTGCGGCCTTCATCCTGTTCCGAATTTTCGACATCCTGAAACCCTGGCCGATCCGTCTGGTGGAGCGCCGCGTACCCGGCGGGCTCGGCATCATGGCGGATGATGTTGTAGCCGCGCTGATGGGGTGCATTATCCTGGTCGTCTTGGGTCATCTGGGATTGCTGTGATGTTTTCGCCGCCTCTTCTTCGTCTGGCTGAAATGGTTCTGATGCAGGCGCGCGAGCAGAAGCTGCGCATCGCCACGGCCGAGAGTTGCACGGGTGGATTGATTGCCGGCGTGCTGACAGAAATTGCCGGATCGTCTGACGTGTTCGACCGCGGTTTCGTCACCTATTCCAACCGCGCCAAGCAGGACATGCTCAACGTGCCCGGCGATCTGATTGCCGATATGGGTGCGGTGTCGGAAGCGGTTGCGCGGATGATGGCGGAAGGCGCGGTGGAGAATTCCAACGCGCATGTCGCGGTGGCGGTGACTGGCGTTGCAGGTCCTGGCGGCGGGACGCCGATGAAGCCTGTCGGCCTCGTGCATATTGCTGCTTGCCGCGAGCGCCGCACGATCCTGCACGAAGCGCATCGCTTCGGGGACATCGGGCGCAGCGAAATCCGGATGAAAACCGTGGAAGCCGCATTGGAGCTAATGCAGCGGCTTCTCTGAAAGTTTACGGGCCCGTTCTTCGAAGGCCCGCGTCATCTGCGCGACGACCAACCCAAACGCGCCACCGGCAACTGCCGTCAGCATTTTGCTTTTGAACTCGAAGCTGATCGAGAAATCGACACGGCATCCCGCGCCTTCCGGCGTGAAGCGCCAATGGTTCTCCAATTCGCGGAAAACACCTTCGACCTGCGTCACGTCGATGGTGCCGGCCTTCGGATCGAGAACGACGCGGCTCTTGTAGCGCTCGCGCAGTGCGCGGAACCCGACAACGGTTTCCGCGGTAAGGATTTCCTGCTTGCCGACGATCTCGCGCCGCAGCACGCGCAAGCTCACCGTCCACGGCACGAATTCCGGATAGCGCTCCACATCCGCGACGATCGCGAACATAAGATCGGCGGAGTACGGGACGACGCGGGATTCGCTGTGGGAGGTCACAATCACCTCCCCCTTGTGGGGAGGTCGGAGAGCGAAGCGATCCGGGTGGGGGGCTTTATGTTCGACACTGTCCCCCCACCCGAAAAATCTCTTCGCTACGCTCGCGATTTTTCGACCTCCCCACAAGGGGGAGGTAATGATGCAGCTTTAAAACGTCCCGCTCTGATAATCCTGTATTGCACGGCGGATTTCATCCTGCGTGTTCATCACGAAGGGGCCGTATTTGGCGATCGGCTCGCGCAGTGGCTTGCCGGCGATGACCAGAAACCGCGCGCCCTGCCCGTCCGCTTCGATGTGAAGCCTGTCGCCGGACGACAGAACGCCCAGTTGGCCGGTGCGAACCGTTTCCGTGCCGACCCTGGCATCGCCTTCGAAGACGTAGATGAAGCCATTGTGTCCAACGGGAATGGGTACATCGATCGAACCATTCGCGGCCAGCGTTACGTCCGCGAAGAACGGTGCAATGGCGCGATCCGGCCCGGCGCCTTTGACGCCGTTCCATTCGCCAACGATCAGCTTGGCGCTGTTGCCGCCGCCAAGATCGATCTGCGGAATGTCGCTGGCGGGAATGTCCGCATACCAAGGATCGCGCATCTTCTCCCTGGCGGGAAGATTGAGCCAAAGCTGGAAGCCGAAAAGCTGGCCATTCGTTTGCGCGGGCATCTCCGAATGCGCGACGCCGCGCCCGGCCGTCATCCACTGCACGCCGCCATCGGTGACGATGCCTTTGCCGCCGTGATTGTCGAGATGGGCGATCGAGCCCTTTATCATGTAGCTTACGGTCTCGAAGCCGCGATGCGGATGCTCCGGAAAGCCGGCGACGTAATCGTTCGGATTGTCCGAGCGGAACGTGTCCAGCATCAGGATGGGATCAAGATCGGGCAACTTCGGCGTGCCGACGAGGCGCGTGAGCTTTACGCCCGCGCCGTCCTGCGTGGGCATGCCGGACGAACGGTAAACAATGCGGCGGTCGGTGGAAACGGCCGGCTTTTCAATGGTTGCAGTCATGAGGAACTCCAATATCGGGCTCCCCTATATATAGGGATTGCGTCAAGGGGTCCGGTGCTGCGCCGCCCGGTTGGCCTTCATCTGCGCGAAATCGGCGTCCGCGTGATAAGACGAGCGGGTCAGCGGCGAGGCCGACACCATCAGGAAGCCCTTGGCTTTGGCGATGGCTTCGAGGCCCTTGAACTCCTCCGGAGACCAGAAGCGTTCCAGCCTCGCGTGCTTCTTTGTCGGCTGCAGATATTGGCCGATGGTGAGGAAATCGACGTGGGCGGCGCGCAGGTCGTCCATCACCTGCATGATCTCTTCGCGGCTCTCGCCGAGGCCGACCATGAGCCCGGACTTCGTGAAGCCTGTCGGCACCAGTTCCTTGGCGCGGGCCAGCAATTGCAGCGATGCGAAGTAACGCGCGCCGGGCCGCACGGTCAGATAGAGCCGCGGCACGGTTTCGAGGTTGTGGTTGAACACATCGGGACGCGCCTGCATCACGATATCCAGCGCGCCGTCCTTGCGCAGGAAATCCGGCGTCAGCACTTCGATCGTCGTGCCCGGTGACTGCGCGCGGATCGCATGGATCGTCTGCGCGAAATGTTCGGCGCCGCCATCGGCAAGATCGTCGCGATCCACCGAGGTGACAACGACATGCTTGAGACCGAGCTTGGCGACGGCCTGCCCGACATGCAGCGGCTCATCCGCATCAAGCGCACCGGGCAGCCCGGTCTTCACATTGCAGAAGGCGCAGGCGCGCGTGCAGGTGTCGCCCATGATCATCATGGTGGCGTGGCGGTTCGTCCAGCACTCGCCGATATTCGGACAGCCGGCTTCCTCGCACACTGTCGTCAGCTTGTGCTCGCGGACGATAGCTTTGGTGACCGCATATTCCTTCGACACCGGCGCCTTCACGCGAATCCATTCCGGCTTCCGCAAGGTCGGCGTGTCCGGCCGGTGCGCCTTTTCCGGGTGGCGAAGCTGGTTTTTGTCGATGACCACGGTCATGGCCGACATATAAGGCCCTTCGCGCGCCAAAACCACCCGCGCTTGACCGGCAGGGCAATCCGCCCAAGCATTGCGCCATGAGCACCGCAAACGAAACGAACATGCTGGCCGACCGCTTCATGCGCGCGATCGAAACCGGCGACATGGACACGATCCGCGCCTGTTATGCGCCGGACGCCCGCATCTGGCACAACAATGACGGCCTCGAGCAGACCGTGGACGATAACGCCCAGGTGCTCGCTTGGGTCACGAAGCACCTGCCCAACCGGCGCTATGAAATCAAAAGCCGCCATGCATTCGAGGGCGGCTACGTCCAGCAGCATGTGCTGCATGGAACGCTGAAAAACGGCCAGCCGTTTTCGATGCCGGCCTGTCTTGTCGTGACCGTCACAGACGGAAAAATCGCGCGGCTGCATGAATATCTGGATAGCGCCCACACCCTGCCTTTACGGCAGGCCTGACTGCCATTTGCCACGCCGCGGGGCTGGGCTAGACTCGGGCGACAACAAGGACGGCGGTCAACGCCGGATACCGGGGAGCCAGATTTGACCCTTGCCACCGTCGCCGCGGCGTCAGGCGAAGATGTCGTGCCGTTCGACATGTCCACCACACAACGCACCGTGTTTAGCGCCTTTGCGCGCGCGCGGCGCAAATTCGGCGGCAAGCGCGTCTGCGTCATCGACGTCGACGATAGTGAGCGCACCTATGATGAAATCATGCGCGGAACGCTGGCGTTGGGAAGCGCGCTTCGCCATGGCACCCACCAGGGCGAATCCGTCGGCGTGCTTTTGCCCACCGGCGCCGGCGCCATCGTCGCGTTCCTGGCGCTATCCGCCTACGGCCGCGTACCGGCGATGCTCAATTTCACGGCCGGACTGGCCGCGCTGAAATCCGCGCTCAAAACCGCGCAGGTGAAACGCATCGTCACCGCGAAACGCTTCGTGGAGATAGGCGGCTATCAATCGCTGATCGGCGAACTCTCCAAGCTGGCGACGATCGTCTATCTCGAAGATGTACGCGAAAAGCTGTCGCTGCTCGACAAAGCCGCCGCCGCCGTCGGGCAATTTCTGCCAAGTGTTGTTTCCGCGCACGCAGATCCAGACACGACGGCAACAATCCTTTTCACATCCGGCACCGAAGGCGAGCCGAAAGGTGTTGCGCTATCGCACACCAATCTCGTCGCCAACGTCGAACAGGTGCGCGCACATCTGGCGCTCTATCCGGCCGATATTCTGTTCAATCCCCTGCCCGCTTTCCATTGCTTCGGCTTAACCGTCGGCTCGTTGATGCCGCTGCTGCTGGGCATCAAGGTCGTGTGCCACCCGACGCCGTTGCAGCCGCACGAAATCGTGCGCCGCATCAAGGAGCATGGCGCGACCATCGTCGTGTCCACCGACACCTTCGTCACGCAATATGCGCGCGCGGCCGAACCCGGCGATCTGAAGACGCTGCGCCTCACCGTTTGCGGCGCGGAGCGCCTGCGCGATGAGACACGTGCGTTCGTCCGCAAGAAACACGGCATCGAACTTCTCGAAGGTTATGGCGTCACAGAAGCTTCGCCCGTAATCGCGGCGAACCGCCCCGGCGCGAACAAGCACGGCACGGTCGGACAGCTCATGGCGGACATGAAGATGCGCCTCGATCCGGCCGAAGGCATCGCCAATGCAAAGCGCCTCGTCGTCAAAGGCCCGAACGTGATGCTCGGCTATATCAAGCCGGATGCGCCGGGCGTAATCGTGCCGCCGCCGGATGGATGGCATGACACGGGTGACGTCGTGACGGTGGATGAAGACGGCTTCATCGCCATCAGAGGCCGTCTCAAGCGTTTCGCCAAGATCGGCGGCGAGTCCGTTTCGCTGGCGGTGGTGGAAAGCATCGCGTCGGCGCTATGGCCGGAGCACGGGCACGCCGCCGTCGCCATCGCGGATGGCCGCAAGGGCGAGCAGATCGTGCTCGCCACCACATACAAGGACGCGTCGCGGCAAGATCTGATCGGCTGGGCGCACAATCACGGCGTTCCGGATCTCGCAGTTCCGCGCCGCATCGTTTTTGTCGATGAAGTGCCGGTGCTGGGGACGGGCAAAACCAATTACGGCGTTGTCCAGAAGATGGTGGACTCGGCGGTGCTGGCGGAAGCCAAATTGAACGAATGATCCGTCCCGCCCGCCATCCCCAGTGAGTAGTGTTAAGTAATTACAGTTACTTAGAGTCGTTTCGAGCAATGGGATTGCATGTAATTGACACAATCATTCGCGAGGAAGAGCACATCGACTATCTGCAGACGCAGATGCGCCTGATCGAGCAAATGAGAATTCAGATTACGTCCAGCTGCCGACCAAGCCGAACGAAAGCGGCAGCTAGGTTCGCAACCGTTCCTCGATAATGTCCGCCGCGCGCGCGAGGCCGTTTTCCGCGCGCACGCGTTCGCCCATATCCGACGCATTCTTCCGCATTGCCTGATCGTTCAGAACGATCGAAATCGCATCGCCCAGTTTCGCGGCGGTGAGATGACTGTGCGGAATTCGGCGCGGGCCGACGCCGCGTTTTTCGACCTGTTGGCCCCAGAAGAACTGGTCGCCGACGAACGGTACGACGATCTGCGGAATTCCCGCGCGCAACGATGCGCCAGTGGTGCCTGCGCCGCCGTGGTGAATGGAAGCCGCCATCTGCGGCAGAAGCCAGTCATGCGGGACGGCATCCACGGCAAACACATTGTCCGGAAGTTTTCCCGGCTTATAACCGCTCCAGCCCGCCGCGATGACCGCGCGTGCGTTGCTCTTCGCAACAGTTTCGAGCACCGCGTTCACCGTCGCCTGCGGATCTTTCATCACCATGCTGCCGAAACCGGCATAGACCGGCGGCGGTCCCGTCTTGATAAAGCGCGCAAGATCTTCCGGCGGCTGCCACGAAGGCGGCGTGTCCTGAAACCAGAAACCTGTGACCTCCACATGATCTGGCCAATCTTTCGGCCGTGGCAGGAACGCTTCGCTATAAGCCATCAGGAACGGTTGGTCATGATGGAGTTCTTCCATGATCGGCACGCGCCACGAAGGCGGCGGCAATCCGAGCAGATCGTGCGCATATTTTGCGACCGGCCGCGCGCCAAGCCACAGCGCCTCGAAATAGAGGCGCGCCTCCAGCTTGTTGAGCCAGCCCGGCAGTTCGAACGGCGGCACGGCAATCAGCGAGCAGGGAAAGTCGCGCGTCGGCACGGCGGGCTGCATATAGGCATGCACGGCCTTGGTCTTCAGCAGCCGCGCCATCATGTTGGAGTAATAGTCGAGCAAGCCGGTTCCGACGACGATATCGGAGCCCTCGCAATAGTCGCGCACCATGGGCGTCATCTGCGCGGCGAACTTTTTCGCGACATCGAGATACCAGCGGATGAAGGCGGCAGGATTGCCGCTGGCGAAAAAATTCTGCGCGTCCGCGCTCAGGAATTCATTGCGAAGATCACCCGGCAACGGCCTCAACGCCACGTCGCTGCCATCGACCATGTTCTTGAACTCGGCATGGGCCAGGAAACGGACCTCATGCCCGCGCTTTGCCAGTTCGCGGCAGAGCATTGCCGGCGGTTGTGCATCTCCCCGCGTTCCCGCAGCCAAAACGCTGATTACCGCCATTTCCCGCCCCTCTTCGCACCCGCAAGAAACCATTTCGCAATGCAGCACGTTATACACTAGGCTTCACACCAAGGTGCCGGGGAATCAGGCACGAAGGGGCGTTCGCGACGCATGTTGTACAACGCGTATCAGGCGCGGCAGGATTTTCTTGCTCCGCTGCGTATCTATGCCGACCTCACAGCCTCCGTGCTGCGGGAGCCGATGGCTGGGCCGTGGGGCAATCTTTTTGCCCGCACCATGGGCGCCGCCGCGGAGCTGGTTGCACGCAGCGGCCTCACGCATGAGCGCCCGTCCTACGACATCGCGGACATCAAGCTTGCCGGCAACGCCGTTCAGATCAGCGAAGTGCCCGCGCTCGAAACGCCGTTCGGCACCCTGCTGCATTTCCGCAAATCGATTTCACTGAAGCAGAAGCGCGTGCTGCTGGTGGCGCCGCTTGCCGGCCATTTCGCGACCTTGCTGCGAGACACCGTGCGCACGCTGCTGCCGGACCACGACGTTTTCATCACGGACTGGAACAACGCGCGCGATATCCCGCGTGATAAAGGCGCCTTTGGGCTCGACGACTATGTCGAGCATGTCATGCGCTTCATCGAGTATCTCGGACCCGATGCGCATGTGATCGGTGTTTGCCAGCCCTGCAATGCCCTTCTGGCAACGGTGGCGTTGATGGCGCAGAATAACAGCCCAGCGCAGCCGCGCTCGCTGACATTGATGGCCGGTCCTGTGGACACGCGGATTAATCCGACGGTGGTGAACTATCTCGCCATGGATCATCCGATCGCGTGGTTCGAGAAGAACCTCATCTCCCCCGTGCCCGCGCGCTACAAGGGCGCGCATCGCCGCGTCTATCCCGGCTTCCTGCAGGTCAGCGGCTTCATGTCGATGAACCTGCCCCGCCATATCCGGGCGCATCTGGACCTGTTCGAGCATGTCATCCATGCCCGCGACGACAAGGCCGCGGCGACACGCAATTTCTACGATGAATATTTCGCCGTGTTCGACATGCCCGCGGAATTCTACCTCGAAACCGTCGAGCGCGTGTTCCAGGACCATCATCTGGCGCGCGGCATGTTCAAATGGCGCGGACAGCTTGCCGACCTCAGCGCGATCAAGAATACCGCATTGCTGACCGTTGAAGGCGAGAACGACGATATCTGCGCACCGGGCCAGACGGAAGCTGCGCATGCGCTGACGCCGAGCATCAAGCCGAACCGCAAGCAGCATCATCTGCAGAAGAGCGTTGGCCATTATGGCGTGTTCGCCGGCCATCGCTGGCAGAACGAGATTTATCCGATCGTTCGCGATTTTATCGCCAAGGCTTAGGCATTCGCAGCCTTCTGCGCCATGACCTCTTCGTGGCGCGCGAAGATTTTCGGCCACAACACCGCGACGTCCGGAAGGTCGAGCGCGAAGACGGTTTTCAGCGTCTCCACAAGTTCATCCGCATTCGCGATCACGCGGTCGCTAATCCCGTCGGCACGAATGCTGCGCAATGTGCGGCCGCGCAGGATTTCCAGGCCGTGCGGCACATGCCGCTGCACCACCAGGTTCTGCACGAAAGGCGATGTCGGCGCTGTCTGCAGGAAGTCGCATTTCTCGGCCAGCAGCTTTTCGTCCGCCGGATCGAGATTGAAATCGAAACTCGGTGCGCCGCCGCGCGGATCGTTGTTCAAACGCCACCAGCGGTCATCGACACGGCGCAGGCTGAAGTCGAAGCCATCCGCATGGAACGCGCCGGGCACGACGCGGATCGGATTGCGCGGCCCATCACCGAAACCGACATCGGCAAGATAGAGGCCTTCGGGCAGTTCCACCCGCAGCACCAGATGATTGCCGTTGGAAGCATCGCCGGAGGCTTCGCGCATTACCGAGCCGGTGGCGCGGGTGACGTTGAAACCCAACTCCCCCAGCGCCCAGCCCATGATGCCGTTCATTTCGTAGCACCAGCCGCCGCGCTTCTTCTCCACGATCTTCTCGTAAATCGCGGGACGCTCGATCGTCACCAGCCGGCCGAACTGCACGTCGATGTTTTCGTAGGGGATCGACAACGAATGCGCGCGATGGATGGCGGTGAGACCGGCGAGTGTCGCGGGCGGGCGCGCATTCAGCCCGATGCGATCAAGATAAGCGTCAACATTCATGCGGAACTCGGACCAAAACGCGGCGCGCACCGCACAGAGCATGTGCGATACGCGGTTGCAAGCGTCGCGCTCAAATTTGATCGCGCGGCGTTGATCCACGGGCCGAAGCGATCGAACGTTCCGGTCGCTCTGCGCGCGCTTTCATGCCGCCTTCTGGACGGGGATCGGCATGTGCGAGCTGATCGCGATTCTGTTCCATGTGTTGATCGTGCCGATCAGCAAGGTGAGGTTTGCCAGCTCCGTATCGCTGAATTGCGCATTCGCTTCGGCGTAAGCGGAATCCGGCGCGTGGGTTTGCGAGATCAACGTCAGCGCTTCCGTCCACGCCAGGGCTGCGCGCTCGCGCGGCGTGAACAGCTCCGTTTCGCGCCAGGCATCGAGCACATAGAGCCGCTGTTCGGTTTCGCCGTGCTTGCGCGCGTCGCGCGAATGCATGTCGAGGCAATAGGCGCAGCCGTTGATCTGCGAAGCGCGCATCTTTACCAGATGGATCAGCGGCTCTTCGAGTCCGCAGTCGTGGAGATATTTCTCCATGTCGAGCATCAACTTGGTGCCGCCGGGGGCTGATTTGTAGAAATTGAAGCGTTCGCTCATGTCCAACTCCTGTGATGGTTTGGATAAAGACGTTCGAAACGGGCCCGCTGTGACCGTTCGGGCAAAGCTCCGCATTATTCCGGTTTCGGATTTTCTTCGAAATATACGCCTGCTCGGAAACGATGAGGGCGGTGCGGGACGCCTTTGAAGGCGTGTGCACGAAAAGGGCCGCCCTTTTCAGGCGGCGGGTGCTCTTCTTTCGAAGAGCGGCAAGTTTGGGAGCCATTCCGGCATCCCGCACCCGGCGTTTTTGAGCCGAGACCCGAGAGCCACTTCGCTACTTTGCTTCACTCGACAGGGACCGCTTGCTATCGCGGTTTATCCGGTTCGTCCGGCCCTGTGGTCTTGGCGAAACTTTCACGCTGCAGGACACTCTCCTGCTCTGCCTTCTCGGGCGATCCCGTGTCGGGCGCGCGGCGGCAGCGGTATCGGATCTGCGGCTTCCACCTCCTGGCCCTCGTTACGAGCCCTTCTGTGGACGCCGATCTCACCCGGCGATCAGGACGGTCCGGACCGCCCCCTCATGGGTGAGATTCGACAAATATAAGAACATAAAGAGAACAAGTAAAGTGTATTTTGGACCGACCCGGCAGTTTTCCCGAAAAAGCTGGAAAGCAGTCTGGAATCAAAATATTTTCAACTTCGCTACAGGTCACCCTTGCATAGTGTGAAGTCCGTGCTAGATAGAACTTCGTAATAGCAAGGGAGGCGGACAAAGGCGCGTCGTGACTGAAGAGACCCAATACACGCGCAAATTCCGTAAAGAACTCATGGCCGGGCTTTCATCGCTCGTCCTGCTGGCGGTGCTCGCCCGCGCTGGACGTGAAATGTACGGATACGAAATCGCCAAAGCCGTGAAGGCGGAAGGCGAAGGCGGACTGATCTTCAAGCAGGGCGCGATCTATCCCGTCCTGCGGTCCTTGAACTCGCTGGGCTTGCTGGAAAGCCGGGTGGAAGCATCCGCCTTCGGGCCCCCGCGCCGTTACTACAACATCACGAGTGATGGCCTGCAGGCCCTCAACGACTGGCAGGGTGCCTGGAAGGACATGCGCGAATTCGTGGACGACGCGCTGCAGGCTGGCGGGACCAAACATGAATACCAGCCGACAGCCTGAAACGGTCAGGGATTACCTGAACGCGCTGACAGCAGCGCTGCGGGCCGAAAAATGCCCGCCAGGTCTGATCGTGGATGCGCTCAACGACTGCGAGGAGCATCTGCGCAACGAGATCGCGCAGAATCCGGAATTGTCCGAAGCGGAGGTGCTGGCTTCCGTTGTGGAGACCTACGGAACGCCAGCAGAGATCGCGGAGGAGTATAAATCCATGGAAGCGACATTATCGGGACCATTCCCCAAATCGGATTTGCCGCAGGACGAGCGGCCCTACGGCTTCTTCAACGTGCTTTCGGATCCGCGCACCTATGGCGCGCTGGTCTATATGCTGCTGTCACTCGCGACGGGCATCTTCTACTTCACCTGGACGGTCGTCGGCCTCTCGCTATCGATCGGCCTGTTCATCCTCATCATCGGAATTCCCTTCGCCCTGCTCTTCGTCGGCTCGGTCCGCGTGCTCGCGCACGTTGAAGGCCGCATCGTCGAAGCGCTTCTGGGCGTGCGCATGCCGCGCAGATTGCCGGCAACGACGCAGGCCGAAGAAACCCTGTGGGCGCGCATCAAGGACACGTTGTCCGACGTTCGCACCTGGTCCTCGATGCTCTATCTGCTGCTGATGCTGCCGCTGGGCGTCGCCTATTTCGTGATCGCGGTGGTTGGCCTGGCTTGCTCGATCGGTGTCACCGGCGGCGCGCTCGCGGGCCTTATCACCGGCCATGTGAACATCCAGCTTGAAGAGAACCCGTTCCTCCAGCACTTCCTGCAGACGGCGCCGGGCCTTGTCGTGCTCGCGGTCCTGGGCCTGCTGCTCTTCTTCGTGGTGCTGCATATCGCGCGCGGCGTGGGCGCCCTTCATGCCCGCATCGCGGAACTTCTCCTCGTCCGGTTGTAATCCCCCCTTCAACCGAACGAATCACAGCGCGCCGTGGACAACCTCCACGGCGCGTTTTTTTATCTCTTAACGAGACTGACCGATTGGCCCGCTGCTTGCGGAGCAAACCTTAAAATCGGCGTGCGTCCCGAATCTGTTCAGGATGGAGTTAACGCGCCGGTAAAGGTTGACGGCGCTAATCATGGTCAGGCTATATGCAGCGCCCTGCTTCGGTCGGGCACAGAGAGGGGCTGGGGGCGTGATTCCCAAGCCGGTATATAAAAAAAGAGGAGATGACGTGGATCCTCGCCACGCCACCGTGCCGTTTGCGAACCTTGTGTCGCAATGGCGCAATTCGACAAGCGCTGCCGCGTCCGTGCTTTCGTCAACCGATGGCCGTTGGGCTTTGGTTTCGACGTCCGTCACCGCCTTGATTGCAGGTTCGATCGCGTGGCTTGCGGCCGGAACTATTCCGCTGGACGGCATGTCGCGCCCATCTCGCGAACGTTCGCTGATGCCCTACGAACTTTTCATGCGCCTTGCCAGGCAGACCAGCCAGGGCGCGAACTACGCTTCCTTCGCGCCGCTCGGCTCCTCGCAACAGGTTTCGCCGGTCGCCAACACGGGCCCCACCGCGCTCGATTACTCGCTCGCAACCGAACGTTCCGGCGCGACGGAAGATTCCGGCGTCGAAACACGCACCATCACCATGGACCCGGGCGACACGCTCGTCGGCGCGCTGACCGATGCCGGCGTGTCGGATGACGATGCGAACGCCGCCGTGGTCGCGCTGTCGAAGAACTTCGAAGTGCGCTCACTGCGCGCGGGCCAATCTTTCGAACTCACGTTCCAATCCGAACCGCATCAGCTCCTGACCGCGCCGGTGGCGCCGCAGCACACCCATGTTGCGCAGATCACCTACGCGCCGCCGCCGGGATCGGAAGATGCGGACAGCGATTTCTCCGACAGCGTCGTCGATACCGCTCCGACGCCGGCCGGAAAACTTCTTTCGATCAGCTTCTCGCCGTCCGTCGAGCATGAAGTGACGATCGCGCGCGGCGCGAACGGCGCATTCACCGCGCAGGACCAGGTGAAGGAGCTCAAGGAGAAGATCCATCGCGCAGGCGCGACGATCGACTCCTCGCTTTATCTCGCCGCGATGCAGGCCGGCATTCCCGCCGACGTCGTCGTGCAGATGATCAAGATGTTCTCCTACGAAGTGGACTTCCAGCGCGACCTGAAGCCGGGAAATTCCTTCGAGGTTCTCTACTCCTATTATTACACGCCCGACGGGCAGGCCGCGAAACAGGGCGACATCAAATACGCCGCCATGAAGATCGGCGGACGCACCATCGCGCTCTACCGCTTCGATCCGAAGGGACCGGACGGCCCCGATTATTTCGACGCCAACGGCCAAAGCGCGAAATCCATGCTGATGAAGACGCCGGTGGACGGCGCGCGCATTTCATCCGGCTTCGGCATGCGCTTCCATCCGGTGCTCGGCTACACCCGCATGCACAAGGGCATCGACTTCGCCGTGCCGACGGGAACGCCCGTAATGGCGGCCGGCGGCGGCATCATCAAGCAGGAAGGCTGGTCGAACGGCTACGGCAACTTCATGCTGATCGATCACCAGAACGGTTACGCCACGGCTTACGGCCATCTGTCGCGCTTCTCGCCCGGCACGCATGTCGGCACGCGCGTCCGCCAGGGCCAGATCGTCGCCTATAGCGGCATGACCGGCATGGCGACGGGCCCGCATCTGCACTACGAAATCCGCATCAACAACCAGCAGGTCAATCCGGCGACCGTGAAAATGGCGACCGGACGCCGCCTGTTCGGCAAGGAACTGGTCGCGTTCAAGAACGAACGCACCCACATCCTGAGCGAGATGGCTGCGATGCCGCTGGAAAGCAAAGTCGCGGACAGCGGCGGCGATCTTCGCGCCGCGAAGGACTAAAGCTTTCGCGATGTAAGATGGAAAAGGCCGGAAGCAAATCTTCCGGCTTTTTTGTTGTGCGTCCGATAATACCCCCATACGGTATCCCGGGAGGAACCGCATGTCCCAGAATTCGCGAACGCTGATGACGGGCGCCGTCGCCGCGCTCGCCCTGCTGCTTGTGGGGTTGGCCGCATTCTCGTTTTCCGGGCTCTACAATGTTGCGGCGGACGCCCCGCACGCGGGCGTCACGAAAGCGCTTATCGCAGCCATCCGCGAGCGCTCGATCGAAAGCCGATCTGGCGATGTCGTTGTGCCGCCGCTGAGCAATCACATGATCGCCGATGGCGCGGCGCATTACGACGCCATGTGCACCGCCTGCCATCTTGCGCCCGGCATGGCGGAGAACGAGATGCGGCCCGGCATGAATCCAAAACCGCCGGTGCTTTGGCGTTTCAAGCATGGCGATCCGCGCGAGCAGTTCTGGGTCATCAAGCACGGCATCAAGATGAGCGGCATGCCCGCATGGGGCATGACGCACAGCGACGAAGAAATCTGGGACATGGTCGCCTTCCTTCAGAAATTGCCGCTGCTTTCGCCCGCGCAATACAAGGCCGTTGTCGCCAGCGGCGGCGAACATCACGATCACGATCACATGGACATGCACTGATGAAACGCGCCGCACTTGTCCTGTCGTCTTGCCTGCTGGCCTCTGCTGCCTATGCGCAATCGGATATGGGCAACATGGATATGGGAAACATGCCCGGCATGGACGTGAGCCATCACGATATGGCGCAAATGGACATGCCGATGACGGGCGTTCTCGGCAGCTATCCGATGACGCGCGACGCCTCCGGCACGAGCTGGCAGCCCGACGCGGCGGAACACAACGGCATTCACGCGATGGCGGGCGACTGGTCGCTGATGGGCCACATGATGCTGTGGGGCATATACGACACGCAAAGCGGACCGCGCGGCGCGGACAAGACATTCCTTGCCGGAATGCTGATGGGGATGGCGCGGCGCGATTTCGGGCAGAGCGATACACTGCAATTCCGCGCGATGCTCAGTCCCGACGCTTTCATGGGCAAGAGCGGCTATCCACTGCTGTTCGCCACCGGTGAGACCGCGAACGGCGTAACGCCGCTGATCGACCGGCAGCATCCGCACGATCTGTTCATGGAACTGTCCGGCACTTACGCGCACCGCTTCAACGGCGACGAAAGCGCGTTTGTCTATTTCGGCTATCCGGGTGAGCCGGCGCTGGGACCGGCGGCGTTCATGCATCGCGCGAGCGGGATGGATATTCCCGACGCGCCCATCACCCATCACTGGTTCGACTCCACGCACATCACCTTCGGCGTGGTGACGGCGGGGTTCGTCAGCGGCGACTGGAAGATCGAAGCTTCGCAATTCACCGGCCGCGAGCCGGACCAGCAGCGCTTCGGTTTCGATTCGGCGAAGTTCGATTCCACGGCAGTGCGATTGAGCTGGAATCCGGATGCGAACTGGTCGCTGCAAACATCCTGGGGCACTCTGAAAAGCCCCGAACAACTTGAACCTGCGCTCAACGAGAACCGCGTCACCGCCAGCGCGACCTATGTGAAGCCGTTCGAAAGCGGCGGCTCGTTCGCCGCCACCATCGGATGGGGATTGAAGGACGAAAGCGACGGCACGAAGTTGAACGGGCTGTTTGCCGAAGCCGAATACAAGCCCGCCGATCTATGGACGCTCTTCACCCGCGCGGAATGGGTGCAGAACCGCGAACTCGACGCGCTGGGCCGTAAGCTGGACGCGAGCCAGATCACGCTGGGCGGCATCAAGGATTTCCGCGTGGCCGAACATCTGAAATTCGGTCTCGGCGCGCTTTACGCGTTCGACTTCGCGCCGCATGCCGTGCCCAGCTATGGCAGCAATCCGCACGGCGCGATGCTGTTTGTGCGGGTTATCGCGGAATAAAGAGCCATCGCGACCTTCCGTCACGCCGGGTGCGCCAGCGCCCTATGGCTCACGCTGGATGCGCGTCACAACAAACCGCGCATCGGGCCGCATCCTGATCGTGCGCGGCCAGGACGCCGCCGACCCCGCGATCTCCACCGCCTTCGGCCCTCCCAAGCTGGTGGATTTCGAGGTGGTGACGGACGAAGTGCACGCCGCTTAAAAGAAAGGCCGACGGTTCCCCGCCGGCCTTTCCATTCACAAAACGCGTTGCCAATCAGTTCGGCATCAAAACCTTGTCGACGACCAGAATGACGCCATTGCTCTGATACACATTGGCGATGGTGATCGTGGCGGTGTCGCCCTTTTCGTCGGTGACGGTCAGGTGTTTGCCATGGCCTTCGACCGTGAGCGTGTCGCCCTGAACCGTCTTGAGCGACGCCTTGCCATTACCGTCCTTGATCATCTTGTCGAGCGCGGCGGTATCGAGGCTGCCGGGAACGACGTGATAGGTCAGAATCTTGTCGAGAGTCGCCTTGTTTTCCGGCTTCAGCAACGTGTCGACCGTTCCGGCCGGAAGCGCGGCGAAGGCTTCGTTGGTCGGCGCGAAGACGGTGAACGGGCCAGGACCTTCCAGCGTATCGACAAGGCCGCCCGCTTTGACCGCGGCAACCAGCGTGGTGTGATCGGCCGAATTCATGGCGTTTTCGACGATGTTCTTGTTCGCGTACATCGCGGCGCCGCCAACCATCGGATCGCTTGCGGCGAGAACCGGCGTTGCAAATGCAAATGCCACGAGCGCGGTCGCGCCCAATAGTTTTGAGACGTTCATGTTCAACTCCTATCGCCATGGACTTTGAACGACCAAAGCCAGCACGGCATATGAGTGCTTACGCGTCTCAACGATGTTCGGATCAATGCGTGTTCCGCGCGATGAAAGTTCCGTCGCGCGAAACAAAGGCCGGAGATTTCTCTCCGGCCTCGTGTCGTCAGTGGATCGCGTGGCTGGGCGGCTCGGGCGCGAAGACGTCCTCGCCGACGTCAAACGATTGCCCGTTGATGGTGAGGCCAGCCTTGTTGGTGCTGACCTTGACGTCCGCGCCATCGCCGATGCGCCCTTCCAGCAGCAACTGCGCCAAGGGATCCTGCAAGCGGCGCTGGATCACGCGTTTGAGCGGACGCGCGCCATAGATCGGATCGTAGCCCGCCGCCGCCAGCCATTCGCGCGACTTGGCGTCGAGATGGATCGTGATCTTGCGATCCGCCAGCAGTGCCTGAAGCCGCTCGATCTGGATATCGACGATCTTGTCCATGTTTCCCCGCGTGAGGCGGTGGAAGATGATGATCTCGTCCAGACGGTTCAGGAATTCGGGGCGGAAATGCCCGCGAACCGCCTGCATGACATTCGCACGCGCGGCCTTGTTGTCATCGCCCACCATGAACTCGGTGCCGAGGTTCGAGGTGAGGATGATGACCGTGTTCTTGAAATCCACCGTGCGGCCCTGCCCGTCGGTCAGACGGCCGTCGTCCAGAACCTGCAAGAGCACGTTGAACACATCCGCATGCGCCTTCTCGACTTCGTCGAACAGGATCACCTGATAGGGACGCCGGCGCACCGCTTCGGTGAGCACGCCACCCTCTTCATAGCCGACATAACCCGGCGGCGCGCCGATCAAGCGGGCCACGGAGTGCTTTTCCATGAACTCGCTCATGTCGATGCGCACCAGTGCGGTATCGTCGTCGAACAGGAACGCGGCGAGCGCCTTGGTGAGTTCGGTTTTGCCGACGCCCGTCGGGCCGAGGAACAGAAACGAGCCGATGGGACGGTTCGGATCCTGCAATCCGGCGCGCGCGCGGCGCACGGCGTTGGAGATCGCCTTCACGGCTTCGTCCTGGCCGACGACGCGCTTTTCCAGCGATGACTCCATGTGGAGCAGCTTTTCGCGCTCGCCTTCCAGCATCTTGTCGACGGGAATACCGGTCCAGCGGGACACGACTTGCGCGATATTCTCCGGCGTCACCGCCTCATTGACGAGCGCCGCCTGATTCCTGGAATCGATCTCGGCGATCTTCTTTTCGAGATCGGGGATCACGCCATAGGTGAGTTCGCCCGCGCGCGCGAAATTGCCGTTGCGCTGCGCGACTTCCACTTCCTGCCGCGCCGCATCAAGCCGTTCCTTCAGGCCTTGCACGTCGGAGACGGATTTCTTCTCCTCTTTCCATTTCGCCGTGAGCACTGCGGACTTCTCTTCAAGCTCGGCGAGGTCATGCTCCAGCGTGACGAGGCGGTCCTGGGATGCCTTGTCGGTTTCCTTCTTCAACGCCTCGCGCTCGATCTTGAGCTGCACCACGCGGCGGTCGAGTTCGTCCAGTTCTTCAGGCTTGGAATCCACCTGCATGCGCAGGCGCGACGCGGCCTCGTCCATCAGGTCGATGGCCTTGTCCGGCAAAAAACGGTCGGTGATGTAGCGGTTGGAGAGCGTTGCCGCCGCCACGATCGCCGCATCGGTGATGCGAACGCCATGATGGACTTCGTATTTCTCCTTCAGCCCGCGCAGGATGGAAACGGTGTCTTCCACCGTCGGCTCGCTGACGAACACCGGCTGGAAGCGCCGCGCCAGCGCCGCGTCCTTCTCGATATATTTGCGGTATTCATTGAGCGTGGTCGCGCCGACGCAATGCAGTTCGCCGCGCGCCAATGCAGGCTTCAGCAGGTTGGAGGCATCCATCGACCCTTCCGCCGCGCCGGCACCGACCAGCGTGTGCAATTCGTCGATGAAGAGAATGATCTTGCCGCTCGCGCCGGTGACTTCGGTCAGTACGGCCTTCAGGCGTTCTTCGAACTCGCCACGGAATTTCGCGCCGGCAATCAGCGCGCCCATGTCGAGCGCCATCAGCCGCTTGTCGCGCAGGCTTTCCGGCACGTCGCCATTGACGATGCGCAGCGCGAGGCCTTCCGCGATCGCGGTCTTGCCAACGCCGGGCTCGCCGATAAGCACGGGATTGTTCTTGGTGCGGCGCGCCAGAACCTGAATCGTGCGGCGGATCTCCTCGTCGCGACCGATGACCGGATCGAGCTTGCCGGAACGCGCGACCTCCGTGAGATCGCGAGCGTATTTCTTTAGCGCATCGTAAGCGTTTTCCGCCGTCGCGCTGTCGGCGGTGCGGCCCTGGCGCAGATCGGCAATCGCCTTGTTGAGATTTTGCGCGGTGACGCCGGCATCCTTCAGGATGCGCGCCACATCGGTGCCCGTCGCCATGGTGAGCGCGAGCAGAAGATATTCGGCGGTGACGAAACTGTCGCCGGCCTTGGTGGCGATCTGCTGGGCGTTGTCGAGCAGGCGCGCGGTTTCCGGCGCGAGATAGACCTGCCCGTTGCCGCCCTCGACGCGCGGCACCTTGGCCAGCGCGACGTCGTTCTGCGAGCGCACCTGTGCGGGATTGCCGCCCGCCGCCGTGATAAGCCGCGCGGCCAGACCTTCCTCGTCGTCGAGCAGCACCTTCAGAAGATGCTGCGGCAGGAATTGCTGATTGTTGGAACGCAAAGCGAGCGACTGCGCGGATTGGATGAAGCCCTGCGCGCGCTCCGTGAATTTCTGTATGTCCATTCTGTCCTCTCAAGCCCTAAGGCTCCCCCCTCGCGGGCGAGCAACCATAGTCCCATGAAATTAGAATACCGCCCCGGACGGGCACGGTTCCTTGATGCAGATCTGGGTTCCCGGTCCGTACTCTTCAAGGGTTCAAAAATCAGGAATTCGGCGTTCAGCCCAGCGACCGATAGGCCATCAAAAGCACGAAACCCGAGACGGCGATGGTTCCGTGGATGGCGATCAGAAGCCCCCGGCTGCGGCGGATGCGTACCGGCCCGAACCCGATGACAAGCCCCACAACCAGAGCCATCCCGATAAGAACCGCCGCATATTCCGCAAATGCTCCAACCCCAAGCGCATCCGCGCGCAGGTCCGGCGTCTGCAACGCCCAAATCAGAAGACCAAATCCGCTCGCGCCGGCAATGCCATGAACCGCAGCCAGCAATGCGGACCGGGGCGCGGGTTTAAGAAACAGAAAAGCGAGACCCGCCCCCATCGCCGCGGCAAGCGTCACCATCCAGAACGCAAATGACATCATTGCGGCATCCCAAAACAAAACCGCGCGGAGCATGAACTCCGCGCGGTTGAAAAATCAAAACATGCGAAACCTATTCGGCAGCTTCTTCTTCGCCCTCGTCCTCATTCTGAGACTCGTTCAGAGAGAATGACGGGCCACCCTGCGGCTGCGCATCCGAAGGATAAGGCTGCTGATCGCCATTTCCATTCGGGCCGCGATATTGGCCGTTGCCGTTTTGAACGTTGCCGTTCTGCTGGCCGCCATTGCCGTTCGGCTGGTTCTGCGCCTGCTGCTGCGCATATTGCTGCTGCTGCGCCTGCTGGGCGGCGAGAATGCGATAGTAATGCTCGGCGTGCTGCAGATAGTTCTCCGCCATCACCCGGTCGCCGCCGGAATTGGCGTCGCGCGCGAGCTGCAGATATTTTTCGTACACGGTCGAGGCGTTACCGCGGATTTTTACTTCCGGGCCATTCGAATCGTAGGAGCGGTTCGGGTTGTTGTAATTTCCACCACCACCGCCGCCGCCACCGCCGCCTCCGCCACCCTGATTGCTATGTTGCGGCCGACGGCCACGTCCACGAGAGCGTTTCACTGGTGCCCCTCTTCTTCTGATATGATGATCATCGTTTCCATGCAGCCGCGATTTCCGCGTGCTGCTTCGCCAAAAAAATCGTCATGCCAACACAGGCATGTGTGGTTGCCGCATAAATCCGCGAGAAATGTTCTCGTCCGCTTTTGCAGGAACCGGCGCGACATCCGCGCGACCGTCCCCCGAGGCCGGTCTGGCTGCCACCGAATCTCTCCGGGCAGCCGACGGGGTTCCTGAGTCCCCTACAACGTCTTGAACCTAGCGAGTCAGGCTCGCCTTTCCAAGGCTTTTTTTCCCCGATTTCAGGCGGGTGCGGCAATCACGCAACGGAGGATGCCGGCTAAATCGGCAGCGACCTGTACCGTTTCAAGACCAGATGCCGCGAGAATTTTAAGAACCTTTTGTTCCTGCCCCTGCCCGATCTCCAGAAAGGTTCGCCCGCCGGGTGCGAGACGCGCGGCGATGATCGGCGCCAGGACGCGATAGGCATCCAACCCGTCGTGGCCGCCATCCAGCGCAGCGACCGGTTCGTAATCCTTCACATCGGGATCGAGCGTGGGAATGACGTCGCTCTCGATATAGGGGGGGTTGGAAAAGATCACATCGAACCGGCCTTCGCCGAGCATCAGCCAGTCGTCGCCCTGAAGCCTGAGACGAGGCTCAAGATGATGCCGCGCGATGTTCTTGCGCGCCCAGATCATCGCCTCCTGCGACTGCTCGATACCGAGGCCGCGCGCGTTCGGGCGCTCGCTGAGAAACGCAATCGGGATCGCGCCGCTTCCTGTGCCCAGGTCCAGGACATTCAGAGATGCATCCTTGTCCGGGAAGGCCTTCAGCGCTTCCTCGACCAGCAATTCGGTCTCCGGACGCGGAATCAGCACACCGGGGCCGACATCGAAATCCAGACTCCAGAATTCCTTGTGGCCGGTGATGTAGGCAATGGGTTCATGGCGGAGACGGCGGCTGATGGACTTCTCAAGAACACCCTCATCGCCGTGTGCATGGTCAATCAGAATGCGCGCTTCCAAACGCGCGGAATCCATACCGGCAGTTTCGAGCCGCTTGGCCACGGTTTTGAGAACCTCAGTTGCATCCATATCCAAACCCTACTCCGTCATCACCCGGCTTGTCCGGGTGATGACAAAAAAGGACGGAAAGCGATCAACTCTCTTCCGACTCCAGCGCGGCCAGGCGGTCGGCCTGATCCTGCGCCACCAGCGCATCGATGATGTCGCCCAACTCATCGCCGGAGATGATCTTGTCCAACTTGTAAAGCGTCAGGTTGATGCGGTGGTCCGTCACGCGGCCTTGCGGGAA
>JANWJQ010000124.1 GCA_025451875.1 Rhizomicrobium sp.
CCCATCTGGCTGCGTGCTGACAGGCAGACCGCAGGCCGGGGCAGGCGAGGCCGCGCCTGGGACTCCCCGGCCGGAAACCTCGCCGCCACATTGCTGATCGCGCCGGGCAAGCCCGCATCGGAATGCGCGCAGCTCTCCTTCGTGACGGCCATTGCCGCCGCCGATACGGCGTCCAGTTTCGCGCCCAATGCGGAGATCAAGGTGAAATGGCCGAACGATGTGCTGGCGAACGGCCGCAAGCTCGCCGGCATCCTGCTGGAATCCGCAAGCGGCGGCGACGGCGCGCTCACCTTTCTTGCCATCGGCATCGGCATGAACCTCGCGCATTTTCCGCCCGATACGGAATTTCCGGCAACGTCGCTGGCCGCGCTTGGGGTTTCCGTGCCGTCACCCTCCGCGGCGCTCGCGCAACTCGCGGCCCACTTCGCGAAATGGTATGACGTCTGGATGATGAACGGCTTTTCGCCCATCCAGGATGCATGGCTCGCCCGCGCCGCGGGATTGGGCAGCCGCATCCGCGCGCGCCTCACGCATGAGGAAACATCCGGCGTGTTCGAGGGTATCGACGCCACCGGCGCGCTTATCCTGCGCGAAGCGCAAGGCCGCACGCGCACGATTGCCGCCGGAGAGGTTTTCTTCTGATGCTTCTCGCCGTCGACGCCGGCAACACCAACATCGTTTTCGCCGTGTTCGACGGCAACGAAATGCGCGCGGAATGGCGTGCGGTCACCGAAACCACGCGCACGGCAGATGAATATGCCGTGCTCCTCAATCCGCTTTTGCAGCTGCAGGGATTGGCATTTTCCGATCTTGATGCCGCGATCATTGCGACCGTCGTGCCGCAAGCGTTGTTCGATCTGCGCCTGTTCTGCCGCCGCTACCTGAAATGCGAAGCGCTGGTCGTCGGTGATGCCGATGTCGATCTGGGCATCGAAGTCCATACGGATCGCCCGGCTGCCGTCGGCGCGGACCGTCTCGTCAACGCCGTTGCAGCGCATGAACGCTACAAGGGCGCGCTGATCGTGGTCGATTTCGGCACGGCGACGACCTTCGACATCGTGGACGAGAACGGCAATTACGAAGGCGGCGTTATCGCGCCGGGCGTGAATGTCTCCGCGGAGGCACTGCATCAGGCGGCTGCGATGCTGCCGCGCGTTGCCGTCGGCCGCACCCAGAACGTCATCGGCAAGGACACGGTGCCGGCCATGCAGTCCGGCCTGTTCTGGGGCTATGTCGGCCTGATCGAAGGCCTCATCACGCGCATCAAGGAAGAGTACGGCAAGCCCATGACGGTGATCGGCACGGGTGGCCTTGCCACGCCGTTCCATCGGCAGACGCAGGCGATCGATCATCTCGACCATGATCTCACCATCCGTGGCCTGATCCAGATATACGCGCGCAACGCCAAGGCGCCGCGCACGTTGAAGGCGTGATGGGATCACCTATGCATAGTGACGAACTTGTCCTGCTTCCGCTTGGCGGCGCGGGCGAGATCGGAATGAACTTCAATGCCTACGGTTTCGGCCCGCCCGATGAACGCAAGTGGATCGTGGTGGACTGCGGCGTGTTGTTCGGCCGCGAGACCGATACGCCCGGCGTCGATATCATCATGCCGGACATCCGCTTCCTCGAGGAGCGTTCCGAGGATGTGCTCGGCATCGTGCTCACGCACGCGCATGAAGATCACATCGGCGCTATCGGCTATCTGTGGCCACAATTGCAATGCCCGATGTATGCCACGCCGTTCACCGCGCGGCTGATGGAAGACAAGCTGGCGGAAGCGGGCCTGCAGGACCGCGTGAAGACGCGCGTCGTTCCGCTGGGCGGCCGCATCACGCTCGGCCCGTTCGACATTGAATTTCATTCCATCACTCATTCCATTCCGGAGCCCAACGCGCTCGTGATCCGCACGCCGCTCGGCACGGTGATGCACACCGGCGACTGGAAGCTCGATCCCGATCCGCTGATTGGCGAGGCGACCGACGAGGCGGCATTCCGCAAGATCGGCGACGAAGGCGTGCTGGCGATGGTGTGCGATTCCACCAACGCGCTGGTGCAGGGCCATTCCGGCTCCGAAGGCGATGTAAAAAAGGGCCTCACCGAACTCATCGGCACGCTCAAAGGCAAGGTCGCGGTTACCGGCTTCGCGTCGAATCTCGCACGGTTGCAAAGCGTGGCGGAGGCGGCGCAGGTGCACGGCCGCAAAGTTGCGCTGGTCGGCCGTTCCATGCATCGCATCACCGGTGCGGCGCGCGAGACGGGCTATCTCGATGATTTTCCAAGCCTGATCGGGGAAGACGAAGCCGCGCAACTGCCTGACAATCGCGTGCTTTATTTGTGCACCGGCAGTCAGGGCGAGCCGCGCGCGGCGCTGGCGCGGATCGCGCGCGGCGATCATCCCACCGTGCAGTTGGGTGAGGGGGATGCGGTGATCTTTTCCTCGCGCATCATTCCGGGCAACGACATCGCGATTCATGAATTGCACAACCAGCTTTCCGCGCTGGGTGTGGAAGTGCTGACGGTGGAAGATCACTTCGTCCACGTCTCGGGTCATCCTTGCCGCGATGAACTCTCCGAGATGTATCGCTGGGTGCGGCCGCAGATCGCCGTGCCGGTGCATGGCGAACTGCGCCACATGTCCGAACATGCGCGTCTCGCCCGTTCGTTGCAGATTCCACAAGCGGTTGTTGTGCAGAACGGCGACATGCTGCGTCTCGCGCCGGGCCGCGCCATGGTGATCGACGAAGTACCCGCCGGCCGCGTCTATATGGATGGCCGGGTGATGACCGAAGCCGATGCGGGCCTCACCCGCCATCGCCGCGCCATGGCGTTTGCGGGTTTCATAGGAATAACGCTGGCGCTGGATGGAAAAAGCCGTATCGCGGGCGAGCCGTCCTTCTTCTTTGAAGGCATTCCGGCGGATGTTCAGGAACCGGTGCGCGATGCCGTTGCGGCAACCGTCAAGCGCCACAATCCCAAACGCGCGGATGAGGAAGACCTGAAAGAGCAGATCCGCCGCGCGGGCCGCCGCGCCGCCAATGACGCCTGGGGCAAAAAGCCAGTGACGCGGGTGGAGATTTTGTGGGTCTAGCGCCCGCCGCCGCGCGTCCATAAAATCGCGCCAGCGCAATCGGAGAGTGAAAATGATCGGCCGTTTGAACCATGTCGCCATCGCGACGAAAGACATCAAGAAAGCTGCCGCGGTTTATCGCGACACACTGGGCGGCAAGGTTTCCGGCGAGGTGGCGCAGCCCGATCATGGCGTGACCACCGTGTTCGTCGATCTTGGCAATACCAAGATCGAATTGCTGGAGCCGCTGGGCGAGAATTCGCCGATTGCGAAATTCCTCGAGAAGAATCCGAATGGTGGCATGCACCATGTCTGCTACGAGGTGGATGACATTTACGCCGCGCGCGACCAGATGAAGAAAATGGGCGCGACCATCACCGGCACCGGCGAGCCGCGCATCGGCGCGCATGGCAAACCGGTGATCTTCCTGCACCCGAAGGATTTCGTCGGCACGCTGGTGGAACTGGAACAGGCATGATCCTCGGCGCAGTACATGGCGCGGTTCTTCTCAGCGCTTTCGCCGGGTTTTTCTTTGTCGCGCTGTTCTGCCTGTTTCCTGTGGGGTTGGGCGCCGTCGATCCGAATACCGGCGCGCCTCTCTCTCCGCGTATCGGCACCAAAGTACTTATCGCCCTCGGCATTGCCGTCATGTTATGGGCGATTTTCTATGTCCTGATCGCGCTGAAGATCGTCGATCTTTAAGTCAACGCAATGAGCGCCATCGCGATGACGGCGACTGCCGCATTGATCTCGCGCCAACGTCCGAAATGCAGCGACCAATTATAGAAATCCGTTGACGGAATGTGTTGTCTCAAGGACACAGCCGGGGACTTCGTCACAACGACCTCTTCCATCCAGGGACGTCCGCACTATCTCTCAGGACCTCTCGGCTCTGATAGCAACGGAGAAGGGGGAAAGGGGGGGGATGCGGCAAACGTGAAAACGACTGCTTCGCGCGTGCCACAGATACAAGATGTAGGTTTTCAGCGAATCCGGAATCGAAAAAATCGACATTCAATTCGCGGGAGAGGCAGACGGGAGGGGTGCCCGCAATTCTGCAAGACAAATAGAGGTAGTTGTTTTTCATCCGCCCACGAGATTTGGACTCTGCGCGATTCCGAAAGGGCGAAAATCGACAAACAACCTCTGGCTGGAACAACGTAGCGCAGCCCCAAAAACACGAAAGGCCGGAGTGACCCGGCCTTCGCATTTCCTCCCCGAACTTGGCCGTTCCGGCTGTCCGGCTTTTATGTTGAAGCAAATTACAGCGTTTCATCTGTCTTGTCATGCAACTTTCGAGAATATTGCAGTGCAGCATAAGACATAATCTGTCGAACGCGCGTTCAGGCTTAAGGCCGGTTTGCCTTGACTTGGCGGCCCCCCGGACAGGACGCTGGCGCAAAGGGTGGTGGGGCAATGCGTAGACTGCTTCTTGCCGTTTTGCTGGCTTGCCTGGCTGCGCCCGCCTGGGCCCATGGCGGCTGGCGCATCACCAAGGACCATTGGACCCAGGCGGACGAGGACGGCTTCGGCCGATTCGTCCAGGCCATCGGCGAAACCAACTGCTCGTCGTCCGAAAGCTGCCTGCGTAACGCAGCGAACCCCTATCGCAACACCGATCAGGCCTTCGTCGATATCGATGTGGACTGCGCCAAGCTGCCTTACCTGCTGCGCGCCTATTACGCGTGGAAGAACGGCCTGCCGTTCAGCTTCGTGAACGCGCTGTCGGGCGAGGGTGGCGACCTGCGTTTCACCAAGACGGCGAACCGCGCGGTGTCGCGCCACGACTTCATCGACACCGGCGCGGGCATCAACGGACCGGATGCGATCCGCCAAACTCTGGAAACGGTTTTCTCCGGCACCTATCGCACCGACGCAGGCGAGAAGCGCGGCATCCTTTCGGATTTCTATTCGCCCACGCTGGCGCCCGGCTCCATTCGTCCCGGCACCATTGTCTATGACGTGAACGGCCATGTCGGCATCGTTTATCGCGTCGATGGTGACGGCCGGGCCTACTACATGGACGCACATCCCGATTTCACCATCACGCGCAGCGTCTATGGCGCGCAGTTCGGGCGGAGCCCCGCGCGGTTGGGCGGTGGCTTCAAGAACTGGCGTCCGTTCAAGCTTGTCGGTGCGCATCGCGACGGCGCGGGCCATCTGCTGGGCGGCCACATGGCTTATGCGGAAAACGACCAGATCCCGGATTATTCGCTGGTCCAATATGTCGGCACCGAGCCGAATTCCAGCGGCGATGTGAAGAAGGCTCGTTACACCTATAACGGGATCAAGCTTGGCTTCTATGAGTACGCGCGTGTCGCTATCTCCGGCGGCAAGATGGACTACAACCCCATCTACGAGCTGCGCCAGACGATGCGGACCATGTGCAACGATCTGGGCGACCGCGCGCAATATGTGAATTTGGCGATCTCGGACGGCATCGCCGACAAGGAACATCCGGCGCGCCTGCCGAACAACATCTATGGTTCCGACAATACCGAGTGGGAAAATTACGCCACGCCGTCGCGCGACGCCCGCATCAAGGCGGCAGCGCAGCAGTTTTACAAGGATATGGGCGACATGATCACGCTCTGGATCAAGCGCGATCCGCGCATCGTCTATGACGGCAATTTCCTCAAGACCGATCTGCAGCAGGCTTATGACGAAGAATCCAACGCCTGCAAGATCACCTACATGACCTCTGGCAAACGCCCGATCACGCTAACCTATGACGACATGATGCACCGGCTCTACAAGATGTCGTTCGATCCCTATCATTGTGTCGAGCTGCGGTGGGGCGCGGAAGGCGACGAAGCCGCCAATTGCGGCGATGGCCGCCAGAAGCGCGCCTGGTACGCCGCCGAACAGCGCCTGCGCAATCAGTCCGATCGCACATACGATGCACAGATGGGCTTCGACGTTGCCGAGTTGAATGCCAAGGGTAAATGGACTGGCATCGACAATCCGCCGCCCATCGACGTGAAAGCGTTGATCGACGCCATGGGCGATCGCGTTCCCTTCGAGGGTATGGCCGCCGTAGGGCGATAGGCCAATTTGCCCTTCCGGGAGGGTTTTCGTAAGAAGAGGCACCGCAGCAAATCAGCCGGAATTGCCTCTGCCATGCGCCTTAGCCGTTACTTCCTGCCCGTCCTTAAAGAGACACCGTCCGAGGCGCAGATCGTCTCGCACCGCCTCATGCTGCGCGCCGGCATGATCCGCCAGGAGGCCGCGGGCATTTATGCATGGCTGCCGCTCGGCTTCCGCGTGTTGCAGAAGATCGAGCAGATCGTGCGCGAGGAAATGAACCGCGCCGGCGCCATCGAAATGCTGATGCCGACCTTGCAGCCCTCGGAGCTTTGGAAAGAAACCGGCCGCTACGATGCCTATGGCCCGGAAATGCTGCGCATCACCGACCGCCACGACCGCGAAATGCTCTACGGCCCGACCAACGAGGACATGATCACGGATATCTTCCGGGCCTATGTGAAGTCCTACAAGGCGCTGCCGCTCAATCTCTATCACACGCAGTGGAAATTCCGCGATGAAGTGCGCCCGCGTTTCGGCGTGATGCGCGGCCGCGAATTCCTGATGAAGGACGCCTATTCATTCGACATCGATGAGGCCGCGGCGCGTCGCTCTTACAACAGAATGTACGTCGCCTACCTGCGTACCTTCTCGCGCATGGGCCTGAAGACGATCCCGATGCGTGCGGAGACTGGCCCCATCGGCGGCGATCTCAGCCACGAGTTCATCGTGCTGGCGGACACCGGCGAAAGCGGCGTGTTCTGCCACAAGGATCTGCTCGATATGCCGATCCCCGGCGAAGACGTGGATTTCGATGGCGATCTGGAACCTATCGTGCGCCAGCGCACGGCACTCTACGCCGCGACGGAAGATGTCCACGATCAGGCACGTTTCGAAGCCGAAGTTCCAGCTGAGAAGCGCATGGCAGCGCGCGGCATCGAAGTGGGACAGGTCTTCTATTTCGGCACGAAATACTCGGTACCGATGAAAGCCACAGTGACTGGGCCGGATGGCAAAGAGGTGCCGATCCATGGCGGCTCTTACGGCGTGGGCGTGTCGCGTCTGGTTGGTGCGATCATCGAAGCTTCGCATGATGATAACGGCATCATCTGGCCGGAACCCGTCGCGCCGTTCGATGTCGCGGTCATTAATTTGAAGTCAGGTGACGCGAAGACCGATGCCGCCTGCGAAGAACTTTATGCGAAGCTGAGCAAGGCTGGCTGCGATGTGCTCTATGACGATCGTGATGACCGCCCTGGCGCGAAGTTCGCGACCATGGACCTGATCGGCATTCCCTGGCAGGTGGTGGTTGGCCCGCGTGGCCTTGAAAAAGGCATGCTTGAGGTCAAGAACCGCGCCACCGGGGTCAAAGAAGAGTTGTCGCTGGAAGCGGTGCTTAACCGTTTCGCCGCGAAACCCTAATATAAGAGCGGCATGGCCGACGAGCGCAGCAACCTTGGAAATCGCATCGCCAAGATCGGCGGTGCCGAACCGCCGCCTTTTGCGGATGGCCAGCCGCGCCGCGCGGAAACCGCTGCGCCACGCGTCGCGATGAAAGCCGGCTCGGGCACGCGCCCCTTTGCGGCATTCGAATGGATGATTGCCGCACGTTATCTGCGGCCCAAACGCGCGGATGGCTATATCTCCATCATCTCCATCCTTTCGCTGATTGGTATCGCGCTCGGCGTCGCGGCGCTTATCATCGTCATGGCGGTGATGAACGGGTTCCGGCACGAATTGCTTTCGCGAATCCTAGGGCTGAACGGTCATGTTATCGTGCAGAGCTACGCGGGCGATCTGCCGAATTTCGACAAGCTCGCCGCGCGTGTGCGTGCCGTTCCCGGCGTGGTGCGCGTGGCGCCGATCATCGACGGGCAGGTGATGGCCTCCGCCAACGGCATGAACTCCGGCGTGCTGGTGCGCGGCATGCGCCAGGCCGACCTGAAATCGTTGACCATGGTGTCGAGTTCTTTATCGGGCGGTGCGCTGGCGCATTTTTCTGGTGGCGATGAAGTGATCATCGGCCAGCGCCTCGCCGACAAGATGCGCCTCGTCCCCGGCTCATCCATCACGCTGATCGCGCCGCATGGTGACGTCACGCCGTTCGGCACCACGCCGCGCATCAAGACCTATCGCATCGCCGGCACCTTCAGTGTCGGCATGAGTGAATATGATTCCACCTTCGTCTTCATGCCGCTGGATCAGGCACAGCTCTTCTTCAATCAGGACAACACCGTCAGCGGATTGGAGGTCATGGTCCGCAATCCGGACGACGTGAAATCCATCGTCACGCCGATAGGACAGGCGGCCGGTCCCTATTCGCGCATCCTCACCTGGCAGGACACCAATTCCAGCCTGTTCGGCGCGGTGGAGGTGGAGAAGAACGTCATGTTCCTTATTCTCTCGCTCATCATCCTGGTGGCGGCGCTAAACATCATCTCCGGCCTTGTGATGCTGGTGAAAGACAAATCCGCCGACATCGCGATCCTGCGCACCATGGGTGCTTCGCGTGGCGCGATCATGCGCATCTTCTTCATCGCGGGTGCCAGCATCGGCGTCAGCGGCACAATCATCGGTTTCGCCGTCGGCGCGCTGTTCTGCGCGAACATCGAATCCATTCGACTCGCCTTGCAATCGCTGACGGGCACCACGCTTTTCAACCCGGAAATCTATTTCCTCAGCCGCATGCCGGCGGAAATGGATCCGCAGGAAGTGATCGCGGTCGTAGCCATGGCACTGGTGCTCAGCTTCCTGGCCACCATCTATCCGGCCTGGCGCGCTGCGCGTCTCGATCCGGTGGAGGCGTTGCGCTATGAGTGATTTCGCTGCCGCCGCGCTACGCCTGGAGGGCGTTGCCCGTTCCTATCCGCAAGGCGAAGGCACACTGGATGTTTTCCGCAACCTCGAACTGACTTTGCGGCCCGGCGAAGTTGTCGCGCTTGTCGGCCCATCCGGCGCCGGAAAGTCGTCGCTGCTGCATATGGCCGGGTTGCTCGAAGCTCCGACCTCCGGCGAGATCTATATTGCGGGCTCCGCCGCTTCCAAACTGGACGACGGCCAGCGCACGCGTATCCGCCGTGACATGATCGGCTTCGTCTATCAGGCGCATCATCTGTTGCCGGAATTCACGGCGCTGGAGAACGTGATGCTCCCCCAGCGCATTGCCGGAAAATCGCGCGCGGAGTCGGAAGTGAACGCAAAGCGCCTTCTGGAGCAATTGGGACTGGGCAGCCGTCTCACCCATCGCCCGTCGCAGCTTTCGGGCGGCGAGCAGCAGCGGGTCGCGGTGGCCCGCGCCTTGGCCAACAATCCGCGTATCCTTCTGGCGGACGAACCCACGGGCAATCTCGATCCGCGCACATCGGGCGGTGTGTTCGACGCGCTGGTTGGCCTGGTGCGTTCGGAAGGGCTGGCCGCGCTGATCGCCACCCACAATCTCGAACTGGCCGCCAAGATGGACCGTGCTCTCATTCTGCGCGAAGGCCGCCTGGTCGACGGCGGCAGGCTGGGCAAATCTTCGTGATGAGCAAACCGCGGCGCCAGCTTCTACTACGACAAACTCCAACAAAATAAGGCTCCGGCGCACTAGTTTGTGCCAATGCAATTTCGCTCGCGAAGGGTTGATCAGCGAGCAGTTGTTGGAAGCAATTTTGTTCCCAAATCATCTGCTAGTGCGGTGCACATCGAAATCTTTCCGATACGGAAGAAGGTCGAAAGTGCCGTTGCGCTATCCGAGTGTGAACGTATCGGCCTTGCGCGACGTCGCGGGTACCGAGCGAGGGGGGCATGTTGTTTATGTCGGGAGCGGGAATGGTGCAGCAGCCGGCGGCCCGGGATGTGGTTGGCGATGTCTGCTGGTTTCCTGAAGACTATGTCCCATCCGGAAACAGCATCTCTTTCGTCAGGACCGACGTTGCGACGCTTGAGCGCCAAACCTTTCTGGATCAACGCTGGAATCGGGATGGCAGGGGTAGAGTTTCGCTGAAGCTCGATGCCATCGCCGCCGAGATGCCGGAGAGCCCGCCGCCGCCGCGATTGAACTTCATCTGGCACACCTCGTTTTGCTGCTCCACGCTGATCGCCAATGCGCTGAACGTGACGGGCAAGAACCTGTCGCTGAAAGAGCCGCAGATGCTGGTGACGGTTGCCGACGCCAGGCGTGTCGGCGTGCTCGCGGACGGCAAGATTTCGCCGCGCCTGCCCGAGATTGCGCTGCGCCTTCTGGCGCGGCCGCCGGAGCAGGGCGTGTCCGTCACGATCAAGCCGAGCAATTTCGCGAATGTCCTGATCGGGCCGGCCGCGCATTACTCCCCGGGAAAATCGTTGTTTCTTTATTCGAAATTGCCGGACTTCCTCATTTCGGTCGCCAAAAGCGGCCTGCAGCTCAGCAAATATGCGCGGCGGCTTTTCTTCGGCATCGTAAGTGACGATGGCAAGCCTCTGCGCTGGCCTGCGGCGGAGCTTTTCCAGATGTCCGATCTGGAAGTCGCTGCCATCGCCTGGCACATGCAGATGGCGGAGTTTCAGCGTTCCTGGAAAGAATGGGGTCCGGATCGCGCGGCCGCGCTGGACTGCGATGCGTTCCTCGCCGATCCATGCGCAGCATTAGAGAAATTGGATGCGTTTTTCGGCTATGGTTTTGGTCCGGCGACGATCGACGCCATCGTCAATGGCCCTGTATTTTCGCGTCATGCGAAGCTGCCTCAGGCACCGTTCAGCGCCGAACAAAGACGAATGGAAACGGAGCGAACGCGCAAATTCCTTGGCGCGGATCTCCAGCGCATCGTGGACTGGAGTTACAAGGCCTATCCGGAAGCGCAGCAAGGTATCGCGCTGCCCGGAGCGCTGACGTCCGCGCAGTAACGCGTTTGCAGCCCTTGAGCCTGCCCGGCCTGAATTCCTGAGGTTATTCAGGGTGATAGCGAATATTCGCCGTGATCACGTTTTGTTCTTGACTCAATGAGAACAAGAGTGGAACATAACCTTCCAATGATGAGGGAGGAAGCAGTGATGTGGGCGAAAGATATAGCGGCGGGGGCAGGACTTCTCGCATTTGTGGCGTGTTCCTTTGCGCTGGCGACCATCGCGCAGGCGATGACAACGATCTGATCTCCAACCATCTGTGGATGGACGTTTCCCCGCGTCGCGCTTTGGGCGGCGCGCGGCAATGATCGAGGTTCTGGCGATGGAGAATCAGTCTGGCGATGGCGGCGGCCCGAAAACCGGCGAATTTTGTACACCTGCGGGTGAAGAGCGCCTATTCGCTCCTCGAAGGCGCAATCCGGCCTGGCGAACTCGCGGAACTGGCGCGCGACAACGCCATGCCGGCCGTCGCGGTTACCGACGCGAACAACCTCTTCGGCGTCTTTGAAATCAGCGAGACGCTGGCAAAGCGCGGTGTGCAGCCTATCGTCGGCTGCCTGCTTTCGGTCGATCTGGATGAGAAGCCAGTCGCGAACGGAATGGCCTCCCGCCAGAAGCCGGCGCAGCTTCCGGTCCTGGTCCAGAATGAGGCGGGGTATCTCAACCTTTCCAAGATTCTGAGTGGTGCTTACCTGAAAGCCGCGCCGGGGGATTGGCCCTGCGTGAAGAGCGCGGACCTCGCGGCCTATTCGGAAGGTCTGATTGCGCTGACGGGCGGTCCCGGTGGCCCACTCAACAGTTTGGTCGCCAACGGCCAGCCTGAAGCGGCCGACGAACTGCTGAAGAAGCTTGCCGCGATCTTTCCCAACCGTCTCTACGTCGAACTGCAGCGCCACGGCCTGCCGGAAGAGCGCGCCGCGGAAGAAGGGCTTATCGACCGCGCCTACGCGATGAACCTGCCGCTCGTCGCCACCAATGACGTGCATTTCGGAGGCGCGGCGATGTACGAGGCGCATGACGCGCTCCTCTGCATCGCGGACGGCACCTATGTCTCGCAGCAGGACCGGCGCAGGCTGACGCGCGAGCATCGCTTCAAATCGGCGGAAGAAATGGCGGTGCAGTTCGCCGATCTTCCCGAAGCGATCGAGAACACGGTCGAGATCGCCAAGCGCTGCGCCTTCCGGCCCAAGAAGCGTAATCCGATCCTTCCACAATTCGTTCCTGAATCCGGTCTGTCGCCCGCTGACGAACTGCGCGCGCAGGCCGAAGCAGGCCTGAAGCGCCGTCTGGCGGAACACGGCACATTCGCGGACGAGAAGGTCTATCGCGACCGGCTGGAGTTCGAGCTTAGCGTTATCATTCGCATGGATTTTCCGGGCTACTTTCTGATCGTCTCGGACTTTATGAAATGGACGCGCGCCAACGGCATTCCCGTCGGCGTTCGCGGTTCTGGCGCCACTTCGCTGGTCGCCTGGTCGCTGGATATTACCAACCTCGATCCAATTCGTTTCGGCCTGCTGTTCGAGCGTTTCCTCAATCCGGAACGTATCTCGATGCCGGACTTTGATATCGACTTCTGCCAGGAGCGGCGCGACGAAGTCGTGCGCTATGTGCAGCACAAATATGGTGAAGACCGCGTGGCGCACATTATCGCGCTAGGTTCGTTGCAAGCGCGCGCCGCCGTGCGCGATGCGGGCCGCGTGCTGCAAATGCCGCTGGGCCTTGTCGATCGCATCGCCAAGCTCATTCCCAATCCGCCTGGCAAATCAATCTCGCTGAAAGACGCGATGGAGACCGAGCCGCGTCTCGAACAGATGGCGGAGAGCGAGCCGATTGCGCGGCAGCTGTTCTCCATCGTCAGCAAGATCGAAGGCCTTTACCGCCACGCATCGACCCATCCCGCAGGTGTCGTGATCGGTGACCGCCCGTTGGACGAGATCGTTCCGCTTTATCGCGATCCGCGCTCCGAAATGCCGGTGACGCAGTTCGACTATGAGGATGCGGAAAAATGCGGCCTCGTAAAGTTCGACTTTCTTGGTCTGAAAACACTCACCGTCATCGCCAAGGCCGAAGAACTGCTCAAGCAGCGCGGCATCGTTCTGCACACGCAGAGCATCGATTTCGACGATCCGCGAACATTCGAAATGCTGGCGCGTGGCGATAGCGTGGGCGTGTTCCAGCTCGAAGGTGCGGGCATGCGCGACCTTCTGCGCAAGATGAAGCCCGACCACATCAACGATCTGGTCGCGCTTGTGGCGCTTTATCGCCCGGGTCCGATGGACTCGATCCCGAAATACATTGCGGTGAAGAACGGCAAGGAGAAGCCGGAATATCTCGACCCGACTCTGGAGCCGATCCTCAAAGAAACCTACGGCGTCATGACGTATCAGGAAGACGTCATGAACATCGCGCGGGAACTGGCAGGGTACTCGCTGGGCGAAGCCGATCTTCTGCGCCGCGCCATGGGCAAGAAGATCGCCAGCGAGATGGCAGTGCATGAGGAGAAGTTCGTCAAGGGCGCGCAGGAGCGCGGCGTTCAGAAAGGCATCGCGCAACAGATCTTCGAACAGGCCGCGAAATTCGCCGGTTACGGTTTCAACAAGGGCCACGCCGCTGCTTATGCGCAGGTCGCCTATCAGACGGCGTTCCTGAAGGCGAACTACCCCGTCGAGTTCCTTGCCGCTTCGATGACGCTGGATATCGGCAACACCGACCGCCTCAATATTTTCCGGCAGGAAGCGCAGCGTCTGGGCGTGCGCGTGCTGGCGCCGGACATCAATCGCTCGCAATCGTACTTTGCCTGCGATGCGGCCGACAATGTTGTGTTCTACGCGCTTGCCGCCGTGAAGGGCGTGGGCAAGCAGGCGATGGAACATGTCGTCGAAATGCGCGAAGAGGGCGGCCCGTTCAAATCCATTGGCGATTTCGCCCGCCGTGTCGATCCCAAGCTCGTCAACAAGCGCGCTTTTGAAAGCCTTGTCCGCGCGGGCGCGTTCGATGCGCTATCGCCGAACCGCAGGCAATTGGTGGAATCATCCGACGCGGTGTTGAGCGACGCAGCCCGCACGGCACGGGAGCGCGAGACGGGGCAGGTGTCTCTGTTTGGCGAAGCTGCCGCCTCTGCCGAAGAATTGCGGCTCGTTCCGGTCGATGACTGGCTGGCGCATGAACGTTTGGGCGAAGAGTTCTCGGCCATCGGCTTCTACCTGTCCGGTCATCCTCTGGACGGTTATCGCACCTCGCTCACGCGCTTGCAGGCGCTGACCTATGCGCAAATTCAGGAAGATCGCCGCGCGTCTTTCGTGACATCGGTGGCGGGGACGCTCATCCGCAAATCCGAACGCCGTGGCCGCAACGATCAGAATTATGCGTTCGTATCGTTCTCCGATCCGACGGGCATGTTTGAAGTTATGTTCTTCCCGGAAGTGCTGGCGGCCTCGCGTCCGCTTCTGGAAGCCGGCAAGTCGATCCTGCTGAAGCTCAATGCCGGCTGGGAGGGCGATGAACTCAAGTTGCGCGCGATTTCCGCCAGCGATCTCGACAAAGCCGCGGCCGATGCGGGCGAAGGCATGAAGATATTCTTGGAGGATACGCGGCCGCTCGGCGCCATCGCATCACAACTGCGTCAACCCGGCAAAGGCATGGTTACGCTGATCGTGCCGGGAAGCGAAGGGCGCGAGGTCGAGATCAAACTGCCGCAACGTCTGCAGGTGAATGTCGCGTTGAAGAACGCGATCAAGTCGATGCCGGGCGTCGCAGCCGTCGAAACGGTCTAGAGCGCGGCGACGGCTTTGCCGAGACGTTCCAGTCCAGTTTCCAGAAGCTTTGGATCCTGCGCGAAGCAGATGCGTACATAAGAGTCGATGCCGGCATCGCCGATATCGCCGAATGCCGACCCTGGCGCCACGCCGACGCGCGCTTTCTTCACCAGCTCCACCGCGAAGTCGTGGCTGTTTTTCATGCCTTCGACATGGAAAAACCCATAGAAGGCGCCTTCCGGTTTCATCCAGCGGATGCGGTTCTGTGTGTTGATGAATTTCTGCGTGACGTCACGGCCGTGATGGCAACGTTCGCGAATCTTGTCGCGGAATGCATCGCCTTCCGGCGACAACGCGGCCAGGGCGCCCCATTGCGCGAACACCGTCGCGCCGGTGTTGTTCGCCATCGACAGCACGTTGATCGAGTCTTTGATCGCGGCGGGATGAACGAGCCAGCCCACGCGCCAACCGGTCATCGCCCAAGGCTTTGAGAAGCTGTTGATGACGAACACATTGTCGTCTGGCTCCGCGATCTGCAGGAAGGAAGGTGCATGCGGCGTTCCGTCATAAACAAGCGTGCCGTACACCTCATCGCTGATGATCGCGATGCCGCGTTTGCGGGAAAATTCGAGAACCGCGCGCTGCTCGCTCGGCTGCATGATCCAGCCGGTGGGATTACCGGGCGAGGCAATAAAGATCGCCTTGGTGCGCGTGTCGCAAAGTGAAAAGAGCTTGTCGAGATCAAGCTGCCAATGTGGCGTCGCACTGCGCCAGTTCTCTTCCAGCTTGGCGAAGCGGATCTGCGCGCCGCAAATCTCACCCGCCTGAAAGATATTCGGCCATACCGGTGAAACGCAGACGACATTGTCGCCGGTCTCCACCACGGCCTGCAGCGCGCAAGTAACGGCCAACATCGCGGCGCCGGGCACGGTGATGCGATTCAGGGAAATGTCCGCGTCCACGGTGCGCTTGTGAAAATCGCGGATGGCTTCGCGCAGAGGCAGGATGCCATCGGCGTGCGTGTAGAAGGTCTTGCCCTCGTCCAGCGCCTTCTTGGCCGCATTGCTGATGAAGGCGGGGGTGACAAGATCGGTTTCGCCGAACCACAGTGGGATCAGATCCGGCTCGCCCAAGGCGTGCATGGAGACGGCGCCGATCCCATTGGCTCGGATATTGCGGATGGCGGGGCGAATGGGAGAGAGATTGGATGTGGTCATGACTTTCAGTCTATGCCTCAGTTTCCCATGTGAAATAAGGGAACTTGCATACCGGCTCTGCGGCCAAATGGCTGGAACGGCTGCCATTTCCGCCGCCCCAATCGGTTCTTGCGCTGTCCGGCTTAAATCCCTATAAGCCCGCCATCTCGCACGCGTGGGTGGGTTGCGAAAGGTGTTCTTTCGCCCCCGTCCGGTGTCCCTCAGGGGATAATCCACGCGTCTGGCTAACCGGTAAAGGAGAAGTATCCAATGGCTCTGCCAGATTTTTCCATGCGTCAGCTCCTCGAATCGGGAGCGCATTTCGGCCACCGCAAGCAGCGCTGGAATCCGAAGATGCAGCAGTACATCTACGGCTCGCGCAACGACATCCACATCATCGATCTGACGCAGACCGTTCCGTTGCTGCACCAGGCCCTCGTCGCCCTGCGCGATGTGGCGGCCGGCGGCGGTCGTATCCTTTTCGTCGGCACCAAGCGTCAGGCTTCCGAGCCGGTTGCTGCGGCCGCGAAGCGCTGCGCGCAGTATTATGTGAACCATCGCTGGCTCGGCGGCACGCTGACCAACTGGCAGACGATTTCCGGCTCCATCAAGCGCATGCGCTCAATCGAAGAGACGCTGTCTTCGGCACAGAGCTCTGGCCTGAAGAAGAAAGAGCTTCTCGGCCTGCTGCGCGAACGCGACAAGCTTGACCTGTCGCTGGGCGGCATCAAGGAAATGGGTGGCCTGCCGAACATGCTGTTCGTGATCGACACGAACAAGGAGCAGATCGCCGTTGCCGAAGCACAGAAACTCGGCATCCCGGTGGTCGCGATCCTCGACTCCAACTCCAATCCGGATGGCATTGCCTATCCGATCCCGGCCAATGACGATGCGGCTCGCGCGCTCGCGATGTATTGCGATCTCGCCGCCCGCGCGATCATCGACGGCCTGTCGCAGGGTCAGGTTGCCGCCGGTGTGGACGTTGGCGAATCCGAAGCGCTGCCCGATCTGCGCTCGGCCGAAGAAGTCGCTGCCCAGGCATCCGCCTAACATTACCGATTACGGAGAAAAACGATGGCGAACATTTCCGCCACGATGGTGAAAGACCTGCGCGACAAGACCGGCGCGGGCATGATGGACTGCAAGTCTGCATTGGCCGAAACCAATGGCGACATGGACCAGGCGATCGACTGGCTGCGCAAGAAAGGTCTGTCGAAGGCTGCGAAGAAGGCCGGGCGCGTTGCCGCCGAAGGTCTCGTCGGCGTGGCGCTCGGCACGGGTACTGGCGCGCTAGTGGAAGTGAACGCGGAGACGGACTTCGTTGCGCGCAACGACCAGTTCAAGGACTTCGTGAAATCCGCCGCGCAGCTTGGCCTTGAGGCCGATGGCGACCTCGAGAAGCTGCTCAACAAGAAGATGGGCAACGACACGGTCGACGCCACGCTGAAGGAGCTCGTCGCGAAGATCGGCGAAAACATGAGCGTTCGCCGCGCCACCGCGCTCGCCGTCAATCCGGGCGTCGTAGCGAGTTACGTCCACAACGCTTCGGGCCCGGAACTGGGCAAGATCGGCGTGCTTGTCGCACTAAAGTCCTCGGGCAATACCGACAAACTGATGGCGCTGGGCAAGCAGATCGCGATGCATATCGCGGCCGCCAACCCGCTGGCGCTGACCTCCGCGCACCTCTCCAAAGAGGTGATCGAGCACGAGCGCAGCATCCAGGCCGATATCGCCCGTCAGTCCGGCAAGCCGGAGAATGTCATCGAGAAAATGCTCGAAGGCCGGATGCGGAAGTTCTACGAAGAATCGGTTCTAATGAACCAGGTTTTCGTGATTGACGGCGAGACGCCGGTGGCCAAGGTGGTCGAGAAGGTTTCCAAGGAAATCGGCGCGCCCATCGAAGTCGAAGGTTTCGTGCGTTATCAGGTCGGCGAGGGCATCGAGAAGGTGACCACCGATTTCGCCGACGAAGTGAAGGCAATGTCGGGTCAGTGATCTGACCAATTCCGGAGGGGCTATGGGTTCGACGCCGAAGTACCGCCGGGTTCTGCTGAAAGTCTCGGGCGAAGCCCTGATGGGCAACGAGGCTTACGGCATCGACACCGCCACGGTGGATCGC
>JANWJQ010000125.1 GCA_025451875.1 Rhizomicrobium sp.
AGCTGGCCAAGACACTGGGCGCGGATGTGCCGGTGTGTTTCTTCGGACATTCCGCATGGATGTACGGCATCGGCGACGGCATCGAGCGCACCGATCTGCCGGAACTTCATGCCGTACTTGTCAATCCTGGCGTATCGGTTTCGACGCGCGATGTTTTTGCAAAACTCGCGGTGCGTTCCGGTGTGGACCAACTGCATTGGCCGGAAGGTTTTGAAACGGCGGACGATGTCATCGCGTTCCTGAAAACCGTCGGCAACGATCTGGAAGTGCCCGCATTATCGCTCGCGCCGGTGATCGGTGACGTCTTGAAGACATTGCGCGGTGCGGATGGCGTTCAGCTCGCGCGCATGTCTGGCAGCGGTGCGACGTGCTTCGGCCTATTCGCGGATCAAGCCGCTGCACAAACGGCTGCCGCGCAAATCGAGCGCGCACATCCGCAATGGTGGGTGACGCCCGCGATCCTCGCGAAAGCGGATTAAAGCGAAATTGCTGTCGCTACGCCCGGCAGGAGCATCTTCAGCCGCGTTTCGATGCCCATGGCCGTGAAGGCAGCGGCGATGTCGGCGCGGGTTTGGGTGAGATGCGCCCAGCTGTCGCTGTGAACGGGAATGATCGCCGCATCGCGAAACTGTTTTGCCGTCTCGATGACATCATTCGTGTTCATGGTGAGGTTGAACGGCCCTCGCGTTTGCGCCGCACCCGCGAACGGCAACACCGCGCCAACATCGAAACGCTTCGCGACTTCCGCCGTGCCGTCGAACCACGTCGTATCACCGGTGGCGTACACGCTGCGCAAATTCTCCACACTGAGAACGAAACCTATCACGTCGCCAGACAGCGGCTCGATCCAGGCGGGGCCATGGCGAGCCGGCGTCGCGGTGATTGTGAGTGTCTGTCCTGCTGCGTTGCGGATGGTGGTGCTTTCCCAAGGCGCCAATCCAGCGACACTGCCGCCAAGCCGTGCCGCGCCCGCTTTGGTGGTGAAAGCGTGTTTCGCCTTCAGGAAATAGTTGCGGCCGGAATGGTCCAGATTGTCCCAATGCTGATCGTGACTGACGAGCACCGCGTCGACGGGGCCGAGCGCATCGGCGGAAAGCGCTGGCCCCACGGTCTTGGTCAACGTGGTGTAGGGCAGCTTGTAATCACCCGGCGGATCGAAGGTGGGATCGATGACAACACGGAAACCGCCATACGCAATCAGTGCTGTCGGACCGCCAATCAGCGTGATGGTAAGGTTTGCCATTCTGTTCTCCTTCTTCGCGGTGACCTGAAGAGGAAATAGGCGCAAGAACGCGATTCAGAACTGCACCGGACGCAGGGATAAAATGCGCGGAACGCGATCTAGGACGCGCGGCCCAGGCTGAATTCGGCGACCTGCAGCAGGCTGTCGCGAATTTTGCCCTTGGGCAGCGGCGCCAGCGCATCGCGGGCGGCATCGACATAGCGGTGCGCCATGTCGCGCGTGTCGGCGATGGCGCCGGTTTCTTCGACATAGGCGATGGCGCGTTTCAGATCGATTTCGTGCTGCGGCCCGGTTTCGATCACGCGAGTCCAGAACACGCGGGCTTCATCGTCGGCGCGGCTATAGGCGAGGATCACGGGCAAAGTGACTTTCGCCTCGCGGAAATCGTCGCCCACGGATTTTCCCATCTGCGCGGCCCGGCCCGAATAGTCGAGCGCGTCGTCCACGAGCTGGAAGGCGATGCCGAGATTGTAACCGTAAGCCTTCAGGCCCGCGATCTGATCGGCGGGGGCACCGGCGAGCAGCGCTCCGGATTCGGCGGAGGCGGAAAACAGCGTCGCGGTCTTCGCCTCGATCACGCGCAGATAGTCTTCCTCGGTGGTCTTGAGGTTGTTCGCGGATTTGAGCTGCAGCACTTCGCCTTCGGCTATGATGGCGGAGGCCCCGGCGAGGATGTTGAGCACATCCATCTTGCCGGTTTCGACCATCAGCTGGAATGCGCGGCTGAACAGAAAATCGCCGACGAGAATGCTGGGCTTGTTGCCCCACACAAGATTGGCGGCGAGCTTGCCGCGGCGCAGTTCGCTGGCATCGACGACGTCGTCATGCAGAAGCGTTGCGGTGTGGATAAACTCGACGGCGGCGGCGAGGCGCACATGCCGGTCGCCGGCGTAGCCGCACAGGCGCGCGGCCGCGAGGGTGAGCAGCGGGCGCAGGCGCTTGCCGCCGGAATCGATCAAATGCTTTGCAAGATCGGGGATGAGGCTGACCGCGCTGCCCAGCCGGTCGTGAATGGCTCGGTCCGTGGCCGTCATGTCAGCCGCCACCAGCGCATGCAGGCGGTCCACGGGCGACAGCGCGCTATCCGGAACCTTCAATGCCTCGGCCGTACTCATATGCGCCCGTATTCCCAAACTCTGCCACCCTTATCGGTGCCCTGGGAGGCATTTAGGGAGCGGCCCTGTGGCGGGTCAAGGATGGCCCGGTCTAATGTGAGCGGGTGTTGCAGAATGGGCAGGGCCGTGCGGGAAATCCTGAAGACCAACAATCCGGTGGAATTGAATTTCGCACAGGCCATTCTCAAAGACGCCGGAATCGACGCTGTGGTGTTCGACACCAATATGAGCGTGATGGATGGCAGCATGGTCATTTTGCCGCAACGCCTGATGGTGGCGAACGAAGATGAGGCGCGCGCCGCGGCCTTGCTGAAGGACGCATTCGCCGCGCCTTCGCCGCTCGCATGAACGTGACCGCCGACAAATTCATCGGCGGGCGCGTGATCGTGCGCCAGATGGAGAGCGGATTCCGTTCGGGCCTCGATGCGGTGATGCTGGCGGCGTCGATACCGGCGGAGGCAGGACAGGAGGTTCTGGAGTTGGGCGCGGGCGCGGGCGCGGCGAGCCTGTGCCTGGCGCGGCGCGCGAATTGTTCCGTATTCGGAATCGAGATCAATCCGGAACTGGTCATCCTCGCCGATGAGAACGCGGCGGAGAATGACCTGTCCGAACGCATGCGTTTCGTCGCGGGCGATGCGCTGCATCCGCCCGCCGAACTGCGCCGTGCCTTTGAGCATGTGATGTGCAATCCACCGTTCCACGACGAGGACGGGCAGACATCTCCGGACGCGGGCAGGGCGCTGGCCCTTCAGGATCGCGGCACGCTGGGTGACTGGCTGACCGGCGGCATGAAACGCGTGGTGTCGAACGGCACCTTCACCGCGATCCTGCGCGCGGACCGGTTGAACGAAGCGCTGACGGCGCTCGGCGAGCGCGGCGTGAGCGTTTTCCCGCTATGGCCTCGCAGCGGCGAAGCCGCGAAGCGCATCCTGGTTCGCGCGGTGAAGGGATCGCGCGCGCCCTTCGCGCTGCTGCCCGGGCTGGTGCTTCATGAAGCGGGAAGCAATTACACCCGAGCCGCCAACGCGATCCTGCGCGATGGCCACGCGCTCGAATTTCAGCGCGCGTAAACCAGAAGACGGAACGTGCCGGGCGTAATGGTCGGGCGTGGATGCGGATTGTCCGGTGTGGGCGGTGTCGGCGTGCGATCGGCCGTGACCAGAAATACCGTGTGCGTTTTGGGATCGACTTCCATCGTCCGTGCGCCTTTCTGCGTCGGCACGTTTTCGACGACCGAGAACTTGTGTGGGGCGTCTTCATGCACGACCGTCAGCGTGCCTTCGCCCATGGATGCGAAGGCATAGCCGGTGCCCGGGTCGAAACGGTCCGCGTCGACACCGTCGCCGATGGCCGGCGTGGCGAGAACCTTGCCGTTCGACGCGTCGATGACGGCCATCATCTTGTTGTCGCAACCGGCGAACAGGACGCCATGCGCCGTATCCATGGCGAGACCCGACGGGCTTTCGCACGGCGCAAGCTTCCAGCGCGCGGCAACTTTTAGCGTTTGCGCGTCGATCTTCACGATCTCGGAGGTGCTTTCGATATCCGCAAACACATTGCCGAGGCCATCGACAACGGCTGTTTCGGGTCTGCCGCCCAACGGGATCGTTCCGACAACGGCGCCGGTGGCGGCATCGAGCGCGGTGGTGTCCTTGCTGCCGCCGTTGAACGTGAACACGCGATGCGTGACCGGCTCATAGGCAATGCTGTCCGGGCCGGTGCCCGTGGGGTAGCGCGCGACGGTCTTCAATGTTTTCAGATCGAAGGCGGTGACGGTGTTGTCGCCGCCATCGCTGGTGAAGCCGCGCCCCAGATCGTCGGCGACGGCAACACCGTGCACGCGCGCCGTATCGGGGATGTCGCCGGCGATCGCCTGCGTGTCCGCATCCAGCACCATCACATGCGTGCCATGCGTCACGAACAAATGCCGATTGGCGTTGTCGAAACCGAGGTAATCCCAGAACCCGTCGCCTGGAAGCGAGACGGTCCTGGCCAAATGATAGCCGGATGGACCGGCGAATGCGGGCGTGACAACGCATGCGGCGACCGCTGCGGCAAAAGCTATTTTCTGGAGCATGTATTTTCCGGATGTGGAAATCAGACTGTTCGCTATAACAGCAATCACAGCAGCGGGTGAATCGTCTTGCGAAGATTCGTTACAACATTGGCGCTTTGTATAGGGCTTGGAGTGCCTGCCGCTCTTGCGGGACCGCCTTATGTCACCGACGATCCTGAACCGACGCCGACCGGTCATTTCGAAATTTATGCGTTCGGCGGCGGCACGATGACACGCGATGGACATGAGGGAGAAACCGGAATCGATTTCAACTATGGCGGCGCGGAAGATCTGCAACTCACCGCGGTGCTGCCGTTGGCCTATGAGACGCCAAGTCACCATGGAACGCGCGCGAGCATGGGCAATATCGAACTCGCGGCGAAGTATCTCTTCCTGCATCAGGACGATGTCGGCTGGGACGTGAGCGTTTTCCCGCGCCTGTTCCTGCCGAGCCTGTCGACGCATGTCGGTGACAAGCACGCCTCGTTTCTCTTGCCGCTCTGGGTGGGGAGGGACTTCGGAGATTGGTCGACGTTCGGCGGCGGCGGATGCGCGCTGAACAATGGCGGAGAGTCGAAGAACTATTGCCAGGCGGGTTGGGCGCTGACGCGCCAGGTGCTGCCAGAGCTGACGCTGGGCGCAGAGATCTATCACCAGACCGCCGATACGCATGGCGGCAAGGCGAGTACGGGGCTTGGGTTCGGCGCGACGTACGACCTGTCGGAGAACTATCACCTGATGGCGTCATACGGGCCGGGAATACAAAACGCCGCGGAGACGGACCGAAGATCATGGTACGCGGCCTTGTTGATGACATTCTGAATTGCGAGCGATGAGAGACATGAACAGCCAGGCGGTGTTGAGCAAAGTTCCGGCGGTCACGCTTGGCTTCTGGATCATCAAGATCCTCGCGACGACCTTGGGCGAGACGGGCGGCGATACCGTCACCATGACAATGAATCTCGGTTACCTCGTCGGCACGGCGATCTTTCTCGCGGCGCTGGTTGTTCTGGTGATCGCGCAGATCGCGGCGAAGAAGTTTCATCCGCTGCTCTATTGGGCGACGATCATCGCTTCGACGACCGCGGGCACGACGATGGCGGATTTTGCCGATCGCTCATTGGGCATCGGCTACACCGGCGGCACCACGGTGCTGCTGGCGGCCGTGCTGGCCTGTCTCGCCGCCTGGTATTGGACTGAAGGCACCGTCTCGGTCGATACCGTGAACACGCCAAGGGTCGAAGCGTTCTATTGGGCGACGATCACATTCTCGCAAACGCTCGGCACCGCGTTGGGTGACTGGATGGCGGATGATGCCGGCGTGGGCTTCGCCGGTGGCGCGTTGATCTTCGGCGCGGCGCTCGCGATCATTGCCGCGCTCTATTACTGGACGCGCATCTCACGCGTATTGCTGTTCTGGGCGGCGTTCATTCTGACCCGGCCGCTCGGCGCGACGGTTGGCGATTTCCTCGACAAGCCGCTGGACCATGGCGGGCTCAATCTGAGCCGGCCAGTCGCGACAGCGGTGCTGGCGGCGGCGATCCTGGCGCTGGTCCTGTTGCTGCCACAGAGGGCGGGAACACATCCGGGCGAAAGCCCGCGCGCCGCCTAGCTTTCGCTTGTCCGCTGGCGGGCTGGCCTATAGGTTCCGGCGCTCATCGAAAGCGCCCGAATCGTGCCGAAAGCGAAGACATTTCAGGACCTGATCCTCACGCTTCAGAACTACTGGGCGAAGCAGGGTTGCCTCATCCTGCAGCCTTACGACGTGGAGATGGGCGCGGGCACCTTCCATCCGGCAACGACCTTGCGCGCGCTCGGGCCCCGGCCGTGGCGCGCCGCCTATGTGCAGCCCTCGCGCCGCCCGAAGGATGGGCGCTATGGCGAGAACCCGAACCGGCTGCAGCACTATTATCAGTTCCAGGTCATCATGAAGCCGGCGCCGTCGGACATTCAGGAGCTTTATCTCGGCAGCTTGCGCGAGATCGGCCTCGATCCGGCGCTGCATGACATTCGCTTCGTGGAAGACGATTGGGAAAGCCCGACGCTCGGCGCATGGGGGCTTGGCTGGGAAGTGTGGTGCGACGGGATGGAAGTCTCGCAGTTCACCTACTTTCAGCAAGTAGGCGGCATCGATTGCGATCCGGTGTCTGGCGAGATCACTTACGGCCTCGAGCGCCTTGCGATGTATGTGCAGGATGTGGAGTGGGTGTACGACCTTGCCTTCGCCGAGCAGCCGGATGGCCGCATCGTGCGCTATGGCGAAGTGTTCCTGCAGAACGAGCAGGAGCAATCGGCGTTCAATTTCGAATTGGCGGATACCGAAATCCTGTTCCAGCACTTCAAGGACTACGAGAAGCAGTGCAACGAGCTTCTCAACGCCAACAAGAAGATGGCGCTGCCCGCTTACGACCAGTGCATCAAGGCGAGCCATTGCTTCAACCTGCTGGACGCGCGCGGCGTGATCAGCGTGACGGAGCGCGCGGCCTATATCGCGCGGGTGCGCGCGCTGGCGAAAGCGTGCTGCGAAGCATGGCTTGAAACGCCGATGGGCGATTACACGCCGAGGTTCGCCTGATGGCGGACCTTCTGCTCGAACTGTTCAGCGAGGAAATCCCCGCGCGCATGCAGGTGCAGGCGGCGAAGGATCTGGAGCGGCTGGTGGTCGGCGCGCTGTCGGATCGCGGCTTGCTGTTCGAAGGCGTGCGCGCATTTTCGGGGCCGCGGCGCCTGACGCTCGCGATGAGCGGCTTGCCCGCCAAGCAGCCGGACGTGAAGGAAGAACTCAAAGGCCCGAAGGTTGATGCGCCGGCGGCGGCGCTGGACGGTTTCCTGCGCAAGACGGGGCTCACGAAAGAGCAGCTTAAAATCGAGAAGACGCCGAAAGGCGATGTCTATCTCGCGGTGATCGACCGCAAGGGCCGCGATACGATCGAGGTGCTGGCGGAGATCCTGCCGGAATGTTTTGCGAAACTGCCCTGGCCGAAATCGATGCGCTTTCCGGGCAGCCCGGTGCGCTGGGTGCGGCCGCTGCACGGCATTGTGTGCATGTTCGATGCGGAGGTGGTGCCGTTCGAATTCGCTGGCGTGACGAGCGGCAATACGACGATGGGCCATCGCTTCCTGTCGGACGGCAAGCCGATCAAGGTTCGCCATTTCGACGATTACGAGAAGGCATTGCACGACGCGCATGTCATTCTGGACGCGGAACAGCGCAAGGCGATCATCTTTGAAGAGTTGAAAGCGGCGGCGTTTGTGCGCGGGCTGGAACTGATCCCGGATGAGGGCCTGCTGGACGAAGTCGCGGGGCTGGCGGAATGGCCGGTGGTGCTGATCGGCGCCATCCAGGACGAGTTCATGGATGTGCCGCCGGAGATTCTGCAGACCTCCATGCGCACGCATCAGAAATATTTCAGCCTGCGCGATCCCAAGACGGGCAAGATGGCGAACCGCTTCGCGCTGATCTCCAACATGGTCGCGGAAGACGGGGGCAAGGAAATCATCGCCGGCAACGAGCGCGTCCTGCGCGCGCGCCTGAGCGACGCCAAATTCTTCTGGGACCAGGACCGCAAACGCACACTGGAAAGCCGCGTGGACGACCTGAAGAACATCGTCTTCCACGCCAAGCTCGGCACGCAATATGAGCGCGTGGAGCGGATTGAGGCGCTGGCCGGCGAAATCGCGGAAAAGATTGGCGCGGATGTCGCAAAGGCGAAACGCGCTGCGCGGCTCGCAAAGGCCGATCTGACGACCGGCGTCGTGGGCGAGTTTCCCGAATTGCAAGGCGTCATGGGGCGTTACTACGCGTTGCATGACAACGAAGATATTGATGTCGCGGATGCGGCGCGGGATCACTACAAACCAGTCGGTCCGTCCGATTCAGTGCCGACAAGCAATGTCTCAATCGCCGTGGCGCTGGCTGATAAATTAGATCAGCTCTATGCGTTTTTTGCGGTGGGCGAAACGCCAACAGGTTCCGGCGACCCCTTTGCGCTTCGAAGGGCCGCGTTGGGTACAATCGGTATTCTCTCGCAAAATAAGTTACGCATCTCCCTGACGGAAGTGTTTGCTTGGTCTTCGGTCAGATTTCTTTCTGTTGCTCTTGTGCGTGAGGTCGTACCAGTCGTCGATCGAGTCGCGCTTGGTCTCGAAGAACTTGGATACGATGCGCTGGCGCATAAGGTTTTCAATGAACAGCGGGAGCAGTTAGCCAGTCCCAAATACGCAGAAGAGGCGTCCGAGAAGTTTCGGTCGCATCTAGTTCTGTTGATGAAATTCTTTAAGGATCGCGTCAAAGTCGCTCTCCGCGGAAAAGGCACGCGCCACGATCTGATCGATGCCGTGTTCTCGCTTGGCATTGAGGACGATTTGGTGCGGCTCGTCGCGCGTGTTGAGGCGTTGCAGAGCTTCCTTAAGACCGACGAAGGCGCGAACCTTCTCGCCGGTTACAAGCGCGCAGCGAATATTCTGAAGGCGGAAGAGAAGAAGGACAAAAAGACCTTCGATGGTGCGCCGGAGGCCAAGCTGCTGTCCCTGCCGGAAGAGAAGGCGCTGGCGGAGGCGCTTGGTTCTGCCGAAACATCCATCGCCGCCGACGTGAAGGCCGAGAAATTCGTCGAGGCTATGGGCGTCATGGCGAAGCTGCGCGCGCCCGTCGATGCGTTCTTCGACAAGGTGAAGGTCAATGACGACGATCCGAAGGTGCGCGAGAACCGGCTGAAGCTGCTCGCGCGGTTGCGCGACACGCTGCATCTGGTGGCGGATTTCTCGAAGATCGAAGGCTAGCGCCAGAAGACGTAGAGAAAGAATACCGTCCAAGCCACGCCCAGCACCACATTCGAGATCGCGAAGATTGTGAGGCGCGTGAAGATGTGGTTCAGGGTGAGATGCACCGCGCTGTGGGCCGCGCGCAGGGCGACGTAGATCCAGGCCAGTCCATACTCCAGTCCTGTCACGCTGTGCGTCACGTAGAGCGACAGGCACAGCACATAAAACAGCATCGGCAGTTCGAGCAGATTCATGTAGTTGCGGTTGGGGATCGTGACCTGACCCGGCACGCGTGCGGATTCACCGAAGCGGAAATCCTCGCCGGTGATCTCGCCGGCAAACCCGGCGCGGAAGCGCTTGATGGGGATCAGCGTCAGGACGAGAAACGTCAGCGCGATCAGCGCCGCCATGGGCGCGAAGATGGAAATGTCGGACATGAGTCCCTCCCGGATTGGTGGAAGGGTAGCATGTCGCCCAATCTTTCCTCCCCCGTAAAATGGGGGAGGAAAACTTACGCCCCCTCCCGCTCCGTCGTCGGGTCGATCATCTTGCGGATTTCGGTGATCTTGGTCGCGGGGAAGCCGCTCAGTTCGGCGTGCTTCCTGATGATGGCTTCGTCCTTGGCGAGATAGACGCAGAACGTCTTGTCCGCGGCGACATAGCTTTCCTGCCACTGAATATCGGGGCCGAGTTCTTTCAGCACCTTGTTGGATTGTGCCGCCGCGCCCTTGAGTTGTTCGCGCTCGAATGTGCCAACGGCGGGAATATCACGTTCGATGATGAATTTGCGCAATGCCATGTCGGTGCTCCTAATCGAATGCGGCAGAACCTAAATTGCCGCCTTCACCGCCCGCAAGCGCGGCGACCACAGACTTCAGCAGGCGACGAGCAGCGCGCAATTCGCGCGCAAATCGGCGACGTCTTCGTCACTATTGGAGCGCGTGCAGAACGTGCCAAGTTGCGCCCAGGGTTGCGAAGTTCCCGTATAACCCTGGCAAAACCAGACCGAGGGCGCAGCGCAGCAATATTGTGATCCGCAAGGCGCCGGCGTGTCGCCCGAGCAGCCGCTATCGTCCTGCGCCCGTGCGGCTTGAAACACGCTTGGGATTGCCGTTGCGAGCGCGACCAATACGAACGCTTTCGCGAACATCGGGAAGAGATCGCGGCGGCTTTGATACGCAGGCGTACCGTCTTCGGACACAGTCGGCGTTCGCAATTTGCATTGTGCGCTGCGCAGCGCATAGGCTGAGAGATGCGCGATCCACAGCAGCGTTAGTGCAGAAGCGATGCCCATCGCTGCGGCAGCGACGACTGGGTTGGACGTAGCGGCTGAAACAGCTAGTGCAATCAGCCATGCGACCAATGCCGACGTCGCCGCGGCGCGCATGCAGTAGCCGCAACGGCCAAGCATAGGCCACGACGTAATTCCGATTCTTTGAAGTTCTTTGCGCACGATTGCGTCCCCCCGAAAGAGCAATGGCTAGGGACATTATATCAGGAACCGCATTTGCCGCACAGTGCCGAATTGAACTACGACAATTTGGACCGTGGCCGCATACAAATCACGGCTGCTAGATTGAGCTGATTGAAATCGCGAAATGCCGCAAGGGTCTGACATGAAGTGGGTTTATTCGTTCGGGAACGGTTCGGCGGAGGGCGAGGCCCTCATGAAGAACCTGCTTGGCGGCAAGGGCGCGAACCTGGCGGAGATGAGCAATCTTGGCCTGCCGGTGCCGCCCGGCTTCACCGTCACCACGGAAGTCTGCACCCATTACTATAAGAACGGCGAGACCTATCCCGCCGAGCTGAAGGCGGAAGTCGCTGCCGCGCTCGCCATCGTGGGAAAGATCGCGGAAGGCACGCTGGGCGATCCGGCCAAGCCGCTGCTGGTGTCCGTGCGTTCGGGCGCGCGCGTCTCGATGCCGGGCATGATGGATACGGTGTTGAACCTCGGCCTCAATCCGGCGACGACCGAGGGCATGGCCAAGCTCACCGGCAATCCGCGCTTTGCCTATGACAGCTATCGCCGCTTCATCCAAATGTATTCCAACGTCGTGTTGGGGCTGGAGCACGGCGCGTTCGAGGAAATCCTCGATCAGGAGAAAGAAGACAAAGGCTACGAGCACGACACCGATCTGGAAGCCGAAGACCTGAAGCGCATCGCCGAGCGCTACAAGGCGCATGTGCAGAAGGAATTGGGCAAGCCGTTCCCCGATGATGTGAACGATCAGCTCTGGGGCGCGATCGGCGCGGTATTCGGATCGTGGCAATCGGCGCGCGCGAAGACCTATCGGCGCATGTATCACATCCCTGACGACTGGGGCAC
>JANWJQ010000126.1 GCA_025451875.1 Rhizomicrobium sp.
TATAAGCAGGCCGGGGCAGAGGGGGCTTCGGCTTGCAGCTTTTCGACCGTTTGACGGTCGCGGCGCTGGCGATCATCGCCATGTGTACCGTGACATTCGCGCATGAGGCCTTGGGGCATGGCAGCGCGTGCCTCGCGCTGGGCGGGCATATCACGCTGCTGACGTCCTCGCTGTTTCGCTGCGACCTGCGGTCGGGATGGATCGAGCCGGCGGGACCGGCGGTCAATCTGCTGGTCGGCCTGATGGCATTCGGCGTGCGCGCGATGCTGCCCGATGTGTTTCCGAAAACCCGCCTCGCGTTGATCTTCGTCACCGCTTTCAGCTTTTTCTGGGAAGGCGGCTATCTGATGCGCGCGATGATCCTGCGCGACGGCGATCTGTATTTCTTCGCGCAATTCCTCTTCGGCAATGTCGTGCCGTGGATGCAGGCCGTGGGCGTGGCGATAGGGCTTGGCATCTATCTGCTCGGTGCGCGGCTGACCACGCAAGGATTGCTCACGATGTTCGCCACCGGCGAAGCGCGCGCGGTGGCGCGCACGGCCTGGATCGCGGCCACGCTCGCCGCGTTAGTGGCGGCGCTGTGCTATCGCGGTGCGCCGCTGTGGCCGGACCTGCGCGACGCGGTGCTGGAGATCGGGCTGGCGTCCATCGCGCTGCTCTTCATCCCGCGCGGGAAGACACGGGCGCCGAGGATGCCGGCTTATGTTGCGCGGAGTTATGCAGCTCTGTTGATCGCAATAGTCATATTTGCGGGTTTCGCCGGGATATTGGGGAGAGGTGTAGGTGGCTCTTTGTGATTTGTTCGCCACACTCTTTCGAAAGCTGTCTTGTACGGCTTGAACTGCATGCATCGTTGGAATATCAGCGCACCCCTAACCTTCAACCGGGAGTCTCGCCATTGCTGCGAATATTTAAGACCCCGGAATTGCTCCGCGACATCTGAAGCGATGTCCGGACAAGTCCGGACAACACGTTTCTAATCTTCCAACAACGCCGGTTTCGCGACCGGCGGGGAAAGAGTCATGTCGTCGCAAAAGATGCGCGCTTCCGGGCGCGCGGACGCGCTGGACCATGCGCGTCAACAGAACATCGAAAGGCAGCTTGAGCGATTTCGTCCCAAGCTGCGGCCCGCCGTGCGTGCCTTGGCGATGCGCCATCCGCGCCTCGCGGAGTTGAGCGAGAGCTTTCCGGCTCTCGTTATCGCACTCGCATGGCCGCGCGCGGGCGTCGACACGCGCGCAATCATCAATGCGGTCATTCTGGGTGCGCCGTTGAACACGCTTGCGAAATTCGCGGGTGTGCCGTTGTGGCTGCGCCGCATTCCGACCGAAATGCTGGTTGCGCCGCTGCCGGTTCTGCCGGATTCACCGTTCATCCGTCACCGCATCCTCAATCATCTCCCGCGACATCCCAAGCATGCGAAGACGTGGTTCAGAAACGTATCCGAAGCCGCGAAGTGGTCTGACGACGCATTCGCCGTTTGGATTGCCGCGAATATGGGCCGCGAGAGGCGCAATCGCGTGGGACGCGTGATTCCGGAGCGCGTTCGGTTGCTGAGCCTTTGGGCGTGGTATTCGCGTCAGCCGGAAACGCTTGGGTATCGGCTCATGAAGACGCGCTGGAATCCCGACATGCAACTCAAGGCGGCGAACGACGCAGCGTATGATTGGCGCGATGGCGTCGAGGCATACTGCCTCCTTGGTGAGCGCGTCGCTACGAACCATTGGCATCGCAGCGCGGAAGTCGACGGTTACAACTTCGTGTCGGTGTGCACGGTGGAAGAACTTTCCGAGGAAGCGGTTGCCTTGCAGAACTGTCTTGCCAGCTATGGGGATAGTGTGGCGACCGGCGAATCCCAGATATGGAGCATTCGCAAGGATGGCGCTCGCATTGCGGTCTTGGAGATGACGCGCCGCAGCAGCGACCCGTATCCGTTCATCGGTCAGCTCTTTGGCGCGAAAAACAACGATGCGCCGCGCGAGGTCTGGCTGGCGGCGCATAGATGGCTGGCATCGCAGCCCCAATATGACTTGGGGAGCGATGCGCGGCGCAACAATTCTGCCGAACAGCGCACAAATTGGCGTGCGCTGTGGCGGCCGTATTGGATGGCGAAGCGATGCGTTCCCGCATGGCTGCCGCTCGCTGGTACGTCCGAGCGGCTTTACTACCTGTAAGGGTGCTTCTCAGAACAGCGGCTTCTGCTTGGCGTCCGGCAGCGAGACGCCCATCACCTTTGCCAGGGTCGGTGCGATCGCGCGCATGTCGATCTCGCCCAGCTTTTTGCCTTTCGGGATGCCGGGGCCGTCGATCATGAAAGCGGCGCGCATTTCGGGATGCGTGGGGAAATAGCCGTGCGTGCCCTTGATGCTGCCCGCCGTCACCATGGCGCTGACAAGCTGGCGGCCGCCTTCGTAACCAGGCTTGAAGTCCACCCAGAAGGACGCCTGCGCATCGCCGCCCATCTTGCTCACGGTTGGCTTGTCGATCACCTGCGCGATGCCGTTCGCCGGATCGGCGGCGAGCTTGTGCAGCAGATCGGCGACCTGCTTCTTGGTGGCCGCATCGTTCGGATCTTTCAGCACGACGGCTTCGGAGCCGCCCGCGTCCCACGGTTCGGCTTTCCAGTCGGTGATCTTGTGGGTGGCGGGATCGACGGTGATGAGGCCGGCTTCGATGAACGGCACCATCAGGTTCACGTCATGCTCCACGGGCGCGAAGCCGTGATCGGAGACGATGGCGATGACGACATCCGGCGAAACCTTGCGCGCGGCGGCGACCAGATTGCCAACGGCGGTGTCCACCGTCTCGATGGCTTCATGCGCCTTCGGCGTATCGGGTCCGAATTCATGCTGGTTGCCGTCGATGCTGACGAGATGGACGGTCATGAATTCCGGTTTTACCTGCGCGTAGAGCGCGGAGGCGAATTTCGCGCGCGCCAGATCGGAGGCGGGCGATTCCGCGAACATCGCGGCCATCGGCATGCCGGTGGTTTTCTCCAGCGATTCCGGCAGGCCGCGCGTGGTGAGCGCGTGGATGACTTTCAGATCGTCCGGCTGAAAGGCGCGCCAATATTCGGGAACATCGTAATCGATGGAGGGATTGTCCACGCTCACCGGCCAATCGAGCGAGGCCACGACCTTGCCGCCATTGTGTACCGCGTCCCACAAGGTCGGCACCTTGATGTCCGACGAATACCAGTACCAGCCTTCGTAATTCTTGCCGAGCGGATCGAATTTCACATTGTTGCCGATGCCATGCACATCCGGCCACACGCCGGTGATGAGCGTGGTGTGATCGGGATAGGTGACGGTGGGCAGAACGTTCTTCACGCCCTGCGCATAGGCGCCGTCGGTCATGAAGGCGCGCAGGTTCGGCACTTTGAGGCCGCGCTTGTCGGCGTCGATGATGTCGAGCGGGCGAAGACCGTCGAGCGAGATCATCAGCACCGGATTGGCATTGACCTGCGTGGTGGCGGCGCCGGACATGAGTGTGGCGGCCGCAGCGGCGGCGAACAAGAACTTGCGCATGGAATCCCCCTGGATGGCTGGTCTGTTTGTAAGACCGATATTTGTCAGTTTAGCTTAGGCCATGACCCGCATTCTGGCTATTCATGCCCACCCTGACGATATCGAAACCCTCTGCGCCGCGACCCTGGCGCTACTGGCCGGGCAGGGACATGCCATCACCGTCGCGACCGTGACCGCGGGCGATTGCGGCTCGACCGAGACAGACAACGAAACGACAGGGCGAATCCGCAAAAGCGAGGCAGCCGCCGCGGCAAAGGTGATCGGCGCAGACTATCTGTGCGTCGGAATTCCCGATCTTTGCGTGTTCAATGACGATGCGACGCGGCGAAAGGTGACCGAGACAATTCGCGCCGCGCAACCGGAGCTCGTCATCACCGCGTCGCCGGTGGATTACCATCCCGACCATGAAGCGGTAAGCGCGCTGGTGCGCGATGCCTGCTTCGCCGCGCCGGTGAAGAATTACAAGACCGGCGAGGCGAAGCTGCTGGCGGAAATTCCGCACCTCTATTTCTGCGATCCCATCGAAGGGCGCGACCGCGACAACAACAAGGTGATGGCCGAGTTCGCGGTGAATGTGGATGGTTTCTTCGAGACCAAGAAGAAGATGTTGTCGGCGCATCAAAGCCAGATCGCCTGGGTGGAGAAGCAGCATGGCATCGCTGATTATGCCGGCGCGATGGCCGATTGGACGAAGCGGCGCGGCAAGCATTTCGGCGTGGGGTGTGCCGAAGGCTTCCGGCAATACCGCACCCATCCCTATCCGGCATCGCCCCTGCTGCAGGAGCTGGTGGGCGGGGCGTTGGTGAAGCCCATCTGATTTTTCCTCCCCCGTTTACGGGGGAGGGGGACCGCGAAGCGGTGGAGGGGACGAGCCGCGCAGCCCCCCCTCCGCCTTCGCTACGCTCGGCACCTCCCCCGTAAACGGGGGAGGAAAACGGCGGCATTAGCCACAATCACGCAAAATCCCCGCAGCCATCCCGACTTTGACGCATTCTTTCTGTAGGATTTTAACGATGCGGCCCCTTGGGCCCGCGCGTTCCGGGGGAGTTTGGGATGTTGTCTTTCGTATCTTCGTTGGGCTGGTTTCTGATCGTCGTTCCGCTGGTCGTCGCGGTGATCGGCGCGTTCATGTTCTTTCGCGGCATCGGCCATGTGGCCACGGGCGAGGGCGGGCGTGGCGTGCCGCGCGTCGTGGTCGGCGCGCCGCTGGCGGTGATCGGCCTGGCGTTCGGATTGCTGGGCGTGAACACGCAGACCTTCGAGCGTCTCTCCTATGAAGCGCCGGTGGCGATGGTGAGCGTGAAAGCTGTCGATCCCGCGCATCAACTGTTCGACGTCACGGTGAAGCGCATGGATGCGAGTTTTCCCGCGCAAGTGTGCCGCCTGCAGGGCGACGATTGGGAGATGAGTGCGCGCGTGCAGAAGTGGAAACCGTGGGCGAACATGCTGGGGCTGGATGCGACCTACACGCTCGACCAGATGTCCAACCGCTATTCCGATGCCGAGCGCGGCAATGGCAAGATGATCACATCCTGCGATCTCAAAGGCCCTCCACCGGCGGTGAACCAGTGGGTGCCGAAAAGCTGGGTGTTCTGGATCGTCGATCATTCCTATGCGGAGAGCCGCCATTTCGGCTCTGGCGCCTACATGCCGCTGGCCGATGGCGCGGTTTATAAAGTGATCATGACGCAATCGGGATTGAACGCGGAGCCCGCGAACGACGTGGCGAGCAAAGCGAAGCTCTAAACGGCGTTACCAACGCAGATACAAGCGCCCACTCCGGATCTCCACCGATTTCATGCGGCGGAGGAAGGCCATGCCGAGCAACGATGCGCCGCCATCCTCTTCCACGGAGACGGGGAAGTCGGTGACCGCGAGCGAACCGATCGCGATGCTGCGCACCGTGGTGTCCGCTTCCGTGCCACTGCCGCTGGCCGCGTCAAACTCTTCGGAAAATTGCAGCTTTGAAATGTCGATCCCCGCACGCTGCGCATCCTTGCGGGTGAGCACGACATCGTCCGAACCCGTATCGATGACGAAACGCGTGGAGACGCCGTTCACATCGGCGAAGATGTAGTAGATCCCATCCGTGTCCGGCGTGACGGAGAGTTCATGGTCGCCGTTGAATCTGGGATGCCCCGTCTCGAACATCGAGAAAACATCCGCGCGCGCCGGAGAACCCAGCGCGCACAGTCCGAGCGCGAGCGCGAGAATGAAACGCATGCATACTAAGCGTTTCAGGTGGTCGCTTGTTCCCAACGAATGATCGGACTCGATAATGGCTAGCTGCTGATGTCTAGATATTTTTTGAACTTTGCTTTTGCGGGCTCGAATTGTTGGGTGAGCCAGGTCAGTTCCTCGTGCATACCTTCCACGACCTTCTTGTGGTCGTAGCCCGGTGGTGTGGTTTGGGTAGAGTCGCGGTATTCTTTGCTCCAGTATTGTAGCTTTACGCCTCGCCTGTAGACAGTGTCGATATATTCTGAAATTTCGGGACCAAATAGAAAGTCTGCTTCCGAAACGGACGTCCTGAATTCAAGCAAATTCTCATAACTCGCCGTGGCATCACGCAAGATGATGCTTAGAATTTTTCGGACCTCTTCATACACTTTAAGGCGGCGGTCATATCGATCCAGCTTCAGTTTTTGCCGATTTGTTTGCCACTGTTGCCATGCGATGTAGGTTGTTACGATTGCAATCAAGGGCGTCAACAACGCCTTTGAAATTTCAATCATCGCGCTGATAGTCATCAGCCCTAGGCCGTTGCCGCTTCCAGCGCCATCAGGTTCGCAGACCCCGCCTGGATGCGTTCAAACAGCATCGGGCATTCGGGGATCATGCGTTCCATCCAGTAGCGGGCGCTGACCAGCTTGTCCTGGTAGAATTGCGCGTTGGGCGGATTGGTCTTGAGCTTCTCCATCGCGAGTTTCGCCATGCGCGCCCACATCCAGCCGACCGACACGATGCCCATCATGCGCAGGTAATCCACCGCGCCCGCGCCGGCATCGTTCGGGTTCTGCAAGCCATGCTGCGCGAACCACAGAGTCGATTGCTGCAGGATGTCGAGGCCGCGCTTCACCGGCTTCACATAGGCGGCGAGCGCTTCGTCTTTCTCATTTTCCGCGAGCCAGCCGCCGACGAGGCCGAGATAGGCCATCGGCGCCGCGCCGCCCTTGCGGCCCAGCTTGCGGCCGACCAGATCCATCGCCTGCACGCCATTCGCGCCTTCATAGGTCTGGTTGATGCGGGCATCGCGCACGAACTGCTCCACGCCATTGTCGCGGATATAACCGTGGCCGCCATAGCACTGCATCGCCATGTTGGCGCATTCGAAACCCATGTCGGTGAAGAAGGCCTTGATCACCGGCGTCATCAAGTCGGCGAGGAGCGCGGCCTGATCTTTTTCGGGGCGTGTCGAATCCTCGATCGCGTGGTTGATGGAGGTCCACATCGCCAGCGCACGCGCGCCTTCCACGAAGGAACGGCAATGCAGGATCATGCGGCGCACATCGGGATGCACGATTTCCAGATCGGCGGATTGCGTCGGGTCTTTCGGGCCCGTCAGCGCGTGGCCGACGCGGCGCTCATGCACATAGTCCCATGCATTGTCGAAGGCGACCTGCGCCACCGAGATGCCCTGCATGCCAACGCCCATGCGCGCGGCGTTCATCATGCCGAACATGCCGGCCATGCCCGCCGACGCCGAACGCTTCTCGCCGGGCTTTGGCGGCACCGGCTTGGGGCCAAGCCGCCATGCCTTGGCTTCGTCGAAGTTCAGCACGCAGGTGGCCGAACCCTTGATGCCCATTTTCTTCTCGATGCCGCCGGTGTTGACGCCGTTCCTGGAGCCCATCTTGCCGGTTTCATCGACCAGGAATTTCGGCACCATGAAGAAGTTCACGGTGGACAGATCGTCCGCGATCTTGCCGTTCTCATCGGGAATCTTCGCGATCACCATATGGATGATGTTGTCGGTCAGATCCTGATCGCCGCCGGAGATGAAGATCTTGGTGCCGGAAATCTTGTAGGTGCCGTCCGGTTGCTCCACGGCCCTGGTCTTCATCAGGCGCAGATCGGTGCCGCAGCCGGGCTCGGTGAGACACATCGTGCCGGCCCATTCGCCGCTGATCATCTTGGTGGCTATGTTCTCCTTCATCCAGGGCTGGCCGGTGCCGAGCAGTGCGCCATAGGCCGCGCCGGTGAGACCCGGATACATCGCGAAGGCCTGGTTGGCCGACGTCATCATCTCGCCCACGGCGATATTGACCATCATCGGCATGTCCGCGCCGCCGAATTTGGATGGCGCTGTCAGCGCGCCCCAGCCGGCTTCGCTGAACTGCTTGTAGGCTTCCTTGAATCCCTTGGGCGTGCGCACGACGCCGTTTTCGAAGTGACAGCCTTCCTCGTCGCCCGACTGGTTGATCGGCTGCAGCACCTGTTCAGCGAACTTGCCCGCATTCGTGAGGATATCGTCCAACAGCTCCGGCGAAAGTTCGGAGAAGCGGGGAAGGTCGCGCTGCTTTTCGACCTCGAAAAGCTCGTTCATGAGGAACAGGAAATCCTGCACGGGCGCGCGATAGACGGGCATAGGGAAGCTCCGGAGCGGTTGATTTGGCTGCGCGGAATGTAGGGGAAGCAGCCTTCGCCGCAAAGCGATGTGTGCGATCACCAATGTGAAAACCCTCTCCCCCAAAGGGGGAGAGGGCAGGGTGAGGGGGCGTGCAGCGCGTGTATGCCCGCCTTATCGTTATCCTCTCGATGCAATCTTCTTTTGCGGCTTTTTGCGCCATTCTCGTTCTACGCCACCCCCCTCACCCCAACCCTCTCCCCCGGAGGGGAGAGGGAGTAGTTGCGTGCGCGTGACCGGCTGATGACAGGTTGGGTTTGGTGTGAAGAGCTAGATCAAATCTTTCAACGTCACCGGAAAGACCTTCTGCGTGTCGCCGCGGCGAACTGTGAGGCTGACGACGGTGCCGGTCTTTTCGTTGCGCAGTTTCTCTCGCAGTTCGGGCAGGTTCATGCCCGCGGCGACCTTGCCGTCGATGCCGACGATGATGTCATCCTTCTGAAGACCTGCTGCTTCCGCCGGGCCGCCCTTGGTGATGTCGATCACCTTGAAGCCTTCCGCCGTCGCGTTGATCCACATGCCGGACTTGTCGAAGGTGTCGAGGTCTTCGACATGGCCCTTGATCGGCTTCAGATACATCGTGCTGTTGTCGTAATCGAAGGTCACGGCGAAGCGCTTGAGCACGCCGCCGCCGACATTGCTCGGGAACGCTTCCACCGAACCTGCGCCGCCCTTGTCGGTCGAGACCATCGTCAGCGGATGGTTGATGGTGACATCGCCGAGCTTCAGCGTGCCGCCCTTGAACACGATGCTGTGCGTCGGTCCGCCGACGCCCCAGCCGGTCTGCGCGGCGATCGTTTTGGTGCCCGGTTTCGGGAAGCCGTTCTTCGCGGCCCATGCCTTGTTCAGGAACAACGGCATGCGCGATCCGGTATCGATGCCGAAGCGGCCCGGCACGCCGTCATAGCTGCCCAGGATTTCCGGGAACTGATGATAGAGGCGCATCGGCACCGGCATGCCGGCCGTCCTGGGATCGAAATATTTCTTGTCGATGAAGGTGATCGTGCGCGCGCCATAGTCGAAGCGCGTGATGTAGCGGGCGAAGAATTCGTAGCCGATCATGCCCTGTTCGTTTGCGCCTTCGGTGCCGGGCGGCGAGAAATCCAGCGTCGATACCGGCTGGTTGGTGATCGTGGCGCCGCCCACCGTGAGCGACTTCACCATGGCTTCGCCGCTTTGCGCGATGTTGTCGCCGCCGCCGCTGGAGGACACATTGCCTTTGGCTTCCACGCCCAGCGCTTTCGCGGTTGCCGGTGCGAGAATGGAATGGCCGCCCGTATCGAAGATGAAGGTCATCGGCTTGGAGCCGTTCACGCGCACATCGGCATAGATGTGGTTGTTCCACAGATGGAAAGGCACGGTGGTCTCGTGCGCGCCGCCCGCGATGGAGAAATCGTGCAGATTTTCTTCCGGGCGCTGATAGGCGCTGAGCGGCAGTGCTTCGGAGAATTTCGCGCCCGTCAGCGTGTAGGTCTGCGGGTTTCCGCTGCCGTCATCGACCACGAATTTCTTCGCGATCATCGCACCGTCCACGGCGGCATAATCGAAAAAAGTGGTGGTGATGTTTTGGGTGCCGTTCGACTCGATGGTGCGATAGAGCAGGTGCGTCTTGGGATCGAACCAGGCCTCGAGCGGCTTGCCGTCTTTCGGTGTTACGGTGAGAGCATCGTAGCGGTTGCCGCCATCGGTCTTCTGCCCGGCGCTGACGATCTCCGCGCCGCCGTGGTCGGGACGCCACCACAGATTCCGGTCCTGATAGGCTTCGGTGATCGCGAGCGGAATGACATCGCCGCCGGCCTGATCGGTGACGGTACCCGATGGCTCTTTCTCCCACGCCTTCGTGCCGTCCCATCCGGTCGAACCGGCTTGCGGCGGAATATCGTAAGCGTCCACGAACGCGCCGCGCTGCAGATCTTCCAGCGATGACGAGGTGCCGGTGAGGCCTTGGCCGGAATAGGCATATTCGACTTTCAACGTGACCTTGTTGTCCCACGCCGCGCCGCCGGTGGCGGCCTTGTTGGCGGCAAGTATGTCGTCGGTGCTCGCCGCGAAAACGGGCGAAACGAGGCAGGAGGAAAGAAGCAGCGCGCAGATGATTTTCGACATGGGTTCCGTTCGCGAGATGGGGTTGAGGCCGAGGCGTGCCAAAAAATTGGCAGCACCGCAAATGTTTCCTGTCAAACTAAGCACATCTGTCATCGTCCGGCCCTTCGCTTTTTCTGCGAAGGGCCGGGCGACCCAAATCTCAAATCAGATCACGCAGCGTGACCGAAACGTCCTTCGTCTCGCCGCCGCGCTTGACGGTGAATTTCACCACCGTGCCGGGCGCATCGTTGCGCAGGCGCGCGCGCGTTTCATAAAGCGGTGTCGCGGTCGCGGGCTTGCCGTCCACGGAGACAATCTCGTCGCCCGCTTTAAGGCCAGCCTGATCTGCGGGCGTGCCTTTTGTGACATCGACCACGCTGTAGCCTGTGGCGCTCTGGTTGATCCACACGCCGGAGCGGTCGAACGAGTCCAGATCGCTCACCGGCTGCGTGACCGGCTTCAGGTACATCTTGTTGTGCTCGTAATCGAGCGTCACGACGAAGCGCTTGAGCACGCCGCCGCCGATATTGCCCGATTGGGTGGTGTCCGCGTCCGCGCCCTTGGTGGCGGTGGAGAGAAGCACAACCGGCGCCGCAACAGTCTGATCGCCGATGACAAGATTGTGGCCGCGGATGACATGACTCTTCGTTGGCCCGCCAATGCCCCAGCCCGTCGTGGCTTCCGGCGCGGCACTGTATTTGGCGAACTGCGCGTGCGCGGCCACGAACGGGGAGTTCAGGATGATCGAGGACCGATTGCCGGTGTCGATCGTGAATGTGCCCGGCACGCCATCATAAGTCGCGGGCGCCTCGATGGTGTTGCCGTTGAAGCTGATCGGCACGGCGGCGCCCGCATCTTTCGGATTGAACGCATCGGGCTTGATGAGGGTGATCGTGTGCGCGCCGTAATCGATGCGCGTGACGAAGCGGCGGAAGGTTTCGAAACCCACCATGCCCGGCATGCCCACGCCTTCGATGTTGCCCATGCTGTCGAGCGGGATCTGCGCGAACACCTGATCCTTCACCGTGGCGTCGCCCAGTTGCAGCGACGCGATTTTCGTGAGCTGCACGTCCATGTGGCCGGAGCCTGCACCATTCCCCTGCATATGTCCTTCGGCGTTGAGGCCAAGCTCCTTGGCGAGCGGTGGCGTCACCAGATTCACGCCGCCTGTGTCGAAGATGAACTGATACGGGCCTTTGCCGTTGACCTTCACGTCCGCGAAGATGTGGTTGTTGATCAGCTTGAACGGGAACGTTGTCTCTTTCGCACCGGCCGCGATGCTATAGTCGTTGAGCACAACCTTCGGCGCGGCGAAGGCGGATGCGGGCTGCGGCGGCAGGAAGCTGACATTGGTGACCGTCATCGTCTGGTCGTATTGCGCATCGCCGACGCTGACGAGGGTTTTGTAGGGAATCTTCACGCCGCCTGCATCGCGATAATCCGACAGGGTGGTTGTCGATGTCTGCGGCCCTTGCACTTCAATGACGCGATAGAGCAGGTGCGATTTCGCATCGAACCAGGCTTCGAACGCTTCGCCGTCCTTCGGTGTCACCGTCAGGGCATCGTAAGCGTTGCCGTTGTCGGTTTTCTCACCGGCGAAGACGATGGTCGCGCCGCCAAAATTCGGCTGCCACCACCCGTTCGAACGGCGATAGGCTTCGTTCACCGAGACCTGATGCGCCGCGCCGCCATCCTGCAACGTCACGCTGCCCGATGTGTCTTTCGTCCAGGCATGCGTGCCGTCGAAACCCTGGACCTCTCCAGCCGGGCCGATTTTCGCGTCATCCACGAAATTGCCGGTGCGCAGATCATCGATGGAGGTGACCTTGCCGGTCATGCCCTGGCCGGAATAGGCATATTCGATCCTGACCGCCGGCTTCGCTGTTGCGCCGGTCGCGGCCTTGTTGGCGGTGATCACGTCGGCTGCGCTTGGTGCGGCGATGGCGAGCGTGGAATAAGAAACGCTGGCCAGCGCCGTGATGGCGATGGCGGCAAAAGTGATACGCATAGTCCCTCCGGATTGGTTGTGGCTAAAGTGGGTGGTGCGTCTCTAGGGGTACAATATGCGGTTGTTGCATGGCTGCCATGTAGCGCTTCTTGCAGCTTTTATGAGCGTTTCCGCGGCCAATGCTGCGCCGCAGCGCGTGGTTTCGACATTTCTATGCACTGATGAATATGTGTACCGGCTGGTGCCGCGCGACCGGATCGCGGCGCTCTCTTATCTAAGTGCGGACCGGCACCCAGTGGTGTCCACGATCGTGAACAAAGTGAAGGGCATCCCGCTGACGCGCGGTTCGGCGGAAGAGGTGCTGGCGCTGCATCCGGATCTGGTCGTGATGTATCAGGGCACGAACCCGCGATTGCGCGCGCATCTGGTTGAAACGCACACGCCGTTCGTGGAAACCAAATGGGCGAATTCGATTGCCGATATCCGCGACGTGACCCGCCAGCTCGGCGCGGCGCTGGGCGAAATGGATCGCGCCGAAGCGATGATCACGGATATGGACGCGAAGCTCGCGCGCGCGGCGAAACACGCACCGCGCCCGGCCGTGACGACGCTGATCTATGAGCCGAACGGTTACGCCAATTCCGGCGGCGTGTCGGATGACATATTGAGCCGTATCGGTTTGCGCGATGTTGCGGCGCGCATGAACCAAACGCGCAGCGGCACCGTTCCGGTGGAATCGCTGATCGCCAATCCGCCGCAGCTTCTCATCTTGAATGGCGAGCGCGAAGCGACACCCACCCGCGCCGATCTGGTGCTGAAACATCCGGCTTTGCGCGCGCTGCCCAAGAGCACGCTGGTCGCGAACACATCGCTGACGCCGCTGCTATGCCCCGGCCCCTGGAGCGCGGACGTGGCGGAGCCGCTGATGGAATTGGGGCGGAAGGCAAATGGTGATAAGATGCCCTGATGGGTTAGGGGGATTGCCAATGAAATCGGAACACAGGATCGCGAACAAATTGTTCGCCGCAACTTTTGTAGTCATAGCATTTTCCGCCGTGGCCACCTCTCCGCTATATGCCGACGACAGTTGGAAAGGGCCGGGATGGTATCAGGTCTTCGATGATACAGAAGACATTGATGATGGAGGGGAAATTACCATGATCTGGACCGGGCCATATCCCAACGAAGCCGCGTGCGTGAATTATGTAAAACAAAAGTTCGCCGATCCGGCTTATGTTCAAAGCATGATCGCAAAATATGGCAGCCCCAACAAGGATTGGACGTTTAGCTGCTCCCATCTCGACGAAGATTTGCCGGACTGAGAGCAGAGCCGTTGGTGGAATTGAGGCGGAAAGCTAAAATCGTTTCTTTCAAAGAATAATCCACCGCTGTCATCGCCCGGTCCTTCATTTTTCGCGAAAGAGCCGGGCCATCCAATTTTAACTTGCCAAAAAAATGGGTCGCCCGGATCGCTCGCGAGAGGGCGAGCGACTGGGTGATGACAGTATGAGGTTGTGTTGAATGCAAAGCGCGCTGGCGCTAGGTTCCAGCCGACGCAACGGTGTAGGGAACGCGGTCAAATCCGCGGCTGCCCCCGCAACTGTAAGCGGCGATGTCTCTCCATAGGGCCACTGGAAACGGGAAGGCCGGAGAGGCGCCAGAGCCGCGAGCCAGGAA
>JANWJQ010000127.1 GCA_025451875.1 Rhizomicrobium sp.
AGATGGACGATCAGCCGTGCATTGGTGTCGCCGGAATGCGCGGGGATTCTGGTTTTGGGGGACAAAAGCGAAAAGACGACGTTGGGCGCGAAATTTGAGATCTCGCACATGGGAATCTGGCGCAGGATATCCACGGTTTTGGGGCAGCGGATGCCATTCTTTTCCACATACCGCCCATCCTGCCAAAGCGGGAAAACACTCCAGCGCGGATTGCGGTTCAACTCCGCCCATTGGTTGAGCGGCACATCGGACGGCCGGTCGATATAGGGCCGAAAGCCATCCTGGTTGTCTTCCTGGAAAACGCTCAGGAATTCTTCGCGGATGATCTGCGTCGCGTCTTCCAGCGCCGGCAGCCACGGGAAGCTCGCATTGTCGTAGAACTGCAGTGACGGCAGATATGGAATATGAAGCATCGCCGGCTCGGGCTGATAGACCTTGCGGTTGCCGGCGGCGATATCTTTCCAATGGGTCAACGCGCTCCAGTTCTGCGTGGGGTGCCGTGTGCGCAGCCCATCGAGACGCGACTGGAGAAACGCATCCAGCGCCGCAGCGTCGTCATTCACGACATCCTCGGCATGCTTCAACGCGCTTCGCATCGGGGCCGGCACCTGTTCGGGCGATGTGATCGTCCGCAGCACGTTGCGGTATGTTACCGCCGCCGCGCGCTTGTCGCCCTGGCGTTCTTCCAGCATCCCGCGCGAAAGCAAGGCCGGATAAAAATACGGATCGATCGCCAAGGCATCGGTGAGCGCGTTCATCTCGCGCGCCGGATCGCCCACGGCGCGGAAGAGAAAAGCCAGGTTGAGCGGGATGACCGGATCTTCCGGAGATGCCGTGCGGGCCCGTTCGAGGAATTGCTGCGCGGCGGAAAAATCCCTGGTCTGCAGCGATATCTGACCAAGATGAAGAAGTGCTTCGGCGTTCTGCGGCTCGCGCTGCACAAGTTGGTGCCATAGCCGCACGGCCTCTTCCGGCCGCCCAGTTGCCATTGCATGGCGCGCGCTTTGGCCAAGATCCCCTGCCAGGCCCCCCAAGGCCATGCTGGTCCTCATTCGAGAAGAAGTTCCCTGATCATCGGGAGTGTCGCAAAATGTAGCAAGGGTAATGATTGCGACAACTGACCAAAAGGCAAGCTCAATCGGCACGCTTCCTCAGCGAAAGCATTCCGAAGGAAATATTTCACATGAGGACTATTTCGGAACGGCGTCGAACGCGATCGTCATGCGGGGCGCCTGGGAGTGGAACGGGACGGTACCGTGCCACATATACGATGGAAACAGAACGAGCCGGCCGGCATGCGGTTGGATGGTCCTGCGGATGGGCGTCTTCAAACCCGCCTCGAAAGCCGGTTCGCCGAACTTGATCCATCCCTGCTGCCCTTCCGCGGAATCGACGACCTCCGGAAGCGCCACATAATAGGCCGAACTGATCCACCCCTTGGGATGAAAGTGGTTGGTGTGGAAGCCGCAATCATGGAGGCGAGATGACCATGAGCCGGAATATCCGAAACCCTCGCGCCGGCGCTTGAGAAGAGGATGCGTTTCATCCGCCTTCATCCGGCTGATATACGTTGTTACCGCTTCGTCTATGCGCGCGCGCAGCCTTTCGACCAGATCGTGACCGCGGTCGAAGAGATTCTCCATCGTCTGCGTGCCACCGCGCAGCGATTGCGTGACGACCTCGCGCTTGTCGGTGTGCATCTTCTCCAGATAGGCACTGAGCTCGTGATTGAAGCTCTCCATATCGGAGAAGCCTTCCGGCGGATCGATCTCGAACACCTGAACCAGCTTCTCGTAATCCGCCAGCGTTTCACCGCGCGGATCCTGCAAAAGGTCCAGCGCCGTGCTCCAGATTGCCAGCGTACCCTGATGATAGGGCTCGATGGCCAGCGACCGCTCCAGCATCATGCGCGCTTTTTCGGCGTCGCCCGCGCGGATCAGTGTTTCGCCCATATTGCGCAAGACATCCGCGTTTTCCGGCTCAAGCCGGAGGGCCGCCTCATGGGCATGAATCGCGTCATCGAAACGCCCCAGGCGCGCGAGCGCCAGCCCTTGGCCATCAAGCGGCGCGACATTTCCGGTGAGCATGGGCACAGCACGGGAGAACGCCTCATTCGCAGCCTCATATTTTTCGGTCTGCAGGAGGAAGTAGCCCTTGTTAAGGGGCAGAACGCCCATCTGCGGATGAACCATCGCGGCTTCATCGTAGGAACGCAGAAAGTTCTCGTCGTCCCCGAGCCGGTAGAGAAGCTGGTTCAGATCCAGATGCGCTTCCATATTGAGCGGCTCACGGCGAACGGCCTGCCGGTAGCTTTCCAGCGCTTCGGCCTGCAGTCCTTTTGCCTGCAGGCTGTTTCCGCGATTGTAATCCACATGCGCGATGTCGGGCACGCGCGCCTGCGCGGAATCGAACAGCTTGAGGGCTTCGTCGTGCCTCTGCTGGCGTTGCAGCGATACGCCGAGATTGACCTCCAGCGCCGCGATCTGCCGCGGATCGTTCGCGGCGCTGGCCAAGGCAGACCGCAACACGCTTTCTGCTTCCTTGGGTCGCTTCAGATCGTTCAGCACCGCACCCAAGCTCTGCCGCGCCATCAAATAGTTCGGCTGCAACCGCAACGCCTGGCGATATTGCTTCTCCGCGTCTTCCAGCAGGTTCTGGTCATGAAGCGCCAGGCCGAGTGCCAGATGCGCGGTCGTATAATTCGGCTTGAGACGGACAGCTTCGCGCAACGCCGCAACTGCCAATGCAGGCCTTGCCATCGAGCGATAGAGCACGCCCAGATTGTAGTGGGTCGCAGGCTGCGCCGGATCGAGCTCGATCGAGCGGCGATAAAGCTGTTCCGCTTCCGCATTGCGCCCCTGCCCGCGGCGCACAAGGCCCAACATGTGAAGCGCATCCGCGCGGTCCGGCGCGATCGCCAGCGCGTCCGAGATGAGACGCTCCGCATCGGGGAAATTGTCGCGCTGAAGATGAACAAGCGCCTGGGAAAGCAGGGCGTTCAGGTGATTGGCGGCCGGCGCCGTGATCGTATCGGTCATAAAATCAGTCTAGCGCACGCGTTTGGACGGCGCAAAATACGCCGCCCAAAAGGCATTCCGCTTCCGGTGGTTAGTTTATGGGAAGATTCGTCGCCCTAAATTCCAGATCGCTGCGCTGGGAAACGGACGCCGCTTCGATCAGGGCACGGGCCGCCGGGATGTTCTCGATGGCCGCCAAGCCCTGCATGGCATGCACGCCCGCGGCCGTCCCGTCGAACGCCGATCCCAGGGTCGCGAAGAAGCCCTTCGATTGCGGATAGCGTTTGAACGCAACAGCGCCGCCTTGCGGCAGGCCGGCAAGCTTTTGCGCATCGGCAACCGCGGTCCAGAAGCCGCCCATCTGATCGACAAGCCCTCTTTCCTTCGCGTCCGCGCCACTCCATACGCGGCCCTTCGCGATTTCCTGCACCTTCGCAATCGGCAGCTTGCGGCCGGTCGCAACCTTCTGCGTGAAATCCGCATAGATCACGTCGGCCTGATGATTGAGATTGGCCCATTGTTCATCGGTATATGGCGAAATGGTAGAACCCATCAGCGCGTTTTTGCCGACGCCCATTTCATCCGCGCCGACCCCGATAAGGCCCAGCGACTTTCCGAACGACACCTTGCCGGTGAGGACACCGATGGAGCCGGTGATCGTGCCCGGCTCGGCCACGATCTTGTTCGCGGAGGCGGAAATGTAATAACCACCCGATGCCGCGACCGCGCCCATGCTGACCACAACGGGCTTGCCCGCGGCCTGCGCCTTTTTCACCGCATCCAGAATCTGGTCGGACGCGGACACCGATCCGCCAGGCGAATCCACGCGCAACACGATGGCTTTCACCTGCGGGTCTTTCGCCGCCGTACGGATCGCGTTCGCATAATCGTCGCCGGCAATGCGCGTGCTGCCGCCGAGGCCGCCGCCACTGCCACCGTCCACGATTTCACCCGACGCGGTGATCAGCGCGATATGCGCGCCCGGCTGCTGCTCGGAATCCATGGCGTCGATGTATTTTGTGATGTTGACGGCGTGCTTGGTGCCGGCATGGGCGAGCGCATATTGCTTGGCGTCGTCATCATAACCGATCTTGTCGATAAGGCCTTTGGCCTTCGCATCTTCGGAGAATTGCGGGCTGGCTTCGAACGCGGCCATGACGGCCTTCACATCCAGCTTGCGGCTGCTCGCGGCGCCCGATGAGGCGGTGTTGTACCAGGACTGCAGCAGCGCGTTCATCTGCTCGCGATCCGGCGCGGTGTAATCCTTCTCCATGAACATGTCGGCGGCGCTTTTGTAATCGGCGCGCTTGGCGATCTGTGGAACGGCCTGAACCTTGTCCAGCAATCCGCGCAGGAAGATGGCGCCCGCACCAGCACCCGAGGCGCTGAACGGCGATTGCGGCTGCATCCAGATCTCGCTGGCGCTGGCAGCGGTCAGGTAATCGCCAAGACCGGCGCTGAGGAATCCTTGTGAATGCGCAACGACGAATTTTCCGGTGTCGCGGAAGCGATGGATCGCGGCGCCCAATTCCTGTGCCTGCGGGATCGAAATGTCGCCGGAGCCGACGCGGAGAAAGACGCCTTTCACGCGGCTGTCGCGGCCGGCCTTGTCGAGCGCCAGCACGATGTCCATGACGTTGAGCGGCTTGTCGCCGAGACCGAAGGGGCTGCGCGTCATCGAATCCGGCATGGGCGAGCGCAGATCGGCTGTCAGCACCATATCGCCCGGCAGACCGTCGCCGCGCACAAGGCCGATGGCGAGCAGCGCAACGAAGACCAGAATAAGAAAGAGAATGAAGCTCGCGATGCCGTTCAGCGTGCCTTTGGCGACGGAACCCGCCCAATGCAGAAAGCCAACCATGTGGGGAAGTCCTCGACGAAGTGGTTCAAACAGGCGGCGCGCCCGACACCTCTTATATGGGGCGCGTGTTAAAGAACGCCAATCACAGCGTTTCGCTGCGTTAAGATCGCCAATAAAACATTTCGTCTCCCACGGAAAAACCCCATAATTTCATAGGCTTCCGGGAGGGCCTCCATCATGGCAACAACGCCACAGATCGCGCCAAAAGATTTTTCCTGCCTGCTCTATGCCGTGGAGGCGGGAATTGCGCTGGTGACCCTCAACCGGCCCGACCGGCGCAACGCCCTCAACCCCCGGGCCTATGCCGAAGTGGAAGCGGCATTCCTCGCGGTCTCGGCCGATGACGCAGTGCGCTGCGTGGTGGTGACCGGCGCGGACCCGGCCTTCTGCTCCGGCGAAGACGTGAAGGAAATGATGACCGGCGAGAAGCGCGAACCGCGGGCGGCCATCAAGCCGCAAGCGACGCCGGCCGCCATGGCGGCGCTGGAATGCACCAAGCCGGTGATCGCCGCCGTGAACGGCGCAGCGATGGGCTGGGGCATGGAGCTGACCCTGTTTGCAGACATGCGTATTGCCTCGGAACGCGCGAGCTTCGCCGAACTGTTCATTAAGCGCGGATTGGTGTCGGACGTTGGTGGCCTGCTGCGCCTGCCCGCCATCGTCGGCCCGGCGAAGGCGGCAGAGCTTCTGTTCACCGGCGATACCATCGACGCGAAGGAGGCTATGCGTATCGGCTTGGTGTCAGAGGTAACCGCGCATGTCGATCTTATGCCGCGCGCCATGGCGCTGGCGGCGCGCATCGCCGCCAACCCACCGCTCGCCCTGCGCGCGATGAAGGAAGGCCTGCGCAAGACCACCTACGGCGATCCGCGCGAAGTCGGCGCCTGGGCGATCGAACAGATTTACCGCCTCTTCGACACCGAGGATCACCGCGAAGGCGTGAAGAGCTTCCTCGAAAAGCGCGCGCCGGTGTTCAAGGGGCGTTAGACGGCCGCTAGTAGTTCAGGCTCAGCGTAATCAACTTGTCCGCGATCACAAACCAGACGAACGCGACACCGGCAAGCGCCAGAAGAAGATCGCTCAACTTCGTCCACCATGGCCGCGAGGAATTGCCGAGACCGGCGAGGAAATTCCACACCATCGCAATCGTCCCGACAAAGCCAAGGATGCCGATGGCCTGCAAGATGCGGAACGCCCAGTCATACGCGGAGCTGAACACTTCCAGATGTTCGTTGCCATAAGTGAACAGCGTGAGGAAGCCGCCGAGGAAGGCTACATCGAATAGCGCCGCGAGGCGCGACAGACGATAAAGCGCGGCTTCGCGCCCCTGCAACATGAACGGCGCTTCATAACGCCAGCGCAGGATGGCCTTGATCGGCCAGAACAGCACCGTCAGCGCCAGCATTGCGAGCATCGCAACGAACAGATGGAAATTCCACGGGCCTCGCCACGCGGGCGCCGGCGTGAACGCCTCGATCGGCGGCAGGTCACTGGTGTAGATGCGCTGCACAACGCCATCCTTCATGACGGCGATAAACTGCGTCGGCCCATTCACTTCCTGCCAGCGGAACGGCGCAACCTCGCGGAATTTCTTGGGGTTGCCAGCGAGATCGTTGAGATCGCTGAGACTGATCGTATCGTCGCTGTTCAGCGACACTTTCGACTGACCGAGAACAGCGGCAATGCGCAGCATGTTTGAATCGGAGCGGCGGCTGACATCATAGGCCCCCGCAATTAGGCCTCCGTCATGTTTCGCGGATTTCAGTGTCGGCTGCACGGCGGCTTTCGGTGCCGGGAAATAGCGGTTCATGAACGCCATGAACAGCGGCCCGCGCAGACCAAGGCCCGGCTTTCCCTGACTGTTCTGCGACACGTAGAAGCCAACGTCCTTGTCCAGGATCAGGTGCAGATCGCTGTGGAAATAGACGGTGTCGCCGCCATGACCGACGATGACATGGCCGTTGCGGTCTTCGTGATAGAAGCCGAAGCCCATGGGAAGCGTGCCCGCCGGCACCGGATAGACGATGCCGTGCATCATCTTCGCGGTTTCAGGCTTCAGGATCTGCGCGCCCTCATAAGAACCATTGTTCAGGTGGGCGAGCATGAAACGTGAGATGTCGTCGCCCGTGATAGCCAGCGCGCCGGCTGGGCTCATCGGGATCATCTCATAGGGTTTCGGATCGCCCGAGGCGAGCAGATAGCCTTTCGACATGTCCGGCACGAACTGCTTGGGAAGCGGCTGGCGGAACGTAGAGTGATCCATGTGCAGCGGCTGGAAAATGTGGTGTTCGACATATTCTTCGAACGGCTCGCCGGAAACGCGCTGCACGATGTAACCCGCCAGCGCGGCGCCATAATTGGAATAGGCCGGCACTTCGCCCGGCGCGAACATGCGTTCCGGCACCCAGCGCGCCAGCGCTTCGCGCAGCGGCACGAGATCGGAATTTTTGACCGCGAGAAGATTCTTGATCGTCTCCTCGAAGCCGGCACGGTGCGTCATCAGAAGCCGCATCGTGATCGGCTTGCCGTATGCCGGTGGAATCTTGAAATCGAGGTAAGTGTTGACGTCGGCGTCGAGGTCGATCTTGTGCTGCTCGACAAGCTGCATCACCGACGTCCAGGTGAAGAGCTTGGAGATCGAGCCGGGGCGGAAGATCGTGCGCTTGGGATCGATCTTCGCCTGCGTCTTCACATCGGAAACGCCATAGCCTTTTTCGAACAGCACCGCGCCGTCCTTCACCACGACGACTTCCGCGCCCGCGATATCACCGCGGCCGATGGCGTAAGGCACAAAACCGTCGAGGAAGGCCTCAAGATCGACCTTGGTCAGATCATGTGCGGGCGCCGCGGGCATCGCGGCCGGTGCAGCGGCCGGCTTTGGCGCGAGTGGCATAGCCATCTTCGGAGCCAACGGCGCTGGTGCGGGGCCGGTTGTTTTCGTCGCTGCATTCGCAGTTGCAACAAAGGCCAAGGCCAACGCCGCGCTCGCCAATATCCGTATGTTCATCGCTGATGCCCCAATCCCCGAGGGAAAGGTAAGGCGGCGAAGTGGCTTCGCCAATGGGCTGCGCTTGCCCGAATCGCAGGATTCGCCCTAACCAAGGGGATGGCCCAGTTTCTATCCGGCGATGTTTCCATCGCCTATGACGACGTGGGGACCGGCGGGCGGCCGGTCATCCTCGTTCACGGCTTCGCTTCGAACCGGAATGAGAACTGGCGGCGGACGGGTTGGTACGGCGCATTCGAGCGGCGGCGCGTGCGCCTTGTGGCGCTCGACAATCGCGGCCACGGCGAAAGCGGCAAGCCGCACGATGCGTCGGCCTACGGACGCACGATGATGACCGGCGACATCTTCGCATTGATGGATCATCTGGGCGTGCAGCGCGCCGATTTGCTGGGCTACTCCATGGGCGCGCGGCTTGCGCTGGCGGCCGCGCTGGCGAAACCGGAGCGGTTCGGCGATCTTATTCTCGGCGGCATCGGCGGTGCGCTGTTCGATCCGCCGCCACCCGGCACACCGATGGCGGATGCGATGAAAGCGCCCACCATCGACGCGATAACCGAACCGCTGCTGAAAAGCTTCCGTCAATTCGCCGACGAACAAGGCGAGGACCGCCTGGCGCTGGCTGCCTGCTCGGAGGGACGCGACACGAACTTCACGCCGGACGAAGTTTCCAGACTGGCCGTGCACACGCTTGTCGTGGCTGGCGCGCGCGATCAGCTTGCGGGCGATCCGGAAGAACTGGCCGCGATCATTCCCGGTGCAAAGGCCGTCACCCTGCCCGGCTGCGATCATTTCAGCGCCATTCCGCACGCGCTGTTCAAGGCCGCGGTGTTCGACTTCCTCGACGGCGAAATGGGCTGAAAACAAAAACGCCGGCGGTGACCGCCGGCGTCTTCGTTTCGAATGCAGCGTGGCCTAGTTGGACGCCAGCTGGATCGGCTTGCCGCTATCACGGTTCGACAGATCGATCACGATCACCGAATAACCGCCGGCGAGGAGTTCGCCCAGCTGCTGAACGGTGTGCACGAGGATCATCTTCGGCTTGCCGCCACCCGGCGACAGAAGGCCGAGCAGGACGCCCTGCGGCAGGATCAGCTGACCGTTGGCGCCGATCCTTGAACCGGCCGGAAGGACGAAGCCTTCGACAACAAGCTGGTTCGGATTGACGTTGGCCAGGCCCACCGTCGTCTGACCGTTCACGCTGACGACATTGCTGCCGGTCGTGTCGATCGTGGTCCAGGTGCCGTCCACCGAGCCGTGCTGTGCCGACAATGTGAAGTCCGTAGCGTTGACCGCCGCGTTCACATTGTTGGAAGCGATCAGCGTGACCGTGTCGGCGGTGTAGGAGCCTTCGACGGTGTTGCCCTGGATGTTGGCCGCGTTGTTCGCGGTCACGATGCTGTTCACATCGTCGCCCGTGAGGTTGACGTTGTTGCCGTTGATCGTGCCCGAAACATCGCCATTCGCGACGATATTCACGTCGCCACCGGCCACAATGTGACCGGACGCATCGCCACCGACGTTGCTGGTTGCGTTGCCCTTCACATTGAGCGTGTCGGCCGCAAAGACCTGATTTCCGATCAGCTGCGAATTGTAGTTGCCGGCCAGATCGACCGTGAGGGCGGTGAAGTTGTCGCCGCTGACGGTCAGGTTGTTGAGGTTGACCGCCGTGGTGCCCGCGTTCTGCAACGTGATGTCGCCGTTCGCCGACGCCGCACCGGTGCCCGGACCGGCGATGAGCGTCAGGCTCTGGCCGCCGTCGGTCGTGCCGAAGAGATCGCCCTGGAAGGTGATATCGCCCGCCGCGCCGGCCGACTGCGTCGTGTTCAGCGTCGTGTTCGCCGAAGTGAGCGTCACGTCGCCGCCGAACAGGAAGCTGTTGGCGTTGTAGGTCGAACCCGTGAGCGTGGTCTTGCTCGCGTCGCTGACGGCGCCGAGGCGCGTGGTGGCGCCGACATTGCCGAGAGAGACCTTGCCCGAGCCCGCGTTCAGCGTGAGCGACTGGCCGCCGGCCGACGATCCGTCAACCGATGCGATGACGAGCGCGCCATTGCCGCTGCTGGTGTTCAGCGCAGCGCTGTTGGCAAGTGTGACAGCATCGAAGTCCATGCTGCCGGCCACGTAGCTGGCGCCCGTGAGGGTCGCCGCGCCGTTCACCGCCAGCGCGCCCACGCCGGCGACATTGCCGAGCGTGTTGGATGCACCGGTGATGGTCAGATCGTTGCCGCCGCCGATGACCGAAGCCACTGTGGTCGCACCGCTGGCATTCAGCGACGTGCCGTTCGTCAGCGTAACCGCGCCGCCGAAGTTCAGGCTGGTGCCCGCGTAGCTGCTGCCTGTCAGCGTCGAAGCGCCGTTGACCGCAAGCGCACCGGCGCCGGCGACATTGCCGAGCGAGGTTGCGCCGTCCAGCGTCAGATCGTTGCCGCCGCCGGTGACCGACGCGACCGAGATCGTGTTGGCATCGACCGTGGTGTCGCCGGTGAGCGTGACCGCATCGAGGCCGACCGTGTTCGCCGCGTAGCTGGTGCCGGTCAGCGTGGCCGGACCCGAAACCGTCAGCGCATCCACGCCGGCGACATTGCCGAGCG
>JANWJQ010000128.1 GCA_025451875.1 Rhizomicrobium sp.
GCGAAAACCGGCGGTTTGTCGAGGAGTTGGTGGGCGGCGCGGTGCAGAGCGGCGCCTTGGGCGGTACGACTCGGCTGGTTGTCTTCCATTCCGCGATTTTCGCGCGTTAACGTTTCGGGCGCCAGCCCTTCATCCCCCGGAAAATTGTGCCTTTGCCTCGCGATTTGGGTCCGTTGATGGTTAAAGTGGGCCGTCATTTCTCGATGGGGATAGATCGTGGCGTCTTACGGACCCGAACGCGGCCAGCCCGTGTTGCTGCAGTCCGCCGAAAATTTTGCGGACGAGACGGTCGCCCAGGAACGGCGCACGCCGCGCGTGCGTGCGAGCTTTGGCGCGATGATCTTCGCGCTTGTTGTGGGCGCCTTATGGATCGGCGCCGCCGCCGCTTACCTTTTGGGCCTCTATAAACCCGCCGGACTGTTGGCGTTGAGTCCGCTGGACCTCGCATTCGCCGCCTCCGCGACTTTCGCGCCGCCATTGCTGTTCGTTGCCATCGCATGGTCCTTCATGCGGGGACACGCGATGAACACCGCTGCGATGGCGCTCGCCGAAGCAACCGACCGTTTGTTCTCCGCCGACGAAACCGCATCGCGCACCGCGGCGCGCCTCGGCCGTGCCGTGCGCCGCGAACTCGATGCCCTGAACGCGGGTCTCGATGGCGCCTTTGCGCGTTTGCGTGCGCTGGAGACCGTTCTCGAAAATCAGATCGCCGCGCTGGATGAAGCCGGTGCGCGCGCGGATGTGCGTGCCGAGTCCGTTGCCGCGCGTCTGGGCCAGGAGCGCGAGCGTCTCGATTCCGTTGCCGGCGCCCTGTCCGACAGCGCATCGCGCGCGAGCGAAGTCGTTGCCGGACGTGTTGCGCAGTTGAAGTCCACCATAGAAACGGCGGAAGGCACGCTGCGTACAGCGGGACAATCGCTCGATACGCAATCCGCGAACTTCCGCATTGCCGCGGAAGCTGCCGCGCAGGCGCCACATGCCGCCGCAGTCGAGATCGATCGTCAGGCCAAGCAGATCGAATCGGTGTCGGATGCCGCCATGGCGCGCTCGGAATTCATCCTGGGCCGCCACGAAAAGCATCGTCTGGCGATGAACGAGCTTCTCGGACGCCTGAAAGACGAGAGTGCGACATTCGAAGCGGCGCTTTCCACCCAGCGCAGCGCGATGGAGCAGGCGATCCAGGCGCTCTACGCGCAATCGGACAAGTTCGGCAATCTGGCGGGCGACACCGAACGGCAAATCGAAACCATCATGGCCAACGGCGTCTCGCGCGCCACGCAACTCACGCAGAGCTATAGCCGCGAAGCCGAGCGCATGAAGGAAACCAGCGACGCGGCGAACGCCACGCTCTCGCGGCTTGTCCATGCGCTGCACGATGCCGGCGCCGGCGCGCAGACGCTGATCGGCGAAACCGCATCCGAAACCAAGGCCAATGCCAAGGCTCTGGTGGGCGAGGCGATGGCGGAATGCGAACGGCTCTTGCGCGCCGCCGGACAACTCGCGGCCGAGACGACGCAGATCAAGAACGGCTTGGCGCAGGCTGTCGCCGAAGTGGAGAAGCATCTGCTCACACTGCCGGGCGTGGCGCAGCAGGAAGCCGCGCGCGTGCGCGACATGGTGCGCAGCGAGACGGAGGAAATTCTCGATCTTTCCGCGCGCACGCTTTCCACCATCCATTCGCGCCGCGCGGCACAGACGGGCCAGCGTCACCCGCAGACCGAACAGGTTGTGCAGGAAAACGGTCACGACGGGTTGCTCGGCATGGCGCGCAAGCTCACCCAGCGCCCCAAGCGCAAGGAGGGCGGCGAAGGCAAATCGTGGGATATGTCCACGTTGATTGCCAATGTCGAAACCAATGAGCAGCGCTCGAAAGAATTAAGACCTGTCGCGGCTGCAGCGTTGGGTGCGTTGCAGGCGGCGCTGGCGGATATGGCCGTGGATCTCGAAGCGATCAGCGAGTTCGGTCCGGGCGATGATGAATGGCGGCGTTATCTCGCGGGCGATCGCAGCGTGTTTGCCCGGCGTCTGGCGGGCGCGATCGACGACACGACGGTCAATCGCATCGCCACGCTCAACCGCGAGAACGCACATTTCCGCGAGGCGGCAAATACCTACATCACCGAGTTCGAAGGCATGCTGTCGCGCGCCCGCGAAAGCGACGGTGGCGGTTTGCTGGCGTCGAGCCTGCTGAGCGCCGACACGGGCAAGATCTATCTCGCACTCGCCTATGCGCTGGGGCGCTTGTCGTAGCTCTTACGAGCGGATCAGCCGCGCGGCGTAGAAGCCGTCCATGCCACCTTTTTCCGCGAGGTGGCATGGCAGTGTGCGCAGATCGCCATTGGTGTCGATCAGATCCTGCAATCCAAAAATTTCTTCGGCGCGGATGGCTTTGCGCGTGAACGCTTCATTGCGCGCGAGAAAGTCCGCGACCTGTTCCGATCCTTCTTCCGGTTCGAGGGAGCACACGGCGAAGACCAGCGTGCCGCCCGGCGCGACCATGTCCGACGCGACGTCGAGAAACTCTCCGGCGGCCTGTGCGGTGAGCTGGATGTCGGACGCGCTTTTGATCCAGGGCAGTTCGGGATGGCGGCGGATCGTGCCGGTGGCGCTGCAGGGCGCATCGAGCAGAACGAATGGCGCGGGGTCGGTTTCATAGTCCCGCATATCAGCCTCGACCAGTTCGGCATCCAGTTTTGCGCGCTCCAGATTTTCGCGCAGCCGCGCCATGCGCGACGGCTCGCGCTCCACCGCGACCACCTTCGCGCCCATGGCCGCAAGCTGCATCGTCTTGCCGCCGGGCGCTGCGCACAAATCGATCACGCGCTGATGGCGTATGTCTCCCAGCAAGCGCGCGGGCAGCGAGGCGGCGAAGTCCTGTACCCACCAATCGCCATCGCTGAAGCCTTCCAAAAGATCGACGCGGCCGGTTTCGGTCATGCGCCAGATATTGCCGAAGAGCTGGATTGCACCCGAAGGTGCCGAGACACCGTCTTTCAAAACGAAATCCGTCGGCGGCTGATGTCTGTGCGCAGACGCGATCGCGCGCGCCGTCTGATCGCCGTACGCATCGCGCCAACTCTGCCAGAGCCAATCCGGTGTGTTCAGGCGATCCGCATCTTTGGATGCAAGAAACTCTTTGCCTTCCTTCGACACCCGCCGCAGCACGGCATTGATCAGCGCCTTGAAATGCACGGCCTTGTTGTCGCCTGCCGCCAGGCGGTTCGCCGCATCGACGGCGGCGTGTGGCGCGACATCCAGGAAGAGAAGTTCGCAAACGCCCGCCATCAGGATTTCCAGCGTCGGGCCGGAGCGATGGGGCGCCGGCGCTTTTGGCACGAACGCACGAATGAGCGCATCGATCTGGCCGAAGCGGCGCAACGTTTCGCCTGCGATGGCGCGCGCGAAGCCGGCGTCGCGCGGCTCCAGCCCGCTTTGCGCGATGACCTCCGTCTCCACGGCATCCAGCGGGCGACGCTTGCGCAACACCTCGCCCAGGATTTTTACCGCCGCGGCGCGCGCGGGAACCCCGGCGGCGCTCATGCTCTTGCCTTTCGCATGGGCCGGTCGTAGCTCATCGCCATGCCGACGGCAAAAAAACCGGCCAAGCCCAGCAAGGCGGAGATCGCAAACCGTATCCGCGAAGCCGGCGAACGCGCTCGTGCGGAAGCCGACCAGCGCCGCGCGGCACAACCGCCGGAAAAACCCCACGCCAAAGAGGTAAATGGCCCAAAAGGCCCCGAACCCACACGCTATGGCGACTGGGAAAAGAAAGGCATCGTCTCGGATTTCTGAGGCGGTCTTGATCGCGTTCCGGACCGGGTCCATGTAAAGCCCGATTGGAGACGCCCATGTTCATTCAAACAGAATCCACGCCGAATCCGGCCACGTTGAAATTCCTGCCCGGCCTTGAGGTCATGGGGGAATCGTCTGTCGCCGATTTTCCGGATGCCGGTTCCGCCGAACGCTCGCCACTGGCGCGTGCGCTGTTCGCGAACAAGGATGTGACACGCGTCTTCTTCGGGTCGGACTTCATCTCTGTGACGAAATCGGACTCCAGCGAGTGGCAGCACCTGAAGCCATCCATTCTCGGCGCGATCATGGAGCATTTCACGCGTGGCGCGCCGCTCATGGACGGCGGCAGCGAGGAAGCTTCGGATGACGAAACATTCTCCGAAGACGACGCGGAGATCGTGTCGCAGATTAAAGAGCTGCTGGACACGCGCGTTCGCCCGGCCGTCGCCAATGATGGCGGCGATATCGTCTTCCGTGCTTTTGACGGTAGCTCCGGCGTTGTGTCGTTGCACATGCGCGGCTCCTGCGCGGGCTGCCCGTCTTCCACGATGACGCTCAAAAACGGCATCGAGAACATGCTGCGGCACTACATTCCGGAAGTAACCGCCGTCGAAGCCGTCTGACGTGAAAATTCTCGCTGCCGACACCGCGCTTGGCGCTTGCTCCGTCGCGGTGCTGGATGGCGTGCGTGTATTGGCGCATCGCTTCGAAGCGATGGAGCGCGGCCATGCCGAAGCGCTCGCGCCAATGGCAGAAGATGCAATGTGCGCATCCGGCATCGGCTTTGGCGATATCGATCGGCTTGCAGTGACAACAGGCCCCGGAACCTTCACGGGGCAGCGCGTCGGCCTGGCTTTCATGCGTGGACTTCGGGTCGCGCTGAAAAAGCCGCTTGTGGGCATCACCACACTGGAAGCGATGTGCGCGGCGGCAATGGATGAAGCCGGGACGGACTATGCCGCTGCCATCCATGATGCCCGTCGCGGCGAAGCCTACCTTGCGGCCGCATCGAAAGCCGATGTGTTGATCGCGCCGGAAGTTCTTTTGCTGAAGGACGCGGCCGCAAGAATTGCGAAGGCAATTCCGCAAAGCGCTTCGTTCGCGCTGGCCGGTACTGCTGCGGAACGGATTGCGGAAGATCTGAAAGAGGGCCGCGCCACCTCCATTCGCCAGCCGGATGCCTTGTGGGTGGCGAGGTTGGCTTTGGTGGCATCCGAGCCGTCCGAGGCGCCGCATCCACTTTATCTGCGCGCGCCGGATGCCAAGCTTCCGGCCTCCGCATGAACATCCGTCCGGCGACCGCGCGCGACCTTTCCGCGTTGGCAGATTTGCATGCCCGCGCCTTTGCCCGGGCCTGGGACGCTCTGGAGATGAAAAGCCTGCTCGACGGGCAGGGTGTCTTCGCGCTGGTGGCCGAAGAAGACGACCTGGACGGATTCATCATGCTCCGCGTTGCCGCCGATGAGACCGAAGTTCTCTCTATCGCGGTGGGCCCCGACGCCCGCCGCCGGGGTCTCGCATCGGGACTGCTGGAAAAGGCCTGCCATCGGGCGAGCGGCATGGGA
>JANWJQ010000129.1 GCA_025451875.1 Rhizomicrobium sp.
ATCGCTGCTTCAATGTCGAGATCGCGGACGGCGTCGCCCATATCCAGCTCAAGCGCGGCGACGAGCTCAACACCATGGTGCCGGAATTCTGGCGCGAATTGCCGGAGATCGTGAAAGACATCGACGCGGGCGCCAAGGCACGCGTGATCGTGATTTCCTCCACCGGCAAGCATTTCTCCGGCGGCATGGATTTGTCGGTGTTCACCAGCGGCAACAGCGCGGGCACGGCTGCCGCTGCGTCAAAGGACGAGCGCGGCCGCACGCGCGCGAATTTGCGCCTCTCCATTCTGGACATTCAGGAGACCTTCAACGTGCTGGAACGCGCGCGCATGCCGGTGCTGATGGCGATCCAGGGCGGCTGTGTCGGTGGCGCGGTGGATTTCGCCTCCGCCTGCGACTGCCGCTATGCAACGGAAGATGCGTTCTTCGTCATCCAGGAAATTAATATCGGCATGACGGCGGATGTCGGCACCTTCCCGCGCCTGTGCAAGCTGATGCCCGAAGGCATGGTGAAGGAGCTTGCCTATGCGGGCCGCCGCCTGCCCGCGAAGAAGGCGATGCAGTTCGGCCTCGTGAACGATGTGTTCGCGACGCAGGAGGAAATGCTGAAACATGTGATGGCTCTGGCGAAGGAGATCGCCGAGAAGTCGCCGCTCGCCGTGCACGGCTCCAAGGTGATGATCAATTACGCACGCGATCATTCGACGGCGGACGGCCTCGACTACATCGCGACCTGGCAGGCCGGCATGTACAACCCCGAAACGGACATGCGCGAAAGCTTCGTGGCGAAAGCGGAAAAACGCGCGCCGAAATTCGGCGATCTGCTCCCGCTGCGCAAAGGTTTGGGCGCGGTCTAGCGCAACCGTATCACGTTGAAGTGCATCGGCTTTCGCACGCGGAAGCCGAGTTTCGCGTAGAGGTGCTTGGCGGAGGCGTTCTCCGTCTTCACATGCAGGATGGGTATCTTGCCATCCGCGATGATCTCGCGCGCGAGGATCGTCATCAGCTTGCCGGCATGGCCTTTGCCCTGATGATCCGGATGTGTGCAGACCGCGCTGATCTCGCGGAAGTTCGTCAGTGACATGCGCTGACCCGCCATTGCCATCAGCGTGCCATCCCCATGCCGCAAGCCCAGATATTTTCCCATGCCGATGGTGCCGTTCTCGAACGGGCCCGGCTGCGTTAGTTTCGTGAGGGCGATCATCTCCGGCACGTCTTTGTCGGACAGAAGCAGCGGCGTGACATCGGCGGCGGGATGAAAGTCCTCGCAAACCATCTGATCGATGAAACGGCCCAGAACGATCTCCCAATCGTCCGGCACCGTCACCGCGAATGCCGTTGCGAGGCCGATAATCTCGCCTGGCTTCGTCAGTTCGCGCAGATCGGCAAAGGCTTGCGGCGATGACTCGCGGATGGCGGACAGCGGGGAGATATCGCTGGGATAACGTGCGGCCGCCCCGTTTACGCGCGCCATCGCGCTATGGCCTGCGGCGAGCGACGACCAGACGGGATTTTCCAGCGGTGCAAAATCGATCATGATAGAGTCGAATATGGGGTCCGCATGTTCTGAAGAGAACTGCGTTAAATGCAAACCCGATAGTTGCTAGCGCGCGAGCGCTTCCTTGTGCGGCAACATGACCGCAGGGCCCTCGGCCCACACATCGGTGAGCGGCACGCCATTCTTCTCGATCACGCTGATGGCGTGTTCGTAGCCTTCCGCCACCGCCTGATCGAATTTCTTCCAGTCGCGCAGTCCGATATCGGGCAGCGGCGGCTCGAAGAGGTAATTCACCTGATCGCGCACAAGGCGGCGCTGCGCTTCCGATCCGACGGTGCCCGATCGCATCAGGATGGAGAGGATCGATGGCGTGCCGCGCATGCGCTGCCATACCAGCCACCACCACGGACGTTCGCCATAACGCTCATCCGTCACACGGATATCGAGTTCGCCGGTTACGTCGGAAGCGATGATCGGCCCGGTGGCGTGTTGCGACATCACATCGACCGGCAAATTGTTCATCACACCGCCATCGACCAGCAGATGGCCGTGATGGGTCACCGGCGGCAGAATGCCCGGCAGCGCCACGCTCGCGCGCAACGCACGCCACAGCGGGCCCGCGCGATGCACATGAATACGGCCCGACGTCAGGTCCGACGACACGCAGAAGAACGGGCGCGGCATCTCCTCGATGCGCACGTCGCCGAAATGTTCGCGCAGAAGGTTCGACACCTTCTTGCCGCGCACCAGCGCGATCAGCGGGATGGTGTAGTCCGACAACGGATTGGATTTCACGAACACATCGCGCATACGCGCAATCAGCTCATCCAGATTCCATTCGAGCGCGATACCGGCGGCGATGATGCCGCCCATGCTGGTGCCGCCCAGATGATCGAACGGCACTTTCGCTTCGATCAGAGCCTTGATGACGCCGATATGCGCAAAGCCGCGCGCGCCGCCGCCGGCGAGCACAAGCCCCACGGCGCGGCCGGAAATGAACCGCGCGAGGCGGCGGATGTCGTCCATATTGTGCGCGCGCACGTGATGATGGGATTCGAACAATCCGCTGCGCAGCGCGAAATGCTCCGGCAACTCGTCAGCGCGGCCGGAGCGGTGCAGAAGAAGAAGCTGCGGCAGGCCCGTCGCGCGTTCCTTGAACGCCGGCAGATCGAGCGGACGCAAGGGCAGCGGCTTGTCGGATTCGGCGAGGAGAAGAATGCGGTCGGCCTGGCGCAGGCAAAGCTGCGTCCATGCGCTGTCCGGCGCGTCGCCGCGATAGAACACCACATCATGCGCGGCCTCGAAGGCATTGAACCATTCGGCGGACTGCTCGGCGGAATTGGCGTCCAGCACCGCTGCCTTCGATCCCATCTGCACCAGCACACTGGCGATGCGCCGCGCGATGGGCTCGTCGCCAAGGCCCTCCTGCAACGGGATCATGGCAAACGTCTTGGGACGCGCGACATCGGCCGGGCGCTGCGTGGTTTCCTGCAGGCGTTTCACCAGCACCCGCATGAGATTCATCATCACCAGCGGATGCCGCGCGATGAGGGATTCGAAACCTTCGGGGCTGATGCGCAGAAGCTCTGTATCGCGCAACGCCACGAGCTGCGCGGAATGCGAATCCTCGCCGGAGATCAGTGACATCTCGCCGACGGTTTCGCCGGCGGGGATATGGGCCACAAGGCGCTTGCCACCCTTCTCATCATCCACGAAGACGCCCAGCGATCCGGTCACGACCAGGAACAGAGCGCGATCATTTTCGCCGTCGCGCTTCAGCAACATGCCGCCCGGCAGGCCGAACCAATTGGCTTCCGACAGCAGGCGTCGCAATGCCGCCTCGCCCACATCGGCGAGCAGCGGGAAACCGCGCAGGCGTTCGCGCAGGGATTCCGGATAGACGGTCTCGCGCCCGACCTTGAAAGAAGAAATGAAAGCCATGTTCACCGCACTCATGACTCTTCTACCTCACCAGGCGGTCCAACCGCCATCGACGGCGATCTGGGAACCGGTGACATAGCTGGAGGCGGGGCTGGCAAGGAACAGAAGCGGGCCTGCGATCTCCGCCGCCGCGCCGGTACGGCCCAGCATCGTCTTGGCGGCGAGGCGGTCTGCGAAAGCGGGATCGGTCCGGGCAACCGAGGCCTGCGGGAAAGGCCCGGGGACAAGCGCGTTCACGCGGATTTTTTCCGGTCCAAGTTCGGCAGCGAGATGGCGGGTGAGTTGAATGAGAGCGGCTTTCGCGGGGCCATAATGGAGCGGACTGGATTGTTCCGGCCTGGAATAGATGCGCGAGTCGGGCGCAACGTTCCCATACATGGACGCGATGTTCACAATGCTGGCCTCGCCTACGGCCGCGACAGCGGCGCGCAAGGCGGGAAGCGCGGCGCGCGTCAGTTCGAACGCGGCGGTGACGGCACTGCGATAGGTCTGATCGAACGCTTCCGGCGTCAGCGCCGCGAAGGGCGCCGGCGTCATGGAGATGGCGTTGTTGACGAGAATATCAAGACGCGGGCGCGATGCCATGAATTCTCGCGCGCGGGCGAAATCGGAAATATCGAAGGCGGCGCGTTCGACGGAATGTCCGCCGCCGCGCAACGCGTCTTCAAAGTCCTTCAGCTTCGCGTCGTCGCGGCCGTTGAGGACGACATGCGCGCCGGCTTCGCACAGAGCGCGCACCATCGGGCGGCCCAGATGTCCGGCGGCACCGGACACGAATGCAACGCGGCCATCGAGGCGAAAGAGATTCAGCTGCGCCGTCATTTCGGCCATTCCGCCGGATTGAGAAGCTGCTCGAGAACGCGCGGCACGCGACGCTCGATCTCCATGCAATCGTCACGCGACAACGGCGCGCGCGCCGAGAGACGCAGATTGATGTCGAGCTGGTTCTCGGTTTCCATACCGACGACAACACCGTCGATCCAGTCCTGCCCGCGCGCGTAAGCGAGGCAAAGATCGGCCGTACTGCTGCGCTCGAACTGGCGCGCAAGCTCCGCGAGGAAATTGACGAGATCCGGAGAATTGACGCCTTCGATCCGCGGCCACACCGAAGCGTCGTCCGCGGCCAGAATGCCTTGCAGGAAAACGCTGCGTGCGTGGACGGTAAGATGCGATCGTCCACGGACGCGTTCGATGGCGCCACTTTCACGCCAGCGCCAGTCCAGCAGATTGAACGGCATCTGAATGTGGGTGACGTCGAGGCAATTGAGCGCGGACAAGGCTTCCTGCGGCGTCTGCACGGAAACGCCCAGGGACAGCACCGTTCCATCTTCCAGATGCTCAAGCAGGCGTTCCCATACCGCGCCGTTGAAGGCGAACATGTGCGAGGCGCGGTGCAGCAACAGGCAATCCAGGCGCGCGCGACGAAGCGCCAGAAGCGAGGCCCACACGCTGCGATCCACCGCTTCGCGGACATCGTCGCGCGACGCATCCGGCGCAAGTTCGCTCAATGGCGAAAGCTTCGTGACGGTGCGAATGCCGCTGCGTGTTTCCAGCGCTTCACCGAGACGGTTCTCGCTGTCGCCATAAGAACGCGCGGTGTCGAATTTGGTGATGCCGGCATCGGCGGCGCGGTGGACAAGTTTCAAAGCGGCGCCGTGGGATGGCATGCCCGTGCGGTTGGCCGCGCCATAGGCCAATCCCAACTGAACCGATCCCAGCACGAGTTCTGCCGGGCGAGCGTCGCGCATCGCGGAAAGCCTTTGTCCCCGCTTACAGCCTAAGCGCTTATGGTAAATGAGGTGTTACTTCGGGAACTTCGGCCCACGCAAAGCTCAATCCTGACCGATGATTTTCCACAGGCTGGCGCAGGAAAAGATGATTTCCTCGCCTACCTTGAAGTCGCCGCGCAGGAAAATGATCGAGCGGGTGCGGCGGGTCAGGGCCGGCTGCACTTCCACAATCTCGCCCAGCCGGGCGCCGCGGATGAACTGGCTCTGCATGTTGAGCGTCACGACATCGGCATAGTCGCAGGCGTCCCACGCGGCCTGCCCCATCGTCATGTCGGCCAGCGTCATCAGCATGCCGCCATGGATGACGCCACGAAGATTCACATGCCGCTCATCGACGACGAAGGCATAGCG
>JANWJQ010000130.1 GCA_025451875.1 Rhizomicrobium sp.
TGCAATAGGTATCCTGTCGCCCTATTCGTCCTGCAAATTCAATACGAGACGTCACGCTTGTGCCGGATTCTTCCCCAGCTTTGGGTCGCGCGCCCGCGCGGCGTTTTCATCGATTTTGTAGTGATCGAACCATCGCACCATGATGGGTTCGTTTCGTTCGCTGTAGGCGAAAAGGATCATGCCGGCACCACCGACCGGTTTGTCGAGCGTGCCATGGGTTGTGACGCGCGCCGCAGCGCCGCCAATTCTGAGACGTGGATTCTCCAAGGCGTAACGCGTCATCGCCGCGTGAAATGCCACCGTCAATGGAATGACGACACCCTTGGTGCGATATTCAGGAGTCACGAAAATCTGGAGAAACGCCATGTTCTCGCGGACGAGCGGCATGTAGCGCACCTGCGTGGTCGCCGTGGCGCAGAGTTTTGCACCGTCGTAACCGGCAATGCAGAGAAGCTCGGCGCGCTGCGCACTGGTCAAGTGGCCAAGCCTGTCACCGGCGGCGTCCCACGCCGCTATTGCGTCCGCTTCCGCCCCGGCGTCGCGCTTCAGCCAAACATCCTTAAAAACAAGCCGGTCCAGCACCCGTCATCCCCTTTTCTTTGGCGGCACAATAAGCCAGTGCCGCGTCGATGACGAGGCCAGCGAGTTGTGGGCGCAATCCGATCCGGAGACCAACATAGGGCCCATCGAGTAGACGAACAGAGTTGAAAACCGCCGAGCCGAAATAGCACCTCTCGAAGACCCCCCAGCGGCCCGCCAGGATCGTTCTCGAAACCTCGGCACAAAGGCGGCGTTTCGTTCCCACGCGCGCCTTTTCGGAATACCACCCCAAACGAGACTTCAGGAAATACGGCGACAGGATACCTATTCCCCAACGCCCACATCGCAACCTTTATCTGCATGTAATAGGTATCCCGTCGCCGTATTTCTGGTGGAGAACGGCATGGGCCGCGATACGACTTAGCGAATTAGGCCAGGACAATGGGGAGGCTCTTTCGAGCCTCCCCGATCGCGTCAGTGTTTAAGCCAAAGCCAAATGAACGTGACTATGGCGGTCACATCGACCGTTAGTTTTATACGCATGACTTTTCCTGCGCTAAAACTCGCCGACGAGCGGGTTAAAGAGATGGTGCACCGATGAATATTTTTGGAGGGGCGCTGCAGGGACTTTCTGCGATGCATATGAAGTTACTGTCGCCGTCATCCAACCTGCAAGCGAAGCTTATCGTTGGCAACAAATTTTCCAAAATGCAGCAGCGCCAAGGCAGATCGGACTTCCCGCGTTCGTTGACATCGGATCGACCTGACTATTGATCCTCGCGCCGATCCAGTGACATCTGCACGCGAATAACTGCAGGAAAAATCATAAAGTCTCACACATTCGTCAGGTAAGTGTCTGATATTGCTAGGCGCAGCAGGAATTTGCAATCAGGGGGTCACAGGTTCGAGTCCTGTAGCCGGCACCACGCGCGCGGCGCGGTGGAACTGATCGCCGGACGGATAGTTTCGTCTGCAGCCAACCTTCACAAAACAGCAGTCACTTCCGGAAAGCACAAACCGCGTGCCGCAAAAGATCGCACCTGCCGAAGCGCCGCATGTCGAAGAGACACTGCAGTCCATCGCGCATCTGCATGCCGAGCATTACAAGCACTCCACTGCCGCCGAGCGTCTCGCGGATCGCGTGACCGCGCTGCTGGGCCGGCCAAGATTCCTGGGCATCGTGACCATCGCGATTGCGGCGTGGATCGTCGGCAATCTGCTTTACCTTCGGTTGAATCACGTCACCTTCGATGCTCCGCCCTTTCCTTGGCTTGAAGACGGTTTGACCATCGCCGCGGTTTACATGGCCGTCCTCATCCTCACGACGCAAAGGCGCGCCGACCGCCTCGCCGATATGCGCGAACAGATGACGCTGGAATTTTCGATACTGACGGAAAAAAAGGTAGCAAAGCTCATCGAACTGCTGGAAGAACTTCGCCTTGACAGCCCCGAGGTGAAAGATCGCATCGATCCGGAAGCGCAAGAAATGTCATCGCGCGCGGATCCCCACCTGGTCGCAGGGGCGATCGAACAGACCAACGAGAGCCTGAAGCTCGAAGAGACGCGCAAATAACGCTCTGCGGCCGGTTTTATGTGGCCGGCAGCGTGACCGTATTCGCGTCCGGATCGGGCGTCGCGGGCTTGAACGCCGCGGCTTCGGCTTTCGCGGCCGCGAGTTTGCTCTCCGATATTTGCGAGGCGATGGCGTCGATGCGGGTTTTGGATTCGGTGTCACCGCTGGCGGCTGCGATGGCATACCACTTGTAAGCTTGCGCCAGATCGGGCTTTACGCCTTCGCCGCGCTCATAAAGCACGGCGAGATTGAATTGCGAATTGGTGAGGCCCAGCGCCGCCGCTTTTGCAAACCAGCGGGCGCTTTCGTCGTAATCCTTTTGGGTGCCGAGGCCTTCGGCATAAGCGACACCGAGGTCGTGCATCGCCTGGCGGTTGCCCTGCCCGGCGGCGGCTTCGTACCAGCGCAGCGCTTCGGATGCGTCAGGGGAAACGCCATCACCATGCTGGAAGAGTTCGGCGGTCCAATATTGCGCCATGGGATCGTGCGCGGCGGAGGCCTTCAATATCCACTTCGCGGCTTCGCGCTTGTCGATGGCGACGCCTTCGCCCTTCAGATAGCGAAGGCCGATCAGCAACTCCGCGCGCGGATTGCCGGCGGCGGCGAGCGCGGAGAGTTTGTCCAGTGGCGTGGCAGCAGATGCGGTCTTCGACGATGCCGATGTGTGTTGCAGAAGGCTGCGCGGAAGCACGATGCGGATCGGCGTGGAGCGGCCGACATTCTCGCCCACCGCGTAAGACACCATCGCGCCGAGCACGAAGAAGATCAGGATCGATCCGGCAATCGCGATGTTGGAACGATTCAACCATGCAGGATACTTTGATGTCTTTTCCGCCTTCTCCATTTCGGCGAGTGCGGCGGCCGTCTTGGCGGCGCGGCGCGCGGCGGAGAGATAGGTATCGGCGGCAGCGGTGAGCGGCTTTTCCGCCGGCGCTTCCGGCGCGGGTATCTCGAACGCGACCGGCGCCGCGATCTCAACCGGCGGAACATAGCCGGTCTGCGCAGCGACGTTGCGCGCGGCGGCTTCGAGCTGGTCGATGCGCATGGAGGCGTTCAGCAGGCTGGTGCGCAATTCCGTCTGTGCATCGCGCAGGCGCTTTTCGGCGCCGGACATGCGCGTGGAAAGATCGCCCGACAATTCGGCGAAGCGTTTCTCCGATGCATCGAGGCGCGCGCCGAAGATCTTCGTGTTCTCTTCCACCTGCGCCGCGGCACCGCCGCTCTCTTTCTGAACGGCGGCAAGGCGCGTTTCGACATCGGCGAGCGTTTTCTCGAACACGCGCAGGCGGCGCTCCAGCCAGGCATCCACGCGCGGCGGATCGGCGGGCTTTTCGGCTTTGGGTTCTTGCGGCAACGCAAACGGAATGACGGACGTTTCTTCGGTGGACGCTTCCGGCGAATTCTCCGGCACGACGATCGCGTCCGGTCCCGCTTCGAGTTCCACTGGCGGAACGATTTCGGCGGTATGCGCTTCCACCGGTTCTTCGACTTCAGGCCCGGCGCTCTTCGAGAATGCATAGGATTCGTGCATCTCGCGCGCCAACGTCGCCAGATCGTCGGCGACGACGCCCAAGAACAGATCGTTCTTGGTCGCGAAATAAGCGAACACCGTGGTCACCGAGAATCCGGCTTCCTTCGCGACCGTATTCAGCGAGAAATCGACAGAACCGGTGCGCATGGCCACGGTGCGGGCTGCGTCGAGGATCGCTCGCCGCGTAGCGCCGCGCTGCCAAAGGCGCGCTGTACTGTTCCCGGTCACGGATGCCCCCACGGCAATAGTCCGTATTTGTCGGGCTTTTTATAAGGCGGCGGCTCTTAACGAATTGCAGTCGAACCCGTTAGAGATTTCTGCACCCGGCGGGAAAGCCGGGTCTTTCAGTTGTGCCGGGATGAACCAAACCGTTCATGCTGGGTTCAGCCGCTGGCCACGATATTCGCCGCCAGACGACGACATCATAACCAGAGGCAACCATGAAGTTGATTACCGGGCTATCCGCCGCCCTGCTTGGCACGACGCTGCTGGCGGGCGTTGCGCTGGCCGATCCGCAGAACAACAACCCGCCTCCGCCGGCGCATCCGCATTTCAGCGCCGGGCATTCGAATGGCACCTATGGCGGGCATGCGGCGCCCGAGCAGAGCGATCGCTCGCAGCCGCGCGCCAATGTCAATGCAAACGCCAATGCCAATGCGAACGCGACGACGAACGCAAATCCCGGCAGCTGGGCTGCGGCGCATGGCGCGCATGTCACGATAAGTGCACCGAACACTCCCACCGGAAACGCAAACTGGAACGGTTCGGGAAACTGGAATCACAACGGTAGCGGCGGCGGCGGCCACACCTATTGGAACAGCAACAATCTGCACGACCACAACGTCTCGCATTTCGATGCGCGGGATCGTTCCGCGTGGCAGCACGGCCATTGGCAGCACGGCAATCATCACGGCCGCAACGGCTGGTGGTGGAATTCAGGCGGCACATGGTTCTTCTACGACCAGCCGGTTTATCCCTATCCGGGCTATGTCTCGAACACCTATTACGATGACGATTACTACGACAACGGCGACGACGGTTACGCCGGTGGCTATGACGATCAGGGTCCGGGTTACGCCGCATCACCGAGCGACGGCGGCTACTACTGGTACTATTGCAACAACCCCGCCGGTTATTATCCGTATGTGAAGTCCTGCCGCGGACCGTGGCGCGCGGTGGCGCCGACGCCGGACGCATCGCAACAGGGCTATGACCAGGGGCCTGACGGCAGCGACGATCAGGGGCCGGCGCCGCGCGATCAGTACAACAGTCCCAATGGTGACGATCGTGGTCCGCCGCCGGGCTACGACAACGGTTCGGACGATGACGACGACTCAGGTCCGCCGCGCTGATGCGGGTTTGAAACGCCGCGTGTCCTTCGGGACCGCGGCGTTTCTTTTTGATCAGGCCGGCCTGGGGATCTGCGAGCCGCGCGGGTGGCGCGCATGTTCCCAGCGCGTCAGCCCCATGATGACCGCGATAGTCGCGACATAAGCGATGAGTTGTGCGCCGTTCGGCGCGTCGTTGTAACCGATCAGCGTATGCAGCAGACGGCCGCCGATGGAATCCTGCGAGAGCAGCCAGGACGTGTCCCACAACGTGCTTTGCAGAACCTGCAAATAGCCGCCCTGCTGCAGGAACAACACCGCCTGCGCCGCCATGCCGGCCGCCAGCAGCGTGATGAGCCATGCGGTGACGCTGAAGAGCTTGCCGGCCGGGATTTGCAGAAGCCCCAGGAACATCAGCGCCGAAACGCCGGCGCCCGCGATCAGGCCCAGCGCACCGCCGATCAGCATCGCGCTTTGCGACGCGCCGCCCTGGCTTGCGATGCCATAAAGAAAGAGAACGACTTCGGAGCCTTCGCGCAGCACGGCGACACCGACGACGATGGCGAGCGCGGCCAGCGAGCGCTGCCCCGCCGAAACTTCCGCGCCGACGGCTTTCATTTCGCGCGCCATCTCGCGGCCGTGACCGGCCATCCAGACATTGTGCCAGGTGAGCATGCACACGGCGAGCAACAGGATCGTGGCATTGAATATCTCCTGACCGGAGCCTTCGAACAGCGAGGCGAGTTCTCCCGCGAACGCGGCAACAAGACAGGCACCGAGCACGCCGCCGGTGACGCCATACGTCACCCACAGACTGCGGCGCGGAACGCCCTGCGTGGCGGCCAGCACGATGCCGACAATCAAGCCGGCTTCAATCACTTCACGGAAAACGATGACGAGCGTTGCGAGCATGTTACTTCACGATCACCAGGCCCTGGGCCGTGGAAGAATGATATTCGCCCATGAACGGGTATTTGCCCGGCGATAGCGGGCGAATACGCACCATGCCGTCGCTTCCACCCGCGACGACCTTCTCGACCTTGAGCGACGTGGAGTCGAATTCCTCCGCCGTCGCGTCCTTGTTGGTGAGATGAATGGTGATGGGCTGTCCCGCTTTCACAGTGACCTGCGCGGGCGTGAACTTGTGATCCTTCAACGTCATCTCGATCGGCGCGTCGGCGAAGGCGGGCGTGGCGATCGCCAGCGCGGCGCAAACCAGAAGAACGGATTTCATCGTCATCCTCATTTCGTCTTGCTCGGATATTCGAATTTCCAGCTTGCCCTGATCGGCTTCCACCAATCGGGCACGCCGCTCGCCTTGTCGACGTGACGGATAAAACCGTTGCTCGACGGCGGCGAGATTTCATAGGTGAGCGTGTAGGTGCCCGGCCCCGCCATCTCGACATTGTTGGCGTAATGCGGACCGTCCTTCGCCGTCATCGGAAAGAGTTGGCCGGCGGCTTTGAATTTCGAGCCCGGCTTGGTGAGCATGTATTTGATGGTGAGATAAGGGATCCACGCGTCTTCCGCGAAGCCGTGCGTTTCAGAGCCCGTGGCGTGAACATCGGCTTCCAGATGGACCGCGCTCTTGCCCATCGCCATGCCGGGCGGCATGCGATCCATCTCGATGCCGGTCAGATAGTTTGGCACGATCTGCATGCCGTCTTTGACAACGGGCTCGCCAATATAGAATTCCTGCGCGGCCTGCGCGCCGGTACAAAGCGCGGCGAACGCGGCGGCGGCGAGTAGTGTCCTGATCATTCCGGCCCACCTTTGAGTGCGCCGGTATTTACCCGCAACTCATTCTCATTAACAAGAGAGGCGGTGGGTCGCGCACCTAAAACTTCGTCCAGATTGCGAGGAATACCCCTTCTTCCTCCAGGGCATTCTGACCCGCGGGCGACAGAAAGCCACCCACCTGCAGCGAAGTCTGGCCCCAGACCGGGCGCACAAGGGACAGCGCCAGCTTGTGATAGCGGTAGTGATCGAAGGGCGGGCGGCCTGCGCCTTCACTGACGACGTTGAGGCTCTGCAGCAGCGCCTGCGTCTTCCAGCCCACGTCAACCATCAGCGACAGATCGATGGGCACTTCATTGGGACGGCCGCCCGTGGTCCAGCGCTGCGCGACCTCCACATCGAAACAGCCGTCGCGGCTGAACATTTCGAAATGGGCGCCATAGAGCGCGCGCAATTCAAATTCCTCGCCGGGCTTTTCGTCGAAGGATGTGTCGAGTTCGAACGCGCCCGCGCTGCGCGCCATGGCCTCCATCGACAGCACGCCCGCATCGTTCAGCAGGCGCAAGCGCGCGCCGCCGCTGACGGCGAAATCATTGGCATGCTCCGTGGCCCTCCCCGGACCCGCCGATATCGCGCTCGCATATTCCGGCACGGCGATCAGCGTGAGCCAGTCGTTCCAGCCATACTCCGCATAAACGGACGTGAACGTCTTGCGGAAAACGACGTCCTCTGTGGGATCGCTATTGGCGTCGAAACTCTTATTCGCGCTGCTGATGATCGTAGATGTGATGATCTGAACCTCGCCTTCGCTCAACGTCCAGGCACCGGCTTGTGCCGCGACAGGGACAAGGCAAATAGCAAGGGCGGCAAGTGCCGACCTCATAAATCCGCCTCCACGCAAATCGGAGAAACATCCGACGCGCTCAATCCATGCGGCGTCTTATCCCAGTGCCATGGTCGTGTGCAGAGCTGAAATAGCGCACGCATTCCCGCGCAGGAAACCAGTAACCAATAGACCGGCGCAGTCATTCCATAAGGCGCAAGCTCGAACCAGCCGCGGCGCGCTGGGCTCAACACCGCAAGATAGGCGAACAGCCCATTGCCGATCGCAAGACTGAGGATGGATATATGCGCCGTTGTTTCCGCGGCAGCAGGGGTACCGAGCAATTGCCCGTAGAGAAATACGCCCCACAACACCGGATTGAGCAGCGCCGCCAGGAACGTGCCGCCGACAAAAAGCTGGAAACCGATAAAGCCGCGCAATCCGGCATGACGCAGAAGCTGCGCGGGCGAACGCATATGAACCAGCCAGGTTTGCATATAGCCCTTCAGCCAGCGCGAACGCTGCCGCAGCCACGGGCTTAACCGGCTCGTTGCTTCTTCATATGTGGTTGAATCCAGAATGCGCACGCGAAGCCCCACGCGCGCCAACCGAATCCCGAGATCGGCATCTTCGGTTACGTTGTAGGGATCCCACGCGTGAATCGCGCGCAGCGCAGACGTGCGAAAATGATTGGAGGTACCGCCCAGCGGCATCGGGACGTTCAGCCGCTCAAGGCCCGGAAGCAGATAGTCGTACCAAAGCGAATAATCGAGGGCGAACATTTTGGTCAGCCAGCTGTCATTGGCGTTGTAGAAATTCAGGCGCGCCTGCAGGCAGGCGATGTTGTCCGGCGCGGCGCGAAACGTGATGACGGCTTTGCGCAATTGATCCGGTTCGGGGCGATCCTCGGCGTCGAAGATCACCGTGAATTCTCCCAGTACGAATGGCATCGCGTAGTTGCAGGCACGCGGCTTGGTGCGGGGTATTCCCGGCGGAACGCGGATGACGCTGAAACTCTCATCCGATGCCGCAGCTGCGTCGGCGACGATGGCGGTTTCGTGATCGTCGGCTTCGACGATGAGTTTTATGTCCAACCGTTCGGCCGGATAGTCCGGTATGTTGGCGCAAACGCCACAAGAAATCTGAGAGTCACGCTAATACCTTAGTGGCATGGCTGAAATCAGAACGGTTACGACGCTCTCCACAAAGCGCGAAGAGATACAGCGGGTCATTGCAGGCTATGAGGCCAAGCTGGCCCAAGCCCGTGCGGACCTGACCCACATCACGGCGGCTATCAAGATATTCGAGGCCACGGACGACCCGGACGCCATGCGCGCCTATGTGGACACGCACCGCATCTGGAAGCGGGGCGAGTTGATGACCCTCTGTAAGGGCTTCCTAGAGTCCGAGGGACCGCTTTCCACGAAGGCACTGGCAGAGCGGGCCATGAAGGCCAGCGGCCTAGACGCCACGGACAAGGTTCTGGCGAAGGCCGTGGCCTACAAGATTGTCATGGCCATGCGGGCGCAGCACATTCGCGGACGGGTGCAAGATGCTGGCCGCGTGAAAGGTGCGCGGGTTTGGGCGCTCACGCCGCCTTCGTGACGTGGCGCTGATAGTAGCCAGCGAAATCCACAGACGGACCACGATTGAGCGCAAGCTGCGTCACGCGGCGGACCTGTGCGCCGTTATCAACGCGGCGGGCATCTTCACGCCACGCGCTTTCCTGTGCGTAGCGCAACAGATACGGGCCGCTGACGTGATGATGATGGCCCATTTCCGCGCGGCGAAGGCGCGAGAAGTAGCTTTCCGCTTGGTTCGTGCAGGCTTCGCCATCGGAATACGCTTCCTGATGGTTGATGCGCTTCATTTCGTATTTGCTCGCCAGACCGTTCCAGCCGTGCGCTTCGTCGGCATTAACGACCGTGCCGGGAAGGACGCGCGACTTGATCCATGACAGCGCAGACGCTTCCGAACGGAACACCATCGGAAGGCTGTTGCCGTTGCGCTCGCGCACGATGACAACCGATTGACGCTTGCCGGTCTGATTGCGCGCAAGGCGACGGTCGCGGCGATTGTCCTTGAAGTTCGCAGGCTTCACATAGCCGCCGAAGTAGGCACCATCGGTTTCAGCAACCTTGCCAGCGCCGCCAAGCTTGCGGCCCTTGAACTCTTCCGCCATCGCTTCACGGACCTTGTGCAGCAGAACCCAGCAAGCCTTGTGCGACATGCCAAGATCACGGGACAGCGCCAAAGCGTTCTTGCCTTTGACCTCGTTCATAAACACCGCAATCGCGGCGAGATAGGCGCGGAGCGGAGCCTTGTGAGCGGCGAACAGTGTCCCGCTGGTGATCGTGAAGTCCTTCGCACAAGCCTTGCAGCGGAAGCGCAGCAGGCCGCTAGGACGGCGCGCGCTGTAAGCGTCCAAGCCACCGCATGACGGGCAAACCGGCGCACCATCCGTCTCGTTCCAGCGGATTTTGCGGAAGGCCATTTCAGCCTCGCCTTCCGACATACGAAACACGTCCGCGAGGGAAAGGGTGCGGGCTGCTTTGGACTGGAGGAAGTGGATTGCCATGACTGGATAACCTGTCGTTTCTGATAGCTATCAGATATGACCGGTATTGCCATGTCAACTGCAGTATGTCACAAGTGATAGCCACCGAATATGACAGGGCGTCACCAATGCCGATTGCAAAATCCGAGGAAGAATGGGCTGAAAAGGTCCGGGCCTACCTCAAGGCCGAACTCAGGAAAGCCGAGGTGGGGTACGTTGAACTCGCCAAGAGGCTCAAAAAACATGGCTTCAAGGACGAAACGGAAGCCTCCATAACCCACAAGCTGAAACGGGGGACTTTTACCGCCTCTTTCCTCCTCGCCACCCTAGCGGCCCTAGAGGCCGATGGCATACGATTGGAGGATGTCTGAGGGGGCAAACTGGAAGATCAGCAATCGCGCGAAACGATGGCTTTTAGCTATCGGTGGTTTTGTGCTGCTGGCCACCATCCCTGCGCTCTATATCAAGTCACAGTGCCAAGCCTACGGTGTGCAAGAACCAGCGTCCTATCGCATCGCCATAGAGAGCCCAGATAAGGCACAGCGAAGCCCCGGTGCTAAAAGCGGCCCAATCACCAAGCTGTCTCTGGGCGAAGGATTTGACGGCCTGATACCCGCAAAAGAACGCACCGAGGCCAGCTATTACGCGCCCAAAGAGCCATTCGACTGGTGGCGGCATTTCCTCTGTGAAGTGAACGGCGCGGATTATGTATTGGCGCTGTTTACTATCGTCCTCGCTCTCTCCACCATTTTTCTTTGGCAAGAGACCGAGCGACTGGCTGAAGGTGCCGTCGATCAGTCCAAACAGATGGCTAAGTCTATCGCCGTTGCAGAAAAGACCGCTGCTGCTGCTACCAAGGCCGCAGAGGTGGCCGAAAAATCCCTTATCGCAAATGATAGAGCATGGATTGATATTCGGCCAAAGATCGTTGGTCCGCTCATTTTTGGGTCGGAAGAAATTTCGATAGATATTCAGATTGTTTTGGAAAACGTCGGAAAATCCCCTGCGCTTAATGTTGGTCTGCTGTCCGAAACTTACGGCGATGTTATTTTGGCCAATAGCAAAGCGCGGGAGGACATTAATAGGGGATTCTGGAATATCTCTGATACCGGAAGGGTTCTGTTTCCGGGCAACACAATGCGGCACCCCTTCTCGCCACACTTCGAAGGCATGACATTCACGCTCAAACTGGAAGCTTTTCGGAAAGCTATTGCGGAGATTGTCACCATAGACCCGGAAGATGATACGCGTGAAAACCGCGGAAATCCCGCAATCGTGCTGCATGCCGTTTATCGGCTTCCAGCCGAAAGAGCCGGAAAGCTTCACCACACAACTATCGTCTATGAAATTCTCCGCGCGCGTGATTTTACTGAACGTTGGGATGGTAGCCCATTGGAAATACCCGCTTCGGAGTTGATATTGTTCTCCTACCTGGGCAGCTACGCTTCCTAAAAGGAGGTATGCTGCCACCGCCGCCAATTTGAATAATCCCATTGCTCATTCCTTTTTGAATGAGCGGGCTGGTGGTTCATTTGCCTAAGAGCCGGATTTCCTAGTTTTCCGGCTTTTGTGGCTCATGCGCCAACAGACCGGGATAGTCGAGCGCCCTCAACGAGCGCAGCAGCGCAGGCATGACGTTCGCCTCGCGATAGAGCGGAACGAGGATGGAATACGTCGGAAGCGACGCATCGGGCAGCGATGATGCGAACTTCGCAGGACCGGGATCGCCCCCAAGCCACAGCAGCAAGACGCGAAACGCGCCATTGGCGAAAAAAAGGCCCCCGAGTATCGCGGTCAGCGCGGTGCCAGTGTCCCGCGGCGCAGCAAGCAGCATGGCGCCGACAAGCGCGGCGACAACCGCAAAGGCAGCGATCTGTCCTTGGGTGATGACAGTGGACGCCGAAAACTGCGGCTCCTGATCCATGAGTTCGCGTACAGCGCGCTCACGGAAAAGCGTACGAAACCGCCGCTCTATCGCGGCCAGCACAATTCGCGGAGAGCAATGGACGACGCGAACGCCGGGGCCGTAATGTGCCCGCAGCCAGTGCGCGTTGGCCGCCGAGGGATCGCCGGTGATGAGAACCTGCTCACCGACTGGCAAATAAAGATGCGAAAGAAATTGATCCGGCGCCGCGGGCTCGACGGCGACGGCTGAAAAGCCGTGCTCAAAAAGAGAGCAGCTATCCGCCGCCTCCCGGCTCGCGATCCCCATTTTCCCCACCCCAAGCGGCAATGAAACAGCCAGACGCCGGCATTCGCCCGGTTCTTTTTCGATTATTGGAATGTCTTGGAACGCAGATACGCGCGGCGCGGGACGCCGCTTTAACTATACCTATACTTCAAATTTTGTTCACGTGTGCAAGAATCGATTCGCAACCTATAGTAGAATTCAGGGTATGGATGCCATGTCTGCAGACATGGCGGAATTGCTGAAAGAGGCCGCTACTCCACACGCGGTGGCCCGACCGGCGCCCACTCCTTCACGGCTTTCAGCGCTTCGCTGTTCGCGGCCTTGTCGAAGCCCGCCATGATTCCGGCAAAACGCGCGGCAACGAAGTCTTTGAACATCGGGTGCGTGAAAATATAGAGGTCGTTGTCGCGCACCGCCTCCAGCACACGCTTGCCCACGATGTCCGGATCGATGCCGGAAAGAACCATCTGCGCCGCCTCGTTCGGGCCATTGCCCAGCGCATCGACATCGCCCTGCCCGCCATATTTGTCCTGCCGCGCGCGGCCGCTTTCATGGATGCGCGTCTTCACGAAGCCCGGACACAACACCGACACGCCGATGTTCAGCGGCGCGAGCTGCTGCGCCCAGCCTTCGCTCATCGCGACGACGGCGAATTTGGTGGCGGTGTAAGGCTCCATGCCCGGCGGCGCGATCATGCCCGCCATCGACGCGGTGCTGACGATATGGCCGCCTTCGCCATGGCTCTTGATCAGCGGCACGAATGTCTCGGTGCCATAGACAACGCCTTTCAGATTGACGTCGATGATCCAGTCCCAGTCGCGATCCTTCACAGTGCCGATGGGACCACCGACGGCGACGCCGGCATTGTTGCAGACGACATGAACCTTGCCGAACGCCGCGACGGCTTCCAGCGCGGCTTCGCGCACGCTGGCGCGTTCCGATACGTCGCAACGCACGCCCACCGCCTTGATCTGTTCCGAAGCAAGCTTCTCGGCGACGCTTTGCGCGAGCTTGTCGTCTATATCGGCGAGAACGACATTCATGCCCGCGTGGCCGAACGCGCGCGCCATCCCAAGGCCGATGCCGCTGGCGCCGCCCGTAATGAATGCCGTCCTGCCTCGAAAATCCTTCATTACGCGGCTTCCTTCTGACCGAGATTATCGAACTGGCGCATAAGTTCCGCGCCGTTGCCGCGCGCTTCGAACATCTGCTGGAATTCCTTTCGTGTCTGCGCGCGGTCCCATTCGACATTCGTCACCGAATGCCACTGCACCATGCCGCGCCACACCGGATCGATGAAGCTGGCGCCTTTGACCTGCTTTCCGTCGACGGTTTTGAACGTGAAGCTGCGGAGCTCCGAGATCACGACGGTGAGATAGCCGACATGCGGCGCCTCATCCTGGCGGATTCGGTCCACCAAATCGGCGGCATGCATCGCCACGTCGCGGCGGTCACGGAAGTTGCGCGGATCCCGCATCACATTAGTGCAGAAGTTGAAAAAATTCTCCGCGCGGATTTCGATCATCAGCACGTTCATCAGCAGAAGAATCCAGCGCTCATGATCGGGCGGCAGTTGCGGCATCAAACGGCCGGTGTCCGGCTTCGACAGACTCGCAGGCACTTCGGCATGCGGATAGGCATGCGCTCCGAAGAGCATGTCGCGCACCGCGAACCACATGGCATCGTGACCACCGACGACGCCGTCACCGCCTTCGTCCAACCCATGCGCGCGCAGCAGGCCCTTGTTCAGATGCGCGGTCGCGGTCTGCGAAATGTCTTCGATGACGACGGACTGGAAGTCCGGCGCTTCGGCCGTCGCCAGCATCTTGCCGCGCGCTTCGACCACGCCCGTAACACTGAGCGAGTCCCAAAGCGTCTGGCCGAGACCGAGATCAAGCAACAGGCGTTGCTGCGCGACGTTCGGAAAGCTGCCTTGCGTCATCAATTGCTGCGAGGAGTCGACGAGATCCTGTCCGCGCGTCTTCAGCGCTTCGCTCCACGCATTGATTGCGGGCCAGCGATTTAGCGTGCGCGGGGAAATGTATTTCCCATCGGCACCGAAGCCACCATGGAGCGTGTAACCGGCTTCGACATGCGGTTTTGCATAAGGATGATCGGCGAGAATTTCATCCGCGGAGTAAGTGAGCCTGGCCATGATCTGTTTTCCTCCCGGTTCGCTGCTTTTCCCGCGCGTAACCGCAAACTGATAGTTTGTCAGCTTCCCCAACCTGTCAATCCGGCGCATGGCGCGTTCATGACCAGTCCATGGCAGGAGGACAAATTCGTACATATTTTCAATAAGTTACAGCTAATTGACGGAACATTCGCGTCTCCTCCGCGTAGCTTGCGTATGACTCGCCGCACTGGGCGGCGAGCCAGCGTAAAGGAGTACCGAATGAACCCCATCCATCGACGGCTGCTGTTTGCCGCCACTGTTTCCGTTGCGGCGTTGAGCCTCGCGGGCGCGGCGTCTGCGCAAAGTGAGCCAGGCTCAACCCAGCCGGGCTATTACGTCACCGGCGAAGGCGGCGTTTCGATCCTGCCTAACCTGCAACTCAAGAGCGGCGGAGCCACGGCCAACGAACATTTCGACACCGGATACGCCTATGGCGGCGCCGTCGGTTATGACATGGGCAATGGAACTCGCGTGGAACTCGACGCGCTCCATCAGATGTCCAGCCTTTCCAAAGTCGGCGGGATTTCCACCGGCGGCCATCTGCAATCGACCAGCCTGATGGTCAACGGCCAATATGACCTGACCCACGGCACGCAGTTCACGCCTTATGTCGGTGTCGGCATTGGCGCGCAGAATATCGGCGCAAGCATTGCCGGCGCACATGATGCCGATTGGAAACCGGCCTATCAGGCGGAAGCGGGATTGCGCACGAATATCTCCGACAAGGTTTCGGTGTTCGGCGAATATCGCTTCTCGCAAAGTGAGGCAGCCAATCTGTCGCTTGGCGGCGCGAGCGCGCATCAGCACTTCGCCGATCACGGCATTTTGGCAGGTCTGACCTATCACATGGGAGAATGACGCTTCGACCGAGGCACCCGGGGGCGGGTGTCTCGGCGGGGGCATCATCGAAAGTTACGGCGCCAGCGCGCGAACAAGAAAGCGTGTTAGGTTTTTCACGACATCTTCACGGTTGCGGCCCGAACGCGCACCTTCGCTCGCAGTTTGATGGATCGCGCCCAGGATCGCCTGTCCGACGACCTCCGCATCGTAACCGCTATCTGCGCGGCCATCCGCGACAAGCTCCTGCAACGTCTTCGCCCAATCCGCGCCCCAGCGTTGCAGCAAGGGCTTCGCGGCGACGCCTTCCGCGTCGATGATCGCTTCATCCGTCATTGCCGCATTCAGAACGCCCGGATGGCTTTCCGAATATTCGAAGATCGCGTAGAGCGCCATCGCGATCATTTGCTCGAGGGTTTGGCCGGGCTTGCGCCGCGCAATGAGATATTCATCGAGCTCTTCGCGCGCATCGTCCACGAACGCCAGGAAACATGCACGCTTGTCGGGATAGTGAAGATAGAACGTGCCGTGGCCTAGTCCCGCTTCGCGCGCAATGTCTTGCGGGCGTGTGGCGTGATAGCCGCGTTCCACGAACAGCTTGCGCGCCGCGCGCTTGATCTTGCCAAGGCTCTCAGGCTTGCGTCGCGGGGGACGCACGTCATCGAGGGCTTTGATAGGCGAACTCATGGCCGGGACTTTCGACCGGCCCGGCCGTCCAAGTCAATGTGCCGCTTTAACTAAGCTACCGCCCGCATTGCACGCCAGACACGTTCGGGCGTCGCCGGCATATCCAGATGATCGACATTGATGGCATCACACACCGCGCTCATCAGCGCCGGAAGCGCGCCGACGGTTCCGGCTTCACCGCAACCCTTCGCGCCCATCGCATGCGTCTTGCACGGGATCTCTTCATAAGCGAAGTCGATGTCCGGCATGTCGCTCGCGCGCGGCATGGCGTAGTCGGTGAAGCTGGCGGTCAGCGCCTGTCCGGTTTCCGGATCGTAGACGCAATTCTCCATCACGGCCTGACCCAATCCCTGCACCACGCCGCCATGCACTTGCCCCGCGACGAGCATCGGATTGATGACGCGCCCGAAATCGTCGAGCACGCGATAGGAGACGATGTCGATCTTGCCGGTGTCCTTGTCCACTTCCACTTCGCAGATGTGGCAGCCGTTCGGGAAAGTGGATGCTGCGCCCTGGAACGTGGCGCCGCTGTCGAGGCCCATTTCAAAACCGGGAAGCTTATCGCGCTTCAGCGTGACGGCGAGTTCCTGCACCGTCATCGAGCGCTCTTCACCCGCAACCGTGAAGCGGCCGATACCTTCGACAACATCGAAGGTCACGTCCTTGCCGCCCGCCTGCATCACCTGACCGGCAGCGGTCTTGCCTTTTTTGATCACTTCATCGGACGCGCCAAGCAACGCGCCGCCGGACATGTTGAGCGACCGCGAGCCGCCCGTGCCGCCGCCGTTCACCCAATCGCTGTCGCCCTGCTTCACCGTGATCGCTTCGAACGGCACGCCAAGTTTTTCCGCGACAACCTGCGCGAACGCCGTCTCATGGCCCTGCCCGTTGGATTGCGTTCCGACGAGAAGCTCGATGCCGCCATTGTCCGTGAATTGCACGCGTGCGGGCTCGCTGCCCGCAGCGGCGGTGATCTCGACGTAATATGCGATGCCAAAGCCGCGTTTCTTGCCGCGTTCCTCGGATTGTTTGCGGCGCTCGGCGAAGCCAGCCTGATTGGCACGCTTCAAACCTTCCTCGAGCAGGCGCGGATAATCGCCGGAGTCGAATGATACGCCCCACCAGTTCTTGTACGGCAGTTCATCCGGCTTGATGAGATTGCGGCGGCGGATTTCAACGCGATCGATGCCGATCTTCTTCGCAGCCACATCCATCAACCGTTCCATATAATAGGCGGCTTCGGGACGGCCCGCGCCGCGATAGGCGTTAATGGGTGCGGTATTCGAGAAATAGCATTTGATATGCGTGAAGAATGACGGCACGCGATAGACGCCGCCGAAAATGCGCGAGCCGGCCAGCGTCGGGATGAACGGCGCGAAACCGGAGAGATAGCCGCCGAGATTGGCGGTGCCGGTGAAGCGCAATGCGAGGATTTTTCCATCCTTGTCGAACGCACCTTCCGCGCGCGTGAGCATGTCGCGGCCATGATGATCTGCAAGGAACGCTTCGGTGCGGTCCGCGGACCAGCGCGCGGGGCGGCCGGTGATCTTCGATGCAATCAGCACCGCGCCCTGTTCGGGATAGAACCCAGCCTTCATGCCGAAACCGCCGCCGACATCCGAGGACACGACGCGGAGTTTCTCCGGCGGGATACCGAGGCAGCCCGCGATGTTGGCGCGCAAGCCACCCGAACCCTGATTGCCGGAATAAAGCGTGAAGCCGTCACCCGCCTTGTCATGCACGCCGATGGCGTTGCGCGTTTCCATCGAGTTCACTACGATACGGTTCTGCACCATATCGACGCTTGCCGTGTAAGCGGCTTTTGCGAAAGCGGCCGCCGTTTCATCCTCCTTGCCGTCCGCCCAGTCGAGGCATTCGTTGCCAGGCACTTCGGGCCATATCTGCGCACCCTTCGGCGCGGCATCGAGCGTGCCGACAGCGTCGAGCGTTTCGTAGTCGATCTCGATCATCTCGGCTGCATCCCGCGCCTGCGCCAGTGTCTCGGCCACAACCATCGCAACTGCTTCGCCGACGAACGTCACCTGGTCCTTGGCAAGAAAATTCTTGGCGACGCCTTTGGGGAACGAGCCGTCGCGTGCCTTCACCGGCGTTTTGGTCACCATCGGCTTTGCGCCGGCGGCTTCCAGTTCGGCAATCGTCAACACGGCGACGACGCCTGGCGCAGATTTCGCCGCCGTGGTGTCGATGGACTTTATCTTCGCATGTGCATGCGGACTGCGTGCGAACACAACCTGCGTCTCGTTCGGAAAATGCAGATCGTCCGTATACTGACCGTGGCCTGTCACAAAGCGGATGTCTTCCGTCCGGCGGACGGATTGGCCTGTGCCGAATTTCATAGGGACCTCGTCATGGCCGGACAGCAGTTCATAGCATCGGCATATGAACCGTCCCGACTACCCATTTTGTTAGTGCTTGTAGCTCGGATCGATGCGGTCGAGTTTGCGCAGCAGCGCCGGCCACGCCAGCGCGCCCACCAAACCGTCGAATGCCATCGCGCCCTGATTGGCGGTTTTCTCCGGCACGCCCTGGTTGGGCATGTTGGATTTCACACCGCCCGACAGCGCACGCACCTGCATGGTACAGGCGCGCTCGAGATAGTACATGCGCAGGAACGCATCGGGGCAGTTCTTGCCGATGGTCAGCGTGCCGTGGTTGCGCAGGATCATCGCGTTCTTGTTGCCGATGTCGTGCACAAGACGCTCGCGCTCATCCAGATCCAGTGCCACGCCCTCATAGTCGTGATAGGCCAGATCGCCGGCGATCATCATCGCGTGCTGGTCGAGTGGCAGAAGACCATCGGCCTGCGCCGACACCGCCACGCCGTCATCGGTATGAACGTGGATGACGCAGCCCGCGTCATCGCGATTCATGTGCAATGCGCTGTGGATGGTGAAGCCTGCGGGATTCACGGGATATGGACTCTCCTGAACCTTGTGACCATCCACATCGATCTTCACGAGGCTCGACGCCGTGATCTCATCGAACAGCAATCCATAGGGATTGATCAGGAAGTGATGCTCCGGTCCCGGCACGCGGGCGGAGATGTGCGTGAAGATCATGTCGTCCCAGCCGTGCAGCGCGATCAGCCGGTAGGTCGCGGCCAGATCGACGCGCAACTTCCACTCTTCCGGGCTGACCTTGCCCTCCAGCGACTGGATGTTATGAGCCGGCGGTACCTTCATTTCGAACTTTTCGCGAAGCTGGGCCTGCGTTTGCATGGCAATCTCCCTGATATCCTGCCGCAAGAGTGGTCCCGCGCCTGCCGCCCTGTCAAACGCGGTTTCAACGCACCCGTCCGACCGCTTTCATCCAGCCGTCATAGAGCGCGTCGCGTACCGCGCGGCCGGTTTCGGGCGTGAATCGTCGGTCCAATGCCCAGCCTTTCGCGATGTCGGAAAAGTCACTGAAAATGCCTGCCGAAAGCCCCGCCAGATAGGCCGCGCCCAACGCCGTCGTCTCGGTGACCTGAGGGCGGTCAACCGGAAGACCCGTGAGATCGGCGAGGCGCTGGCAGAACCAGTCGTTGCGCACCATGCCGCCATCGACTTTCAGCGCTTTGGGAGCATCCAGACCCGCATCGCGCATGTCGCGCGCCATCGCTTCCAGAAGATCGCGTGTCTGGAAGCACACGGAATCGAGCGCTGCGCGCGCGATCTCAGCAGCGCCCATGTCGCGCGTCAGCCCAACAATCGCGCCGCGCGCGTCCGGATCCCAATAGGGTGCGCCCAGGCCGGTGAAGGCCGGCACGAAATAGAGTCCCTCAGCAGGCTTGGCCGTTTTCGCTAACGCCTCAATCTCCGCGGCGCTGCGGATCACGCCCAGCGCATCGCGCAGCCATTGCACCACCGCGCCCGCGATGAAAATGCTGCCCTCGATCGCGTAAGCCGTCTGTCCCTTGGCGCGATAGGCGCTGGTTGCAAGCAGACGGTTCTTGGAAGACGGCGCGGTGCTGCCGGTGTTCACCAGTGCAAAGCATCCGGTGCCATAGGTCGATTTCACATCACCGGGATTGAAACAGGCCTGGCCGAATGCCGCCGCCTGCTGATCGCCCGCAATGCCGCGAATGGGAATGGCGCGTCCCAGAAGATCGGGTACCGTCTCGCCATAGTCGCCGGCGCTGTCACGCACCTCCGGCAATATCGCGCGCGGCACATTCAACAGCCGCAACATCTCATCGTCCCACGCCAGTGTCTTGAGATTCAAAAACAGTGTGCGCGAAGCATTGGTGACATCGGTCGCGTGAAGCTTGCCGCCAGTGAGTTTGTAAACCAGCCAGGAGTCGATGGTGCCGAAGGCAATCTCGCCGCGTTCGGCGCGCGCGCGCGCGCCGGGAATGTGATCGAGCAGCCACTCGACCTTGGTGCCGGAGAAATAGGGATCGAGCAGAAGACCGGTGGTCGCGGAGACTTTCGCCTCATGCCCCGCATCCTTCAGCGCGCGGCATCGATCCGCGGTGCGGCGGTCCTGCCAGACGATCGCGTTGTGGAGCGGCACGCCGGTCTTGCGATCCCACAGCACCGCCGTTTCGCGCTGGTTGGTGATGCCGATAGCGAGAATATCCTTCGGATCAATTCCCTTCGTTGCCACGCGGCAGCAGGCGAGCGTCGTCTGCCAGATTTCCTCGGCGTCGTGCTCCACCCATCCGTTCGCAGGATATATCTGGCGTATCTCGATGGCGTGCTGCGCTACAGGTCGTGCCACTGCATCGAAAAGGATCGCGCGGCTGGACGTGGTGCCCTGATCGATCGCGAGAATAAAAGGCGGCTCGAAGGTCATGTCTCGACTCGTTAAGGTTTCGACCCCATTTAGCTTAACACGCTGTTAACGCCATTTTGGCTAAGTTCCAGCCTTCACAGGGCGGGCAGACCGCCGCGCGGGGGCGTTTATGGCGTTAACAGCACATGACATGAGCAGCATGGGCCGTCTGGCACAACTTGCGGCGAACCCGCAGGGCGTGGGCCGCGACGAGATCTATGTCGCCATTGCATCGCTCTTTCGCGCCCAAGGCCCGCACCTTTCCGAACGCGAACGCCTGTTGATGCGGGAAATCCTGCTCAAGCTTTCGCGCGATGTCGAGATGGCCGTGCGCATCGCGCTCGCCGAACGGCTCGCCGACGATGAAGACGCCCCTACCGACCTCATTCTCATGCTGTGCGACGACCGTATCGAGGTCGCGCGCCCCGTCATCCTGCGCAGCCGCAAGCTGACCGATGCGGAGATCCTGAAATTCGTCCGCGAAGCCTCTGTCGAACATCAAGCGAGCGTCGCAGCGCGTCCCAATATCGGCGAACCCGTCAGCGATGTTCTGGCGCTCAGCGAAGCGGAGACGGTTCTCGTCAATCTGGTGCGCAACGGCACGGCACACATCGGCACGTTCGCATTCGAAACCCTTGTCGAAAAATCTCGCACGCTGGAAAGCCTGCACGGCCCGCTCGCGACACGCAGAGATCTGCCACCGGTGCTGGCGACGAAGATGTGCGAATGGGTCTCCGATGCCCTGAAGACGCACATCACAACCAATTTTCAGGTGGACGCGCGGAAAACCGCCGCCAACGTCAACGAAGCGCGTCGCGCCATTCAGTCTGCACCTGCCGCGCCCGCACCGATCGAGGGCGGGGATGCGACGAGCCGGCTGGTGGACAAACTCCACACCGCCGGACAACTTAAAGCCGGATTTCTCTTGCGGGTTTTGCATCAGGGCCAGATCGATCTCTTCGACCTCGCCTTTGCCCGTATCATCGGAATGGAATTGAACGCTTTCCGCCGTGCGTTTTATCAGCACGGGCCGCGCGCCGTGGCGCTGGCCTGCCGCTCTGCCGGCATCGACCGTGCGGTGTTCGCCACCGTATTCAACCTTTCGCGTCAATCCCGCTCTATCCCACCGACGATCTCGGCCGAGCAGCGTGAAGAGGTGGAGAACGTGTTCAAGGCCTTCACCAAAGCGGACGCCATCGCGATCCTGCAGGCACGGCCCAGCGCTGGATGAAGCGCCCTCCGCCCTGATAGGGTGGAGACATGATCGATCCGTTCGGCCGGCATATCACCTATCTGCGCGTCTCTGTGACGGATCGCTGCGATTTTCGCTGCGTCTACTGCATGCCCGAGCACATGACCTTCCTGCCGAAGGCCGATCTTCTGACGCTGGAAGAGCTGGAGCGCGTCTGTGCTGCGTTCATTCGCAAGGGCGTCGATCGCATCCGGCTGACAGGCGGCGAACCGCTGGTGCGGCGCAACGCCATGTCGCTGATCGAAAATCTCGGCAAGCGGATCGGCGGCGGCCTGAAAGAACTGACGCTGACGACAAACGGCAGCCAACTCGCACGCTTCGCCTGGCAACTGAAGGACGCGGGCGTAGAGCGCGTGAACGTCTCGCTGGATACTCGCGATCCGAACCGGTTTCGCGCCATCACGCGTTGGGGCGATCTGAACAAGGTGCTCGCAGGCATCGATGCCGCGCGCGGGGCAGGCCTGAAGGTCAAGATCAACACCGTCGCCTTGCGCGGGATCAACGACGAAGAAATTTCGGACATGATGGAATGGGCGCATGGCGAAGGCATGGACCTGACGCTCATCGAAACCATGCCCATGGGCGACATCGATGCCGACCGTGTCGAACAATACATGCCGCTATCGCTTGTGCGCGCCGATCTCGCCCGGAAATACACGCTCACCGACAGCGACTATCGCACAGGCGGTCCGGCGCGGTATGTGCACGTCGCGGAGACAGGCGGGCGGTTGGGCTTCATCACCCCGCTCACGCACAATTTCTGCGAAAGCTGCAATCGCGTGCGGCTGACCTGCACCGGAATGCTGTATATGTGCCTTGGACAGAACGATGATGCCGATCTGCGAAAGCCGCTGCGGGCGTCGGGAGGCGATGAATTGCTGGACGATGCCATCGATGAAGCCATCGCGCGCAAGCCGAAGGGCCACGACTTCATCATCGATCGCAGGCACGACCGTCCTGCCGTTCCCCGCAACATGTCGCTGACAGGCGGCTGATCCATGACGGCGCTTCATTTTGTGGCCTCCGACGCGACGGACGCGCAAGCAGCGCTCGCAGCTTTGCGCGCACGCCACGAAGATGCCGGTGAGAAGGCAGCGGATATCATCATCGCCCTCGGCGGCGATGGATTCATGCTGCAGACGCTGCACCATTTCCTGGGATCGAAGAAACCGATTTACGGCATGAATCTCGGTTCGGTCGGATTTCTGATGAACGAATATCGCGATGAGGGCCTGCCGGAACGCCTCGCCGCGGCAGAGCCTGCGCATGTCCATCCGCTGCGCATGAAAGCAACGACGACGGCGGGGCAGTCCATCGACGCGCTGGCCTTCAACGAAGTGTCCCTGCTGCGCGAAACGCGGCAGGCGGCGAAGATCCGCATCAGCGTCGATGACAAGGTGCGCATCAAGGAACTAATCTGCGACGGCGTGTTGATTTCAACGCCGGCGGGCAGCACCGCCTATAATCTTTCCGCGCATGGTCCGATCCTACCCATCGACGCCGCGCTGCTTGCGTTGACGCCGATCAGCGCTTTTCGGCCGCGCCGCTGGCACGGCGCCCTGCTCTCGCATCGGGCACGCACGCGCTTCGAAATTCTGGAGCCGGTGAAGCGCCCAGTCAGTGCGGTGGCGGATGATCGTGAAGTGCGCAACGTGGCGCAGGTCGATGTCGCCGAAGACCGCTCGATCTCCATGACCATGCTGTTCGACGCCGGACACAGCCTCGATGAGCGCATTCTGGCCGAACAATTCGTGGATTAGGTCGTCCGGGCGTTAATGCATGGAATGTCTGTAAACGTACAGAAAAGTTCCCGGTTTTTCCGGGAATCCTTAGCGAAATGTCGGGTTTCCATCATTCGAATTCACAACGCATTAAGGCCTGACAGCTAACTTTGCTTCAAATTTGGACGTTCCAATTTCTGGCGCCGGGCAGTTATGAGCGGGTATCGGTTCGACCGATTGAAAATACTGGTCGTCGATGACAACCAGCACATGCGCAAGCTTGTGGTGGCGATCCTGCAGGCTTTCGGCACAACCCAAGTCTATGAAGCATCCAGTGGCGTGCGCGCGCTCACTGTCATGCGCGACGAGAGCCCGGACGTCGTCATCCTCGACTGGATGATGGACGAGATGAACGGCATCGAATTCACCAGGGAAGTCCGCACCTCACCGACCAGCCCCAACCCCTATGTGCCGATCATCATGCTGACGGGACATACGAGTGCAGACTGCGTGCAGCAGGCGCGCGACGCGGGCATCAACGAGTTTCTGGCGAAGCCAGTTTCGGTTAAGGCGATGTTGGCGCGTCTGACGGCGGTGATCGAATATCCGCGGCCCTTCGTGCGCACCGCGAATTATTTCGGCCCGTGCCGGCGCCGCAGACACAGTGAAGATTACAAAGGGCCTGAGCGCAGGTCCGAAATCGAAATCATTGATCAGGCAGCATCCTGAAGTCGGGGGACGGGGATATGAGCAAGCCAAAACCAATCGAGATTTTCACGCCGCCCAACATGCTGAAGGCGAAAGCCGGCGGCACGGGCGTCGGGCTGGACGCGGCGGCGCTCAAGCGTGCCGAAGCGGCCATGGAAGAACTGAAGACAGAATTTGCGGACTGGATGAACGCCGACGTCGAGAAGCTGGGCGAGGGACGCGATGCGTTCGCCAAACGTCCTTGCAACGAGACACGCGGACAACTCTATCGCGCCAGCCATGACCTTAAGGGTCAGGCCCTCACCTTCGAGCATCCGGTTGTGGCCCGCATGGCCGCATCGCTGTGCCGATTGCTGGATGGTTCGCCCGATGTGCCGTTGTTGCTGATCGACGCGCATGTGAATGCGATCCGCATTCTGGTGAAGCAGAACGTGCGCGACGTGTCCGATCCGACGACCAACGCCGTGGCCGCCGAACTGGAAGCGCAGGTTCGCGAACTGCAGGCCGCTTAAGTCGCCTCGCGCAGCAGGGCGGTCGTCTGCTCGTAACCCGCATCATCGCGGATTTTCAGGATGGGGCCGTCCGCGCCCTGCTCTACCCAAGGCGTCACCGTTAAGGGCGGATTTGCGCGCGCCGTAGCCACCGCTTCGGCGACGGTCTTGGACTTCGCGAGCTTCATCAGGTTGAGCTTGGTCGGGAAGATCACATTCCACTTCTTGCGATCGGCAATCGCCTCCGCCGATGAAATCCAGATCGAGTCCACGGATTCGCGTCCGTCGTGACTTCCGGCATGGCCTCTCGGCGCGGCCGCCACGAAGAAATGCGTGTCGAACCGTTTGGGCATGTTGTCCGGCGTGATCCAGTGCGCGAAATGCGCCAGCGTATCGAACGCGATGTTGAGCCGCTCCTTGCGCAGCATGTCGATCAGGCCAATCTCACCCTTTTCCAGCGGATGACGGTAGTGCTCCAGGCCCGCGAGACGATCGCTGGTGATGAACACGGGGCAACCGGCTTCGCGCGCGAACAGGATTCCGGATTCTTCGAAGGCCTCCCGGATGGCAGCTGCGCCAAGCGCGCGCATCTCGGGGCTCCAGCCTTCCGCGCCGTCGCTGAATTCGCTCAAACCGGCGTCGTAGTCGCCCTTGCTCGCCTTGCCGCCGGGAAACACCAGCGCGCCAGCCACAAAATCAATCTGGTGATGACGCTTCACCATGAAGACTTCGATCCCGGTCGGGCCGTCGCGCACGATGAGAACGGTCGCAGCGGGAACGGGAACGGATTTTAGAGTATCGGACATGTCGCCTCGCTTTTGAGGCAGTCTAACGGGCGACAAGCGCCGCCGTCACGCTCGCCCCCATCACGCCGGCGAGCACCCAGAAATAAGCAACCGATCCGAACGCACTGACTGCCCATCCGGTCATCAGCGGCCCCGCGATTGAGCCCAGACCGAAGACGAGAACCAAGCCTGCCGCTGCGGCAACGCGTTGCGACGGCAGCGCGGCGTCATTCGCATGTGCAACAGCGATTCCATAAAGCGGAAACACCATCGCACCGATCAAAGCCGAAGATATATCGAGCATGACGATGCCTTGCGTCTGCGCCCAGACACCGAAGAGCGACGCCAGCGCACCCGCAGCACATATCAAACCCATCGTGAGTCTGCGGCCGATGTGGTCGGAAATCCACCCCAACGGAAACTGCACCAGCGCGCCTGTCACCATCGCGACACCCATGAAGAAACCGATCTGCGAAAGCGTGAAGCCTTCACGCTGTGCGTAAACCGGGCCAAAGGTGAAGACGACTGCCCATGACACGCCGGACAGGATCGTCGCCAACACGCCGAGCGGTGCGATGCGAAAGAGCGCGTGCAGGCTGAAAGGCTCTGGTGGCGCATGGATCACGCCACCGCGATGGAGCGCCAGCACGGGGATGGCTGAAACGATGAAAAGCGCTGCGGACAAGAGAAACAGCGACATGGTCGATGGATCGCCGGTGGTCAGCATGAATTGTGCAATCGTCATCGCGACCATCTGCCAGACCATGTAGATGGCGAAGATGCGACCGCGCACGCGGTTCTCGCTGCGGTCGTTGATCCAGCTTTCCACCGCGACGAAATTCACCGAGATCGCGAGGCCGGACATCACGCGCAGCAACGTCCAGGCAACGGGCGAAACGAAAAAGCCATGCAGCGCAATGGACACCGCTGCCACGATCATCGCGATCCAGATCGTACGGACGTGTCCGAGCGCGCGGATTACGAGCGGACTGACCAAAGGCCCGGCGGAATAGCCGACATAATAACCGGCCATGATGAGGCCGACGGCGAAGGCCGGGAATTTCTCGATGCCGGCGCGCACGCCGAGCAGATCGGTCTGCAGCCCGTTCGCGAGCTGCACCAAACCGCCTGTGAGGATGACCGCCCAAACCGAGCGAAGCGCGACGCGCATGAAATGCCTGTAATGGCCCTGCGGCTGCTTACGCAGCGCAGAGCCGCGAAGCAACCCGCGGATTAGTGCGAGGCGTGGCGGGCGTCGGCCGGCGAGAGCTGCGCCAACATGTCGATGACGCTGCTGGTCAGCGCGAACGGCGCATTGGGCGCGCCGGTTGCGAAGCCGCCACCCGAACCCAGCATCTGCATCGCGAGACACTGATCGGACAACCCGCTGCTGTACGCACCGGACGGCGCGTAGGTCTTGCCGCTGGAGGCGGGCTTGGTGTCCGCTGCCTCAACCCTCTTGGCGCCAGACGGCTGCTTGAGCGCCCAGTTGTAGACTTCGCGGACCGTCTTGGCCGAACCGTCGGCATGATAGAAAACGTTGTGATTGGCGTCGGCCTCGGCCGGGAACGCCTTGGCGGCATTCGCGTCCGGCTGGCTTTGGCTCATGCGGATCAATTTCGTGGCCTGCGCGGTGCCCAGGAAGTGAGCGGCGTAGAGCTCCCCATTGCAGACATTGCGGCCCAGAGCGCCCTGGAGGTTGGAGCGGCACTGACTGGCGAACTCGCCTTCCATCAAGGATGCGACCTGCGGATTGTTCCGGAGGGAAAGAATTGCCGAGCGGTCGGTCGCATTGTCCACATGGTAGCGGCCGTCCGAGCCCTGGCTGATCTGCCCCGCATAGGAGCCGAGGCCATACTGGGCGCCATGCTGTTTGACGAGACCGAGCCAGGTCTGCTCGACGAACTGGAACAGCCCCGAGGCGCTGGAAGTGCCTGCTTTTGCAGTACATTTCAGGCCGGACTCGCGGGTCGCGGTGTCCAGCAGATAGTTGAAATCGGTGCCCGTCGCGGCGCTCGCCTGCTTGAGAGCAGCAAGGACATCGGTGCGGTTCGACGTGGCGTTGGTGGCTTCTGCCAGCATGGTCACAGGTTCTCCTGTCCGTGACTTCGCAACAGCCGTGCCAGTTCAAAGCTTGTTGCGAAGTTGCCCGAGCAGCGCGTCCTTAACGCCTTGTTCATAGGCGATGGCCTGCCCGTTTCCCCATACCGGACCGGGCCACGCGGCGTCGCCAGGCTTACGCGCGACGACGTGGACGTGAAGCTGCGGCACCAGATTGCCCAGCGCGCCGACATTGATCTTCACCGCATTGGCCAGCGTCTTGAGGCCCAGGCTGGCGCGATTGATCTCCTCGACCAGCACCATCCGCTCGGCGTGCTTGAGATCGTGGATTTCGCTCAGGGCTGCCCGGCGCGGAACAAGAATGAGCCATGGATAGCGCGCGTCCTCCATCAGCAGGACGCGGGACAGTGCCCAATCCGCGACAGGGGTGGTGTCTGCGGCAAGACGCTCATGTAGCTGGAAAGAATCCATCGCCATTTTTCCTTTGTCCGCATAATAACGTGGGCGCGCGGTGGCGGGGGGATTCGTTTGCGCATCGGCATTATTGGTTGCGGCATCGCCGGGCAAGCAGCGGCTATCGCGCTTGCGCGCGACGGCCACGATGTGACGGTGTTCGAGCGTTTCGCCGAGGCCAAGCCGGTCGGTGCGGGCCTCCTCATACAACCGTCCGGACAGCTCGCCATGGAGCGGCTCGGCATCCTCGATCGGGCGAAGCAATGGGGTGCGCCGGTCAAGCGGCTCTACGGCCGGACAACAGGCGGCCGCACCATCATGGATCTGCTATATGTAAAGTTCGACAAGCAGGCAGAGGGTCTCGGCCTGCATCGCACGGTTCTGTTCGGCGCGTTGCACGATGGGCTTGTGGCATCCGGCGCCAAGCTCGTGCTCGGCTTCGACGTTACCAAGATAAAGGATGTGAATGCGCCGCGCCTGATCGCGCGCGACGGACGCGCCGAAGGGCCGTTCGATCTCGTCGTCAATTGCGCGGGCACGCATGACAATCTGCGCAAGGCGCTCAACGTGCGGACGGACGATCCCGTTTATCCGTGGGGATGTCTGTGGGCGATCCTTCCGGATCCCACCGGCGCGTTCCGGGAAGAACTGCGGCAAGTCTGTGAGAGCACGCAGATCATGATCGGTATTCTGCCCATCGGCCGCGTTCCGGATTCGAGCTTCGACGGCGACCACGTAGCGCTGTTCTGGAGCTTGCTGCACAAGCAATACGGCGCGCAACGCAATCTGGGCATCGACGCGCTGCGCTCGCGCATCCAGCATTACTGGCCGGAATCCAAGCCCATCGTTGAGCAACTCCACGACATCAACCAGTTCACGTTGGCCACCTATCGCGACGTGCAGATGAAGACATGGCGCGAGGGACACGTGCTTGTCATCGGCGACGCGGCGCACGGCACCAGCCCGCAGTTGGGACAAGGCGCAAATCTGGCACTGATCGATGCGATCACGCTCGCGAGCGCGCTGCGTCAGCATCGCGATGTCGAAAGCGCGCTCATCGCCTATGAGAAAATGCGGCGGCCGCATCTGCGCTACTATCAATGGGCATCGCATCGCGTCACGCCCATGTTCCAGTCGAACAGCCGCGTGCTGGGATGGCTGCGGGACATTTTCTTCGGGCCGATGGCGAAAACACCCGGCATCGCGCGCATCATGCGCAACACCTTGGCGGGCGTGCGCAAATCCCCATTCGGACTTTGGAAAGCGCCGGACTGATTATCCGTGCAGCGCGGGAAGTGGCAGATAACCCAGCCGCCACGCGAGAAATGCCACATAGGCGGCATAGCCGATCAACAGCAACACACCGTTGAAGCGTGACAATCGCCATGACGAGATCATGAGCGGCATCAGGATCACCGATACACCCAGCATGATGAAGATGTCGGGGGCCGCGGTGATGGGGATGCCCTGCCCATAAAAGACCGCCGCAAAGCCGAGCACGCCCAGAATGTTGAAAATGCTCGACGAGAACAGATAGCCCAGCGTCACATCGCTCCAGCCGCGCGCCGTCATCGAGATCATGAAGACGAATTCCGGCAGTGCCGTTGCCAGCGCGACAAGGATCAGGGCAACGACGGTGCTGGAGAGATGCTCCTGTTGCGCCACGACCAGCGCGCCGTCAATCAGGCAGCGTCCGCCGAAATAGAGCACCACCAACCCCACGCCGAGCAGGAACGCGCTCATGCCGAAGGACTCCGGCGCGCCACGGCATTGCGCGCGCGCTTCGGAATCCTGCGCGGGCTTGCGCCAGTCCACGACAATGCAGGTGGCAACATAAACGACCAGGCCGGCGAGCAGACCAACGCCTTCGAGCCGCGACAAACGTCCGTCCAATGCGGCCAAGGTCAGCGCCGCGCTCGCGAAAACCATGGCAAGTCCGTCGCGAAACACGTTCTTCGGAGGACTTGGCAGCGGCGTGAGCAATGCGCCGAGCCCCAGAATGAGAAGCAGGTTCACAAGATTGGTGCCGATGACATTCGCAACGGCGAGTTCCGGCGCGTGGCGGTTCATGGCCTGCAGAGCCGCGGAAAATTCCGGCGCGGAAGCGGCGGCTGAGACGATAAACAGTCCGACGATGGTGGGCGAAAGGCCGATGCTCCGCGAAAAGCCTATGCCGGCGCGCAGCAATGCTTCGCTGCCAGCAAAGAGCAGCAACAGGCCAATCCCGACGAACCCATACGCCATGAAACGAACGACACCCCGACGCCCCTCGCCGGTCTCATCACCAAAGCATGCCGCAACTGTCCCGTTAAGAGACTTCGGCAAATCTTTGCGGGGCGAAGCCGCGGATTTCCGGCGCGGCAGACCCCAGAATGAGACGACTGACGGTTTCTGCAATTGCCGGTGCAAAGAGAATGCCGTTCCGGAACTGACCGGTTGCAACAAACAGGTTCTTGATCCGCGTCTCGCCGAGGATGGGGAGGTTGTCCGGTGAGCCGGGCCGCAGCCCGGCCCAATGCTCATCGATCTTCCAGGATGTCAGGGACGGCATCAGTCCGACCGCGCGATCCGTGAGCCAGGCTTCGGCCTTGTCGGTGAGGGCCGTATCGAAGCCGGTGTCTTCCATGGTGGCGCCGATCAGCAACCGGCCTTCGCGCGGAACGAGATAGACGCCGTTGCCCCACACCACCTGCTTCGGCGGCAACGTGCCTTGCGGTGGAATGAGCGCCAGCATTTCACCTTTCACCGGACGCGCGGTGGGCAACACCGCTACATCCATCTCGATCTCACCGGACCAAGCGCCCGCCGCGATGAGAACCTTGTCCGCCGGATAAAGCGCGAAAGGCGTCTGGACCACGAGCCTATCGTCGCGCACCTCGATGCGGACTGCCGCTTCATTGGACGAAATCTTCCCGCCCGCGCGAACGAAGGCGCTGGCGAGCGCGATGCCCAGCGCACGGTTATCGACCTGCGCCTCTTCGCTGTCCCACAGCGCCCCCACGATGTTGCCACCGAGCAGAGGCTCACGCGCCCGCGCCTCGTCCGCGGTAAGCAGCGTCTTGGTGCTTTGCGCCCGCAATTGTTCGGCGGCGTCTTGCGTAGCGGCGACGATCAGCGCGCCATCGCGCCGATAACCGATCTGCCGCCCCGACTGCGCTTCGATCTGGGCAGCAAACTCCGGCCATAGCTCCGCGGACCATCGCGCAAACTGGGTTTCGTCTGCATTGGCGTGTGCGGACTCCGCGGTCGGCGCGATCATGCCGGCCGCCGCCCAGGTCGCGGCGCGCGCCGGTTGCGCACGCTCAAGCACCAGGACATCCAAGCCAGCTTGCGCCAACTTCCAGCCGACAGAGAGCCCTGCGACGCCCGCACCGATAATGATGGTCTTCATTGCTCGGGAAAATCCGAAAACGCCGCCGCGAAACGAAAGCCTGCCGACACGAAGCAGATGATTCCAAAGACATAGGCGACGATGCCGAACCACTCCGGGTGAATGCAGGCGATGGTGAAAGCGATGAAGGCCTCCGCGCCATCGGTCAGCCCCGCCAGATGCGATGCGCCCTTCACGCCGCCAACCTTCACGTCGATACCGCGCCTGGTGGCGAATTTCGAATAGGCAAGGAAGGTCGTGGCCGACACCGTGAAGGAGAAGACGAAGAAGCATGCCGCCAGCGCCCGCGACGGATCGGCCAGCGCAAAGGCAAAGGGGATGGCGGCGCAATAGATGTATTCGAGCGCGATATCGAGAAAATCACCGAGATCGGTGGATCGCGTCTGCCGCCGCACGGCGCCGCCAAGACCGTCCACCGAACGGCCGACCGCGATCAGCACCAGCGCGAGAATGTAATGACCCAACATGATCGCCGGAAATGCCGCGATGCTCAAAAGGAAACCGGCGATGACAACGCGGCTGGGCCGTATGTTCCGCCACGCCAGCGCGTCGGCGGCGCGCGTGAAGAGAGGGGCGGTCCATTTTCTGAGCGGTTCGTCGAGCATGGCGCGATGTAACGATCCGTTCCCCGGCGCGTCAAACGCTATGTCGGCAGGGAGCTTATGCCTTTGTTGTAGGCGTCCTCGAACGCATCGAGCCCATGCGATCCGCCGTTCACAAGCTTGCGCGCCTTGGCGAGATCGTTGTTCCGGAGCGCGGTGCGGATTGCGCTTTCGTTGTTCTTCAAGAATTGCGCGAGAATTCGCCCTGCCGTCGCCGGATCGTTGCCCAGTTCGGGATTGCCGGTCAGGTCTTTGCCGATTTGCGTGCCGACGCGCGCGTAATTGCTGCGTCCCGTGAGTTGCACAAAGCCACGGCCTTTGAATTTCGCGCCGTCGCCCTTCTGCGTATTGCCGAGAGTCCTTGCGATCTGCGTGGGCGGATCGTAGAGGTCGAAAGGCTGGCCGCCGGGCGAGGTGTTGTATTGGCTGACGCCTTCGGAGATCGGCCTGAAGCTCGCGGTCTCCGCGCGGATGGTGCCCAGCGCCATCAGCAGCATCGGACGGTCGTCCAGATTGCAGGCGCGCAGGCCATCGCAAACAAATGGCAGATTGGCGGTGATGTTGGCATGCGGCGTTCCGGGGAATATTGGAAACACATGCGTGTCGTGGACCTTCGACAGATAGCCCGACGCGGCGAGGAATTGCGTTGCGAAATAGCCTTTGATCTTCGCCGGTCCGTCGATCAGCACTTTTGTCCACGCGCCGTCCAATTCCGTGACCATCGCCGTCGTGCCGGTCATGAACACGGCGACGATGGCGGCGGTCGCGGATGGCCCCGCGCGCAGATTTACGTTGTCCGTTGTCACGGTGACGTGGTCCCCGACGACCATTGCCTGCCCCCAAGCTGAATTCGATTTCGCGCAAAACGCAGCGGCACACCCGATAGGGATTTTGAAGCGATTCCACCCGCGAAGCGAACGGCGCGGTTGGGACAAAATCCGACAAAATGCCGGTTGCCCGCCCTTCCCGGCTTTCTATAGTCAGCGCGCCGCGGCCAGGCCTGCGGGATGGTCTGGGGAGGATCGCGAGCACATGAAATTGTCCAGGGGATTGGCGGGAGCGGTTGTCATCATGGCGATGGGTTTCACAGCGAATGCAGCGTTCGGGCAGATCAGCCGCGGCGATCGCTATTCCGGCGCGCCATGGGCGACACGTTCGCCGGTGCTGGCGCAGCACGGCATGGTGGCGAGTGAACAGCCGCTGGCCTCGGAAGCCGCCGTCGAGATTCTGAAAAAGGGTGGCAGCGCGGTGGACGCCGCGATCGCCGCCAATGCGATGATCGGCCTGATGCAGCCGGTTCTGAACGGCATTGGCGGCGACCTCTTCGCCATCGTTTACGATCCCAAGACGCACAAGCTCTATGGCTATAACGGCTCCGGCTGGTCGCCGAAGGGGCGCGATCTGGCGCGCATGACCGCCGAAGTCGAAGCCGCCTACAAGAAGGCGGGCATGCAGCCCAAGGCGCACATCCCGCCGGTGGGCACGCTGCCGATCACCGTGCCCGGCACGGTGGATGCGTGGTTCGCGCTGCACGACAAGTTCGGCAAGCTTCCGATGAACGAAGTGCTGACGCCTGCGATCAATTTCGCGACCAACGGCTTTCCGGTGACGGAACTGATTTCGGCCTATTGGAAAGCCAATATGGCCGCGTTCGAGAAGAACAAGGGCCTGATCGAAGAGAGCGACAACGCCAGGCACACTTACCTCATCCCCGATGCGCAAGGTGGGCACACGCCGGCGCAAGGCGAAATCTTCAAGAACCCCGATCTTGCGAACACGCTGACGATGCTCGCGAAGGGTGGGCGCGACGCCTACTACAAGGGTCCGATCGCCAAGACGATCGATGCCTATATGAAACGCATCGGCGGCGATCTTCGCTATGACGACTTCGCGGAATTCCACGGCGAATGGGTCGATCCCGTCTCCGTGAATTATCGCGGTTACGACGTCTATGAACTGCCGCCGAACGGTCAGGGCATGGCGGCTTTGCAGATGCTCAACATCCTCAAGGGCTACGACCTGAAGAAGATGGGCGCCGGCGCGGCGGACACGTTGACGGCGATGCTGGAAGCCAAGCGCCTCGCTTATGAGGATCTGGCGAAATGGTACGCCGATCCGCGCTTCTATCATGCGCCGGTCAAGGGCCTCCTCTCCGATGCATACGCCAACGAGCGCCGCAAGCTCATCAACCTGAAGCACGCCAATCCCGATATCGGCCCCGGCGATCCGCGCCTGCATGACGGCGATACGATCTATCTCACCGCCGCGGACAAGGACGGCATGATGGTGTCTCTCATCCAGTCCAACTATCGCGGCATGGGTTCGGGCATCGTGGCCGATGGCCTCGGCTTCATGTTCCAGGATCGCGGCGAGCTTTATTCACTCGATCCGAAAGCGGCGAATGTCTATGCGCCGCGCAAGCGTCCGTTCCACACCATCATTCCCGGCTTCGTGATGAAGGACGGCCAACCCTTCATGTCGTTCGGCCTGATGGGCGGTGACATGCAGCCGCAGGGCCATGTGCAGGTTCTGACCGACATCATCGACTTCGGCATGAATGTGCAGGAAGCCGACGATGCCGCGCGCTGGCGCCATTATGGCGGCGCGGAGCCGACGGGCGAGCCGTCCACCGGCATCGGCACTGTGGAAATGGAAAGCGGCTTCGACTCGTCGGTGAAGGCGGAGCTTGTGAAGCGCGGCTACAAGGTCGTGCCCGGCACCGGCAATTTCGGCGGCTACCAGGCGATCATGCGGGCGCCCAATGGCGTCTATTGGGGCGCGAGCGAGATGCGGAAAGATGGTCAGGTGGTTGGGTATTAGTAGGCGAATAGTGAGTGGCGAATAGCGAATAGGGATTTCTTTTCCATTCGCTACTCGCTACTCGCCATTCGCGAAGCCAACGCTCCGCATTCTGCCGTTTGGCACTTCTGGAAAATTCATACGCCTGCTCTGAAACAATGAGGGCGGTGCGGGACGCCTGAAAAGGCGTGTGCACGGGAAAGATGCTCTTCTTTCGAAGAGCGCGATGGAATGGGAAGCCTTGATCGGCATCCCGCACCCGGCGCTTTCTGTCCGCGGGTCCGATGGCCACTTCGCTACTCTCATTTCGCTCGACAGGTCCGCTTGCCATCGCGGATTAACCGGCGTGAACCGGGCCTGTGGTCTTGGCGAGGATTTCGCGCTGCAAGACATTCTCTTGCGGCTGCCTTCCGGGCGGTCCCTGTCGGGCGCGTGGCGGCAGCGGTATCGGCCGCGACCTCCGCCTCCAAAGCCCTCGTTATGAGCTTTCTCGGCGGACGCCGATCTCACCCGGCGATCAGGACGGTCCGGACCGCCCCCTCATGGGTGAAACACCTCAATAATAGAACATAAGAAGAACAAGTCAAGCAGATTTATAGCCGGCCTGCGACAATTTTAGATAGGAAGAAAACTTTGAAGTTTCCTTCCTACTGCCTATATCTCACCCGTGACCGATTCCAACCCTAAAACCGCCGCTCTTGCCGAAGCCCTCAGAAGCTTCATCGGCAATTTCAAACGCCGCCTGCGCGCGCAGTCTCACGCTGGGGAGCTGAGTTGGTCGCAATTCGCCATGTTGAGCCGCCTTGAACGCGACGGGCCTTCCACCGTCACCGCGCTCGCAAAGGCCGAAGGCATGCGCCCGCAATCCATGGGCGCGACCATCCGCGACTTCGAAGCAGCTGGACACGTCACCGGCACGCCAGACCCGCAAGACGGCCGGCAAACGTTGTGGGCGGTGACGCCGAAAGCGCGCGAACTGGTGCTGGCCGCCCGCGCCGCGCGTCAGGACTGGCTGCTTGCCGCCATCCAGAAAAACTATTCGCCGGAAGAGCAGGACGACATCGCCCGCGCGGTGAAGCTGCTCGAACGCATCGTGGAATAAGAGGAAAGCAACATGGCCGTCACCACGCTCGATCCCAAAACCGCGCTCATCGTCGTCGATCTGCAGAAGGGCATTCTCTCGCGCGTGGATGCGCAGGTTATTTCCGGCGTCATAAAACACGCCGTCGCGCTGCTGGATGCGTTCCGCAAGCACAAGCTGCCGGTCGTTCTGGTGAACGTGGATGGCGTCGCGCCGGGCCGCAACGAACAGCCGCGCATGCCGTCCACCTTCCCCGCCGAATTCGTGGAGCTGATCCCCGAACTGAAGCGGCAACCTTCCGATCATGTGGTGACAAAACGCACCTGGGGCGCCTTCACCAACACCGATCTGAACGATTGGCTGAAGAAGAACGGCGTGACGCAGGTCGTGGTCTGTGGCGTCGCCACCAGCGCCGGCGTGGAATCCACAGCGCGCTTCGCGCAGGAGCTTGGCTACAACGTGACGCTCGCCAGCGATGCGATGACCGACATGAGCATGGAAGCCCATGAGAACAGCGTGAAGCGCATCTTCCCGCGCATGGGCGAAACCGGCACGACGAATGAGATCGTGACGCTTCTGGAGGAAACTCGATGATCGCGAAATACAGAGCAACTCCCCAATCGCCTCCCCCTTGTGGGCAGGACGACAAAATTCGAAGCGCAGCGAAGAATTTTTCGGGTGGGGGGATCGGCCATGGCGATTGTCCCCCCACCCGAAAAAGCTTCGCTTTTTCGACCTCCCCACGAGGGGGAGGTGATGGCACTCGCGAATCCATAACCCATCAAAGGAAACGCACATGAACTGGGGACAGGAGATCGCGTATTTCTTCGGCGGCATGTTCCTGGCGAACGCCCTGCCCCATTACATCAGCGGATTGATGGGCCGCGCCTTCCAGAGCCCGTTCGCGAAGCCGCGCGGCGAAGGCTACTCATCATCCGTGACCAACGTGTTGTGGGGATTCCTCAACCTGATCGCCGCTTACGTCTTGCTCGTGCGCGTCGGCGATTTCGACCTTCATGACGACGCGCATGTTGGCGCACTGGGCCTCGGCATGTTGCTGATCTCGCTCTTTTCGGCCCGTCACTTCGGAAAATTCAACGGCGGCAATGCCGCGAAAGCATCGTGAACGCAATCTCAGGCACATTCCGTTCCTTACGGTTCTACAACTACCGCGTCTGGTTTGCGGGCGCGGTTGTTTCCAACACGGGCACATGGATGCAGCGGGTGGCGCAGGACTGGCTGGTCCTGACCGAACTGACCCATCACAACGCAACCGCTGTCGGTATCGTGATGGCCCTGCAATTCGGGCCGCAGCTTCTTCTGCTGCCATGGGCGGGATTCGCCGCCGATCACATGGACCGGCGCAAGCTGATGATGGCGACGCAGGTTGGCATGGGCGTTCTGGCGCTCATCCTCGGCATCCTGACCATCACCGGCCACATCACGCTCTGGGAGGTTTATACGATCGCCTTCCTGTTCGGCTGCGTCTCGGCGATGGATGCACCGGCGCGGCAGGTGTTCGTGTCTGAGATGGTGGACGAAGATCACATCGCCAATGCCGTCGGCCTCAACTCCACCTCATTCAACGCGGGCCGCATGATCGGTCCCGCCGCCGCGGGCCTGACCATCGCGGCGCTGGGCACCGGCTGGGCGTTCATTCTCAACGGGCTGTCGTTCTTTGTCGTTCTGATCTCGCTTCTGTTCCTGCGCATACATGAGCTGCACACGCATGAACGCGCGGTGAAGCGGCGCGGCAATCTTCTGGAAGGATTCCGCTATGTGTGGCAGCGCGCCGATCTGCGCGCGGCGATGATCATGCTGTTCTTCATCAGCACTTTTGGATTCAACTTCGCGATCTTCATCTCGGTCATGGCCGTGCGCGTGTTCCATGCGGGCGCCGGGCGCTATGGCCTGCTCACCTCCGCCATGGCGGTGGGAACGATGTGCGGCGCGCTCTTGGCGGCGGGACGCGAGAGGCCCAACTTCCAGCACATCTGCACGGGCGCGGCCGTGTTCGGCATCGGCTGCTTCCTTGCCGCGATCATGCCGAGCTACTGGCTGTTCGCCGGCGCGCTGGTGATCTGCGGCGTGTCCGCCCTCACTTTCGCCAATTCCAGCAACGCGCTGATGCAGCTTGCGACGGAGCCGACGATGCGCGGGCGCGTGATGGCGATCCGGCTCGCTGTCGCGATGGGCGGCACACCCATCGGTGCGCCGATCGTGGGTTGGGTGGCGGACACCTGGGGACCGCGCTGGTCTCTTGGCGTTGCCGCCGCATCGGGCGTCGTCGCGACGATCGTCGGCGTGCGCTATCTGATAGCAGAGCGGCGCACGCGAGCGACGATCCGCGCGGCGGCTGCCGAATAGCTCCTACTGCCCCTTGGCGTTCTTCACCGCGAAAGGCACATGGGTCTTCGTGCCATCCGCGAAAGCAAGCGTAACCGAAACGGTTTCGCCGGGCTTCATCGCCGGTGTCGGGTCCATGCACATCAGGTGATAACCGCCGGGGGCGAATTTAAGATCGCTGCCCGCCGGAACCGGGACGGTGGGCATGTCCATCATCATGCCGGTCCCGTTTTTGTTTTCCGTCTTGTGGATCATCAGCATGCCGCAGGCGGAAGATTCTGCACCCGTGAGCGTCACCGTCTGGCTGCCGCTGTTGTGCAGCGTGAAATAGCCGCCGGCCGGAAGTTTGGCCGGCAACGCGCGAAACCACGCGTGCTTCACCGTGACGGTTGCAGCGGATGCAGGCGCAGCGATCAGCAGCGCGGCAATCACGATTTCAAGCTTGCGCATGTTCTTCTCTCTCTTCGTTGAGGCGCATGTTCACGAGAACGACGATCATGGCCGCGAAGCTCGTCAGCGTGCCGGGCAGCCAGATGATGAGGCCGCCATAATGCATGTCCGACAGCGCGCTGAAATCCAGCGCGCGGCCGCAGATCGTGTAAACGGGGTAATAATCGGTCATCGACAGCGACAGGATCGCGCCCAGCACCATCTGCGGCAGCTCAATCAGCAGGATCATCAGTCCACGGATCAAGGGCGACAACCGCGCGGGCGGCTTGGGCCGCGGATCGAGCACCAGCGACCAGAACATGATGCCGTTAAGCGCCATGGTCCAATTCATGATGTCGTAGAGAGTGCGATCCAGCATGACGATCGTGTGGATCGACGGAATCAGCCAGAAATAGAGCAACCCGACGAACAACACCGGCGCGATAGCCGGGTGCTGGAGAAAATTCATCAGCGCACGAACCGGACGTGCATCGATCACGGGCCTGAGGAAAGCGGGCATTCCCGCATAGAGCACCGGGCCGCTCACGCCCATCGCGATCAGGAACGGTCCCGCATGGTGCAAAACGAAATGCGCCCAGCGATGCACGAAGAACATGTGCTGCGCGTAATAATCGATATGGGTCTGCAGCACGATGTAGAGCGAGGCGGCGCCGAGGACGAACGAGATGCTGCGCCACAGCGGCGGCTTCTCCGACACGCGCGAGAGGCCGAGAAAGAACCAGGCGAGCGTCAGCGCGGTCGCCAGAAACTCCGGCCAGGAGAATTCCCACGGCATCCAGAACGGCATGTCGGCGGGATATTGCGTGGTGAGGACGTAGAGCAGCGCGCCGACGCAGAGCAGCGCGGCATAGCCCAGCCATGTGTTGGCCGGTTTGCGGTCGGGAGCGGCGGCGAGCACGGTCATCGCGCGGGAAGATGGCGGGGGCGGCGCGGGCCATCCAGAGGCGTTTGGTCACAGCGAAATTCTCTCCCTCTCCCCCTTTGAGGGGGAGAGGGTTGGGGTGAGGGGGGCTATCAACACGCAGGACGATTGGAAATTCGTGGTGTCAGCATTGCGGCCTTTTCCGAATGCAGATTGCGTGCGGCACCACCCCCTCACCCTGCCCTCTCCCCCTGAAGGGAGAGGGAAGTTCTTTGTATAAAGCGATGCGGTATAGCAGCGACATGACTCGCATTATTTCCATCCTCCTCCTTCTCGCCCTCGCTGCCTGCGGGCGCGGCGAGATGCGGCCGGGGGTGACGGATATCGCCGGTGTGATGCCGGACCTGAAATTCACGATGCAGCGCGCGAACGATGCCGCGTGGGTCACGCAGGACTCTTATCGCGGCAAGATCGCGGTGCTCTATTTCGGTTACACCAACTGCCCGGACGTTTGCCCGGCGACGCTCTCCAACCTCGCCGATGTGCTGAAAGATCTGGGACCGCATGCGAACGACGTGCGGATTCTGTTCGTGAGCGTGGACCCCGCGCGGGACAATCTGGCGGCGCTGAAGGAATATGCCGGCGCCTTCGCACCACAGATTGACGGCTTGCGCGGCAGCAACAACGAGATCGCCAAGCTGGCGCAACGCTATCGCGTTCTCTACAGCGTGACGAAAACGGACAAAGGCATCGAAGTGATGCACTCCGGCTCGGTGTTCATCTTCGACCGCGGCGGCCATGCCCGCGAAGTGATGACGACGACGGCGGACGAAAAGGCCATTGCAAATGATCTAGCCGAAATACTTAAGTAGTTTCGTCATCTTAGAGGTTCAAAAGTGTGCGGCCTTATACGAGCGTCAGTTAAATAAAATATCGGCATGCACGCCACACCTAGCGTTCCATCCGTCTGCAACGCGGCTTGCACCATAATCGGGCGGGCCTTTATCGGGTGGAACAAATATGCCGCCTAGCATCGCCTCAAAGGAATACTCTGAAGAGCTGGAATCGTCAGGCGGTGAACCAACAAATCGAATGATCGGACGAAAACCTCGCACAATTTTCCCACGAAATTCTACATAGGGACGGGGCTTACCGTCCCAGCGCATAACGCCTAACTTTCCGCGATCAATTCCCGGCGTGCTGCGCACGACACGGAGCATGCAATCAGATTGCTTCTCAAGAGTGCGAGGGAAGCCCGCAGGCAAATTGGAAAGAGCCGTGGAGCTGGACAGAGCCCCAAGAAGAAAAAACAGCGTCGTTGGGATGAAAGAAGTTTTGCTGCCCATCATCATGCACATTGGCTCATTTCAAATCAGATATGCAACGCCCTGCCCTCCGCGGCCAGCACGGATTCGTGCATCATTTCGCTCAGGGTCGGGTGCGGGAAGATGGTGTGGGCCAACTCTGCATCGGTGAGTTCGCCGGTTTTGGCGATCACATAGCCCTGGATCAGCTCGGTCACTTCGGCACCGATCATATGCGCGCCCAGCAATTCGCCGGTGTCTGCGTCGAACACGGTTTTGACGAAGCCTTCCGCTTCGCCCAGCGCAATCGCCTTACCGTTGCCGATGAAGGGGAAGCGGCCGACCTTGATCTTCTTGCCTGACGCTTTCGCCTTGGCTTCCGTCATACCGACGCTCGCCACTTGCGGCCAGCAATAGGTGCAACCCGGCACGTTCGAAACATCGAGCGGATGCACGCCTTTCACGCCCGCGATTTTCTCCGCAACGATCACGCCTTCATGCATGCCCTTGTGCGCGAGCCAGGGCGGGCCGACGAGATCGCCGATGGCCCAGATGCCCGGAACGCCCGTCGCGCCGTATTTGTCGGTGACGACATGGGTCTTATCGACCTTGATGCCCAGCTGCTCGTAACCATTGTTCTCGACATTGCCGACGATGCCGACCGCGAGGATGACGCGATCGACGGTGAGTGTTTCGGTCTTGCCGTCCTTCGCCTTCAAGGTGGCGGTGACGTTGTCCGCGCCCTTGGTCAGCTTCTCGACCGTGGTGGACGTCTTGATCTTCATGCCCTGCTTCTGGAACGCCTTCTGCGCGAAGGCGGAAACCTCTACGTCTTCCACCGGCAGCACGCGGTCCAGCACTTCCACCACCGTCACATCGCTGCCGAGCGTGCGGTAGAAACTGGCGAACTCGATGCCGATAGCGCCGGAGCCGACAACCAGCAGCGATTTGGGGAACGCCGGCGGCACCATCGCTTCGCGATAGGTCCAGATCAGCTTTCCGTCCGGCTCCATGCCGGGGAATGTGCGGGCGCGTGCGCCGGAGGCGAGCACGATGTTCTTCGCTTCGACCTCCGTGGTCTTGCCGTCTTTCGCGACGGCGATCCTGTTCTTGCCGGCAAGCTTGCCCTCGCCGTTCAGCACCGTGATCTTGTGTTTCTTCATCAGGAAGGCGACGCCGTTCGACAACTGCTCCGCCACCTTGCGCGAGCGCGTCACGATCTTGCCGATGTCGAATTTGAAATTGTCGGCGCTGAAGCCGAACTCATCCAGCCGGTGCATCAGGTGCCAGATCTCGGAGGAGCGCAGAAGCGCCTTGGTCGGGATGCAGCCCCAGTTGAGGCAGATGCCGCCCAGCCGGTCGCGCTCCACGATGGCCGTCTTCAGGCCGAGTTGTGAGCAGCGGATGGCGCAGACATATCCGGCGGGACCGGATCCCAGAACGACGACGTCGTATTGATCAGCCAAAAGGATCTCCGAAGAAGCCGAGCAGCATGATGCCGCCCAGCGCGGGCAGCAGGAAGAAACACGTATAGATGAACGAAACGGTTCCGAACTTCAGCGCGGTGATGAGCCACCCCTGATTGTAGAACCGCTTCATGCCGATGAAGATGTAGAGGCCGATGGCGAAGAACAGCAGCCACGCCACGGTTTCACCGGACAAAACCTGCGCCAGCAGCGCCGCGCCGATCAGTCCTACAAAAGTGAACGTGTGCACGGTCAGCGAAAAGATCAGATGATCGACAAAGTAAAAATCCTTGCGCTGGCGCCAGTAGAACGCGGCCAGCAATAGCGCATAAAGCGGCATGAGCAGGAATAGCGCGCGGGGAATCCACACCGTCATCGGCCCGTTCAGGGCCGCGGGATCGTTGGCGATCCGCTTGACGCCGCCGAAAATATTGCGCTCCACCCAACCCGTGACTTTCTTTTTCTCTTCATCGACCTTCTTTTTTTGCGCGGGCGTCCTGGGCTTCCCGGTGTCGACATTGACATTGAGCATGTCCTTCAGGCTGTCGAGACGATCGCGCTCATCCTTCGTCAGCGTCGTGTGATGCGTGCCGATCGGTGCGAAGAAAAAGAATTGCGAATTGAACATGTAGTGCTTTTCAGGCTTGCCGTCCTTGCCCTTCTTCAACGGCACATATTGCTTGAACTGCTTCGTGTCCGGATCGTCGGCGACATAAGCGGGGTTTGTGTAGTAGACGTTGCCTTTCGCGTCGGTCATCGTCTTCGCCGGGGTCGCGATGATCTCGAGCTGGATGATCGCCAGATTGGTGGCGCTGAGCAGCAGGAAGAAGATCAGGGTGACGAAGAAGTAGAGGCGCAGCGCCGGCACATAGCGGCGCGTGCGGCCTTCGCGGAAGGCGATGGCGATTTCGCCCGGCTCCACCAGCAGCGCGATGATCGTTCGCGCGATCCGGCTGTCGAAATTGAGCATGTCCTCGAAGAAGTCATGCAGGATGCCCGCCACGGAGCGGCGGTGGATGTTCTTCTCCTGCCCGCAGACCGCGCAGTAATCGCCGATCAGAGGTACGCCGCAATTCGGGCATGTGCCCACAGACAGGCCGTCGCGCGTCAGCGCCGCCGCCGCGTGCTGAACCGCCGAAACCGCCGCCGGATCATGTGTCGCTATATATTCGCCCATCGTCCCCTCGGATGCGGACTATAGCAGCATCGATGACGGCTCTTCTATGAAGCCCTTGAAGGCCTGCAGGAAGCGGGCGCCCGTCGCGCCGTCGATGACGCGGTGATCGCAGGAGAGCGTGACCGTCATGATGTTGGCGGTCTTGAGAACGCCGTCCTTCACGATGGGGCGCATCTCGCCCGCGCCGACCGCCAGGATCGCGGCCTGCGGCGGGTTGATGACGGCGGTGAAATCCTTGATCCCGAACATGCCGAGGTTGGAGACCGAGAACCCGCCGCCTTCATATTCCTGCGGCTTCAGCTTCTTGGCCTTGGCGCGTTCGGCCAGCGACTTCACTTCGCTGGAGATGACCGACAGGCCCTTGCCTTCCGCGCCGAAGACGATGGGCGTGATGAGACCGAAATCCAGCGCCACCGCCACGCCGATGTCGGCGCGCTTGTGGCGAAGGATGGAGGTCTCTGTCCAACTTGCGTTCACTTCCGGCACGCGCATCAGCGACAGCGCACAGGCCTTCACCACGAAGTCGTTCACCGAGAGCTTGTAGCCATTTTCCTTGGGCGATTGCGCGTTGAGCCTGGCGCGCGTCGCCATCAGCTCGTCGATGTTGCAATCGATGGTGAGATAAAAATGGGGGATGAGCGTCTTCGCCGAAGTGAGGCGCTTGGCGATGGTCTTGCGCATGGAGTCATGCGGGATCTCTTCGTACTCGCCTTCCTTGTAGAAGAGCTTGGCATCCGGCAGCGGCGTGATGCCGGGAATGCCGGCTGCTTGCGCGGGCGTCGCTGACGGTTTGGCCGCAGGCGCTTTCGCGGCGCCGGGCTGCGCGACTTCAACGTCCGACTTCACGATGCGGCCGCGCGGGCCGGAGCCCTGCAGCGACGCGAGATCGACGCCCTTCTGCTCCGCGATCTTGCGCGCGAGCGGGGAGACGAAGATGCGGTCGTTTCCACCCTCCCCTTGAGGGAGGGTCGAACGACCACTCGGCCGTTCGGGGAGGGGCGTGGCGCCA
>JANWJQ010000131.1 GCA_025451875.1 Rhizomicrobium sp.
ACACCGGCCAACGATCAATATGCGACGCCCGCGCTCGGCCTCGGCGGCAATGCGGCGTTGCTCGGCAGCTTCGGCCATTTCCGCTGGGAAGCGGGCGGCGATCTTCGCGTGGATAGCGGCGAGTCGCGCGAATTCTACGCCTTCAATGGAACGGACTTCTCGAACAGGCGCCGCTCCGGCGGCATGATGACCGTCGGCGGCGCATATGGCGAAGGCGCTTATGATGATGGCGCGTGGCTGGTCACGCTCGGCTTGCGGTTTGACTATTGGGCAACGGCACAAGGTCATCTCGTCCAGACGGTGCGCGCCACCGACGCCGTTTTGCTCGACACCGACTACAAGGGCCGCGAAGGCACGGTGCCCACGGGTCGCTTCGGTGCGCGGCGCAATTTCGCCGACCAGTATCTGCGCGTCGCAGCCTATGAAGGCTTCCGCGCGCCAAGTTTGAATGAGCTCTATCGCCCGTTCCGCGTCGGAAACAACAATACGGTGGCGAATGCCGCGTTGAAGCCCGAGAAGCTCTACGGCGCCGAAATCGGTTGGGGCGGCGCTTTGCGCGACGTGACATGGAACATGACCGCGTTCTGGAACAATCTGCACGATGCCATCGCCAATGTGACCATCGCGTCGTCACTCGCAGGCGTGACATTCCAACGGGAAAATGCGGGCGATGTTAAGGCGCTGGGTCTTGAAGGCGATGCCGCGTGGCGCGTGGCCGACGATCTCACCATGCGAACGGCCTTCTCCATCACCGACGCACGCGTGCATGAGAATCCGTCTGCCATTCCGCCGGGCCAGCCATCACTCACCGGCAATCGCCCCGCACAAGCGCCGCCGGTCACCATCACGGGCGGAGTCACGTGGCTGCCGTTCGAGAAGCTGTCACTCGATGCAAACTTGCGTTGGGAAAGCGCGCGTTTCGAGGACGACCGGAACACAATGCGCCTGGGCTCCGCCTTCGTGCTGGATGTGAAGGCGTCCTATCGCCTGCTGGAATCGCTTTCCGCCTTCGTTGCCGTGGACAACGCAACGAATACCGATATCGCCACGGCACAGGCCGCAGATGGCACGATCAGCTACGGCCAGCCAAGAATGTATGACGTGGGTTTGACCTATCAGCCCTAACGCAAGCCCAAATCCCGCGCGATGATCCCGCGCAGGATTTCGCGCGTGCCGCCACGCAGGCTGAACGATGGCGCGGTCTGCAGCAGATAGGTCAGCACATCGGTGAAGGGATTGCTCACCGACAGATCGACCTCGTCGCGCGCGATGCTCTGAATCTCTTTCGGCATCGCCTGTTCCAGCGTGGTGCCGATGTCTTTCACGATGGATGCGGCGACAGCAGGTGATTTTCCGGCCTGCAACTCGCCCGTTACCGACAGCGACATCTGCCGCAAGGTCCACATCTCCGCCGTCATGCGGCCGATGAGCAGGCGTTCGGCTTCGGTCGGATTGTCGCCAACCATGCGCAAGAATTCGAGGAAGAGGCGCAACGACGACAGATAGCGCTCCGGTCCGCTGCGCTCGAACGCCAGTTCCGCGCCGACCTGCATCCAGCCATCGCCGGGGCGTCCCACCACCATGCCGGCTGGCACGAACACGTCGTCGAAGAACACTTCGTTGAAATGCGTGTTGCCCGCCATGTCCTCGATGGGACGAACGGTCAGGCCTTTGCTGTTCTTCACGTCGATGACCATCTGGGTCAGGCCGGTGTGGCGCGTCTCGCCTTCGCTGGTGCGCACCAACGCGATCATGTAGTCCGCGTGATGCGCGCCGGAGGTCCAGATCTTCTGGCCGTTCACATACCAGCCGCCATTGCCTTCGCGCGCTCGCGTGCGCACCGACGCCAGATCGCTGCCGGAGTTGGGTTCGCTCATGCCGATGCAGAAGCAAAGCTCGCCCTTGGCGATGCGCGGCAGGAATTTCTGGCGCTGTTCTTCGGTGCCGAAACGCAGCATCAGCGGCCCACTCTGGCGATCCGCCACCCAATGCGAACTCACCGGTGCGCCGGCCGCGAGCAATTCCTCCAGCACGACATAGCGCTCGGCATAGGATCGCTCATGGCCGCCATATTTCCTGGGCCATGTCATGCCGATCCAGCCCTTCGCGCCGAGCGCGCGGGAGAAGTCCTGCCCGTAGCCGCTCCACGACAAAGCGCGCTTCTTGGATGGCATGTCCTTGAGCTGGTCTTTCAGGAAGGCGCGCACCTCTCCGCGAAGCGCCTCGGCTTCGGGCGGAAGGTCATAGGGATCGAAAGCAAATTGCGGCATCGCGCCAGTGTGGCGTGGTGGGCGCGGCGGTGCAATGTCAGACGCGCGTCAGGCGGAATTGTCCCACGTCGATGTTTCCGGCGCGGAAGCTTCCTTCGCAGGACGCGAGGTAGTAATCCCACATGCGCTTGAAGCGCTCGTCGAAGCCCAGCGGCTGGATCGTCTCCCAGCGTGCATCGAACACTTCGCGCCAGCGCCGCAGCGTTTCCGCGTAGGAAAGGCCGAAGGTGCGCGCGGTCTCGAAACCGAGCCCCTGTTTCGTCACCGCATCTTTCAATGCAGATGGCGAGGGCAGCATACCACCCGGAAAGATGTAGAGCTGGATGAAATCAGCTTGGCGGCGATAAAGATCGAAGCGCTGGTCTTCGATAGTGATGATCTGCAGCGCGGCGACGCCGCCCGGCTTCAGCCGGTCGCGTATGGTCTTGAAATAAGCCGGCCAATGTTCCTCACCCACCGCCTCGAACATCTCGATGGAGACGATGCGGTCATAAGAACCCTGCACGTCGCGATAGTCGATGAGCTGGAAATCCAGCAGGTGAGACAGCTGCGCTTCCTCAGCCGCCCTTCTGGCAAAGGCGAGCTGTTCGGTGGACAGTGTGATGCCGGTGACCTTGCAGCCATATTCGCGCGCCGCGAACATCGCGAACCCGCCCCAGCCGCAGCCGATCTCCAGAATGTGCAGGCCTTCGCGCAGATCCAGCATGTCCGCCAGCTTGCGCCATTTGTTGCGCTGCGCGTCTTCGAGTTTCTGGTCCGGGCTGTCGAATACCGCGGAGGAATAGGTCATCGTGGGATCGAGCCATTGCGAATAGAACGCGTTGCCCAGATCGTAATGCGCCGCGATGTTCTTGCGGCTGCCCTTGCGCGTGTTGCCGCGCAGCTTGTGGGTGACCATGCGCGCCCATTCCAGCGGCGCGATGCCGGTCAACGTGTCGGCCAGCCGGTTCATGTTGCGCGCGCCGAACTCGAACACCGATGCGAGATCGGGGCTCGACCAGTCGCCATCCATGTAGGATTCCGCAAGGCCGATCTCACCGCCCAAAAGCAGCCGCCGGAAGCTGCGGGCGCGGGCGATTTCGAGAACTGCTTTCGCGCCATGCTGCGCGGCCTTGATGGTGCGCTCGGCGCCGTTGGTGAAGCGAAGGACGACTTCGCCTTCCGCGATGTCGCTCACGGCGCGGGCCATCATGTTGCCCCACAGCGGCGGGCGGACGAGTCTGCTCGCCGCAGGCGAATGGCTTTTCTGTTCGTCACCCATGTCGCTCACAACCCCGCAGGTGTCGGTCTTTTAATGTGAGCATGAGAGGGCACGCGCTTCAACCAGAGACGCACGGCCTCGAAGTGAATAGCCGCGACAATTTTAAGCGTCATCAACGGATGGCGGAGCACGGCCACGGCAAGGTTCCCATCGCTAAGTGTCTGTCTTGTCCCCGAAAACGCCGCGTTCAGCACCGGGTTCCCGCCTTCGCTCTCGCGAATGGCTATCAGCACCCGTTCGCCCGGCTGTTCGATGCGGAACTGGTAGGCGCAATCCATCGACAGGAAGGGCGAGACGTAGAAGTCCTTGTCGCAGGTCTGGTTGAGGGTATTGCCGTTCGCCATGGCGGGCAGGACATAAGTGTGGCGTTCGCCGAAAGTGTTGTGAACCTCGTAGATCACGGCGGCGAGTGTTTCGTCGGCGCGCCGGCAGAACCAGACGGATAGCGGGTTGAACACGAAGCCCCAGAGCCGCGGATAGCACAGCACTTCGATGCGCCCATCCGCTTGGATATTCGCATCGGACAGCTTCGCCTTTACCCATTCGCGCAGTGGGCGTCCGTCACCATGGTCCCCGTCGTGAAAGCTGACGATGCCGCGCTTGTTATGCGCGAACAGGCGCGAGCGCTTGGCGAAGGCGTCGATCTTGTCGAGATCGAGAAGTAAAGAGAACACGCGATAGCGGAAGGAATGGCGCGTGGGCGATATCCGCGTGTGAGTCACAAAGCCATTGTAAATGGCGTTCATACCGGAATGCCCGCCAGCTGGGGTATCCGCACAATGCGGCCCGACTCTTTCGCCACGCGCCATGGCCGCCTTGAGCCGGTCGCATCTTCGGCGGCGGCGAGGCCGGACTGCAGCGCATCCTCATGGAAGCCCGAGCCGAAATAGCTGCCGCAGAACCAGGTGTTGCGAACGCCCTGCAGATGCCAGAGCCGCTGCTGCGCCTCCAGTGCCGCGGAATTGAACAGCGGGTGTGCATAGTGATCGACCCGGTAGATGGTGTCTTCACGCGGCATTTCCCGCGGATTAAGCGTGTTGAACAATTGTGCGGGGCTATCGATGTTCTGGAGCTTGTTCATCCAATAGGTGACGCACAAATCATCGTTGGGCTTGTCGCTGGTATGGCCGAGATAGTTCCAACTCGCCCAGGCCATCCGGCGTTTGGGCATGAAGTTCGGATCGCAATGCAGTACCGCCTTGTTCGGCCGGTATTGAAAGCAGCCCAGCAGGCTGTGTTCTTCCGGGCTCGCATCGCCCAGCATGGCGAGCGCCTGATCGGCGTGCGCAGCGATGATCACGCCGTCATAGCGTGCGCTCTCGCCGTCATCATCGACAATAGTGACGCCGGTCGCGTCACGCAGGATTGCTTTTACACCACAGCGAAGGCGAATGCGGTCGGCATAATGCGCCGTGAGCTTCCTCACATATTCCTGCGATCCACCGCTGACCGTGCGCCATTGCGGCCGGTTTATGAGCTTGAGCAAGCCGTGATCGGCGAAGAAGCGCGCAAACGCCGCGACGGGATGCGCGCGCATGTCTTCGAGCGAGGACGACCAGATCGCCGCCGCCATCGGCAGCAGATGAAAGCGCGCGAAGGCTTCGGAATAGCCATGCGTATCCAGATAGGCGCCCAGCGTGGTGCGGGTATCGCCGGCGTCCATCGTCTGCGCCGCCTCGCGATAGAAGCGCACCAGATCGCGCCACATTCTCAGATAGTCGCCGCGCAGGAAATTCCGCGGCTGGGCCATTAGCCCGGCAATCAGGCTTGAATATTCCAGCGCGCCTTTGTCCAGCGACACGCCGAACGTCATTTCGCTCTTCTCAGTCTTCACGCCGAGATGGTCAAACAGCGCCGTGAGATTGGGATAGGTCTGTTCGTTATAAACGATGAAACCGGTATCGACCGGGATGCGCCCTCCCGGTGTTTCGACATTGACGGTGTGCGAGTGTCCGCCCACGCGCAATTCGCGCTCATAGACGGTCACATCGTGGTTGCTCGACGCCAGCCAGGCGGCGGACATGCCGGAAATACCGGTTCCCACAATCGCGAAATGCCTCTTGTCGGAGACAGGCTTGCCGGACGGGGTCGCATAGAGGGCGTGCAAGGGCGGGTTCCATGTTGAACATACTGCCTACGCCGGCCAGCGGCTGCTGGATCAGAAAATCTGGGTGATCCGGAATCGCACCGCTCGCGTAAAACTGTCTATGATGGCGCATGTTCAGCCCATTGCCGCACTTCGGCTCATTGATCCCTCCTGGCGCCGAAAGGCGAGGGCGGGTGTGCGCCGTCATGCTTTTCAACCGGCTCGGATGACAGATCCCAAATCTGAACAACGGACCGACATGACAGCATTGCTCGCTACGCTTGCCGCGAAGCGTGATCGCGCTGCGTTTGAGATTCTTTTTGTTCATTTCGCGCCGCGGGTGAAAAGCTATTTGTTGCGCCTGGGTGCGAGTGCCGCGCTTGCCGACGATCTGGCGCAGGAAGCGATGCTAACGATGTGGCGCAAGGCGGAACTGTTCGATCCCGCCAAAGCGTCGGCATCGACCTGGGTGTTTACCATCGCCCGCAATCTGCGCATCGATGCGATCCGCCGCGAACGCCGCCCCGAATTCGACCCCAACGATCCGGCCTTTGTGCCAGACGATGAGCCGCAAGCCGACGCTCGCATGGTGCGTGAAGGCGAAGATGCCCGGTTGCGTGCGGCGCTAACGAAACTTTCAGCCGATCAGGCGCAAGTCATCCAGATGTCCTTCTTCTCCGAAAAGCCCCACAGCCAGATTGCCCGCGAGCTCGGTCTTCCGCTGGGCACCGTGAAATCCCGGCTGCGGCTGGCGATGGCGCGCATCAAAGGCGCATTGGGCGGTGAGGCATGACGATCCTGCATCATCCTGGCGACGAATTGCTGTTGAGCTACGCGGCAGGGGCGACCGACGAAGCAATGTCACTGGTTTTGGCCACGCATCTGGCGCTTTGTCCGCAATGCCGCCGTACGGTCGCGGAAGCGGAGGCCGCGGGGGGGGCCATTCTGGAGGGCGACAGGCCGGTACTGTTGAGCGATGGCGCGTTGCAGTCCGTTCTTTCCCGTCTCGACACAGCGCCCACCGCGAAGTCTGCCGCGCCACTTGGGGCGTTCACGGCACCGGAACCACTGCGATCCTATCTCGGCGGCGATCTGGACAGCGTAAAATGGACCAATCTCGCCGGCGGGATTTATTTCAAGCCGTTATTTCAGCGTGGAAAGTCACGGTCCTATCTCATTCGCTCAAAGGCGGGATGTGGCGTGGGCTGGCATACGCATCATGGCGAAGAGCTGACGCTCTGCTTGGCCGGTGGGTATACCGACGAAACGGGCCAATATGCGCGTGGTGATCTACAAAGCACCACGCCGGACATTTTGCACCGTCCGGTTGCCGATGAAGGCGAAGACTGCATCGTTCTCGCCATGAGCGATGCACGGTTGAAATTCAGCAGCCCCATTGTGGCTTTGATCGGCCGCTGGTTCGGGTTTTAGACTCGCCTCAATTCCATCCGGCGTCTTATGCTCTTCTCCAGCGATATGGAGGAACGGCGCATGGAACTCGTGAATCTCGGCAAGACGGGACTGAAAGTTTCCAAACTCTGCCTTGGCTGCATGACCTATGGCTCGAACAAATGGCGCGGATGGATTCTGGGCGAAGAAGAGTCCCAGCCCTTTTTCCGCGAGGCGGTGGAAGCCGGTATCAATTTCTTCGACACGGCCGACGTTTATTCCATGGGCGTAAGTGAGGAAGTGACTGGGCGCGCGCTGAAGAAATATGCCGGCAGCCGCGAAGCCTATGTGCTCGCCACCAAAGTATTCATGCCGATGGGCAAGTCGCCAAACGAAGGCGGTCTGTCCCGCAAGCACATCATGCATGCGATCGACAATTCGCTGCGCCGCCTCGGCCATGACTATGTGGATCTCTATCAGATCCACCGCTTCGATCTGCACACGCCGATCGAGGAAACCATCGAAGCGCTGCATGACGTGGTGAAAGCGGGAAAGGCGCGCTATGTCGGCGCCTCGTCGATGTATGCCTGGCAGTTCGCGAAATATCTGTCGCTCGCGGATTCTCTGGGCAAGACGCGGTTCGTTTCCATGCAGAACCATTACAACCTGGTCTATCGTGAGGAAGAGCGTGAAATGATGCCGCTCTGTCGCGATCAGGGCATCGGCGTTATTCCATGGAGCCCGCTGGCGCGCGGCTTCCTCACGGGTAATCGCCGCCGACAGGACAAGGGCGAAACCGCGCGCGCCCAATCCGATGATTTCGCGCATCAGATGTACTATCAGGACAGCGATTTCGACGTGGTGGATCGCCTGACCGAGATCGCGCAGAAACGCGGTGTCCCGAATGCGCAGGTCGCGCTTGCGTGGCTCATGCAGCAGCCGGGCGTCACCGCGCCGATCGTCGGGGCGTCGAAGCCGCACCATCTTCAGGACGCGGTCGCCGCAACATCGCTCAAGCTCGACGAGGCCGAACTGAAGGCGCTGTCGGAACCCTATAAACCGCACCCTGTATTAGGGCACCGTTGACGATCAGTGGCGTACGCGGCCCGGTTGTGGCTGCAGCGGGGTTGGCTCGTCCGGAATCTGGCTGGGCCCCGGCGTTGTGGGAATGCCCGACGCCGGAACTGTCCCCGGACCCGGCTCGGCCGACGGCGTAACCGGCGCGGTTGCCGCCGGCATGGCCTGTGTCGCCAATTCGTCAGCTTCGGACCATCCGCCACCCAGAGCGCGATAGAGACCGACGTCTGCCTGAATGCGGGCCAGCTTGATCTGCACCAGCTGATCCTGCGCGGAGAACAATGTCTGCTGCGCGGTCAGCACGGTAAGCAGATCCGTGACGCCTTCGCGATACTGGATCTCCGAAATGCGGAACGCTTCGGACGCGGCGTTGACCTCATCGGTCAGCAGTTTCTCCTGTTGCGTCAGGCTCGCGACCTGTCCGAGCGATGTTTCGACATCCTGGAACGCGGTCAGAACCGTTTTGCGATAGGTGGCAACGAGCTGGAGTTGCTGTGCTTTGCTGACGCGATACTGACCTTGCAGGTTTCCACCATCGAAGATTGTTTGCAGCAGCGAGGCACCGATGCTCCAGCCGAAGTTTGAACCCTGAATCAGCGTTCCGATTGCCGCGCTGGCGAAACCGCCGGATCCCGTCAAACCGATTTGCGGGAAGAAGGCCGCGCGTGCCGCATCCACGTTGGCATGTGCGGCGGCAAGATTGGCTTCAGCTTCGGCAACGTCGGGGCGGCGGCGCAAAAGCTCCGATGGCAAGCCGGGACGAACTGCGGGAGCGACGATCTTGTCGAGATTTTGCGTCTGGACATCGAAACCTTCCGGCAGTTTTCCCAAAAGGATGGCGAGCGCGTAGCGCGCTTCACGCTCCGCCTCTCTGAGCGGCGGGATCTGCGCTTCCTGTCCCGAAACCTGAGCTTGTTGCTGCGCCAGATCGAGGCGCGACGAAACACCGTTCGTCACCTTGGCCTGTGTGATCGAAAGCACGCGCTTGGCGGCATCGATGTTGGACTGCGCAATGGCGACACGTTCGCGGAGCGCGAGAACATTGAAGTAAGTCGAACCGGTGCCGGAAATCACGGTGAGCGCGACAGCCTGCTTGGCAAACCGGGAGGCCTTCACGGCTTCATCCGCCGAGCGCAGCTGCGCTTGACCTTTGCCCCAAATATCGAGAGCCCAGCTTGCATTGCCGGTGAGACTGAAATTGTTGCTCGTGCTTTTTCCAAGGCCCGGCACGCCGCTGGGGTTTGTTCTGCTCTTGGACCGTTCGCCATCACCTGAAATGCCAATCTGCGGCCAGAGCACGGAACCGGCGATTTCCGCATTCGCCTTCGCTTCCATCACCTGGGCTGCTGCGAGCGCGAGATCGAGGTTGTCGCGCTGGGCTTCATCGACGAGACTGTTCAGTTCGTCGCTCTGAAATCCCTTCCACCAATCCGCCTTCGGCCAGATCGGAGCATCCGCGGTAATCGGCGCGGAGAAGTTGGAGGGGACATTCGCGGCCGTCAGCTGTTGCGGCACCGGGGTGGCGCATCCGGCGAGTGCCAGCGCGAGCACGATGGCGGAGGACGAGAGCAGAACATTCTTCATGGAAATTCACTCGTTTGAATGCAAGGCCGGACCGGCCATCTTAGCCGACTTCATAGCCAGTAGGTTGCTGAATACAAGGTCGCCCCCGGGACGCAGATGTATATCCGATTGCGGCGTCCGCAAGGCTAATCCTTTTGTTAATTGCTGAATTTCGCCTGTCTCTGCGGGCGGAATCACTAGTGCGAAAATGTACTACGGGCTGTTCCCGGGCGCCGGTTGCAGTGGTCACAAATGTGATGATTTCAGTGGCGAACCGGGTCGGAAGGCATTGTGGTTCTGAGCCTTGCCACCGGTGAAAGTGGGGGCCAAGCCAGCACCATGTTTCGGGGTCCAGGTGCTGGCTTGGCGCCCGCGCAACCTTGCCCATGTGGAGCGCCGATGCGGGCACGGTTACGATTCGAGAGCAGATCGGCGGGACTGGCCGATAGACCAATTTCGATCACCACAGTGGAGCCGCGCACGCTCTGACAAAAGATGAGCGGAACGCAGAAATTGTATCAAACTGTCGCCCGTGGGCAGGGACGCAAACCGTGAAACAACTTTCTCGCCAAAGAAAAACGCGGCGTGGAAGTTCCGCGCCGCGTTCTTCATCACACGCATATCTGCTCTGTGTTTTACGCTCCGTTGGTGTGCGTGCGCACGACCTTGAAGCGCGAGAGCTGTTCGGTGGCCAGTGCGAAATCGGGACGAATCTCCACAGCCTTCTTGTAGTCGATATAGGCGTCGCGGATGTTTCCAAGCGCTTCGTTGGCGATGGCGCGATCGTAATAAGCGATCTCGGGCCGGTTGGCGTTCAGCTCAAGGCCCTTGCTGATATCGGCGACGGCCGCCTTGTAGTTCTTGAGGAGAATATAGACTGCGCCGCGATCCACATAACCTTCGCCGAGCGTCCCATCGAGATCGAGCCCCCTGTTATAGCTGTTGAGGGCGCCTTCTGGATCGTTGTTGCGCGACTGAACGATACCGAGGTTGATGAGCGTTGCCGCCCGGTCATGTGCGCTGAGTGCGGTTTCCTCCAGCGCGCGCGCGCAGAGCCGAACGTCCTCGATGGATCCGGAGCCGCCGAATTCGGCGGCATCATAGCAGCTGTGTGCCAAAGTTCCGTTGAGAACGCTCACCGCTGCATTCGCAGAAGTTGCCAGTGCCGTAAGTCCAAAGCCCGCGATCGCGATCGTCGCCATCTTCCGAAACATCATGTCACCCTCCACAAGTGCAACGATATGATTGTTGCACCCGGTCTCTCTCCAGTAAAAGACACATCGCTGTGAAACCCCGCAGGGTTATCGCGGCTTTAGGCTCTACAAAGCCTTATCCAGTCAGTCTTTTTACCGTGTTACCCGCCTGAGAAGAATATTACGCCGGATACACGTAACCGTGAGGGTTTCCATGAATTGGTCATTCGTCCTGCCGATCGTTCTGCTTTGTTGTTCGAACGTATTCATGACATTCGCCTGGTACGGTCAGCTCAAATATCCGAACACCGCGCTCTGGATTCTTATCCCGTTAAGCTGGGGCGTCGCATTCTTCGAATATTGTTTCGCAGTGCCGGCCAATCACATCGGCCATCGTGTCTATTCCGCGGCGCAGCTGAAGACGATGCAGGAAGTCATCACCCTCGTTGTGTTCGCCATCTTCTCGGTTACCTATCTGGGCGAGCCGCTGAAATGGAATCACGCGGTATCGTTTCTGCTGATCGTCCTTGCCGCCTATTTCGGCTTCACGAAGTTCTAGCGCTTGCCGAACGGATTTGAGCTGAACTCTTTCACCGCGCGAAGCGGGATGTGCAGGCCGTCGCCCTTGTCGAGATAGACGACCAGCGTCATGCGGCGTGCCGCGCCGTCCCATTCCGCCTGCGGCGCGATCCCGCCGGGTTTGCGGAAGACCTTGCCGTCAAAATCCAGCTGATGGGGCGTCACGTCGTCCCAGCCTTGCACCAGATCGTCGGTGAGGCGCTGACGAATAGCGGCGCGATCCTCGCTCGAGGAACTGGCGATGTTCTCTGCATTGGGCGCGCTCACGAATATCTGGCCCTTGTCCGTGATCTCCATGCGGGCGGTGACGATGGTGTTGCCGGCATCATAGGCGCCTTCCCAGCGGCCCACAGGCGGCGCCACCTGATGCGAGCATCCCGCGACGGCGATGAGACAGAAGCAGGTGAGAAACGCTGCCAGGATTCGCATGCCATTCCCCTTCGGACTCGGCCCCCAATTCTAGCGCCTTTTTGGGTTGAGAAATCCTAACGCATGGCTGCTGTGACATTGGTCTTCTTGCCCGCCCGCGCACGGGGTTGATATGACGTGGTTTTAACCGAGGAATCGCTCGTGGCTCCCGCTCTCCCCAAAGGTTTTTTGGCCGACTCGCTCGGCCGTATCCAGCCGTCGCCCACCATTGCCGCCACGCAGAAGGCCCGCGATCTGAAGGCCGCTGGGCGTGACGTGATTGGCCTTGGCGCGGGCGAGCCGGACTTCGATACCCCGGACAACATCAAGGACGCCGCCATCGCCGCCATCAAGCGTGGCGAGACCAAATACACGGCCGTTGAGGGCATTCCCGAACTGCGCAAGGCGATCGCGGCCAAGTTCAAGCGCGAGAACAATCTCGGCTACACGCCCGCGCAGACCTTCGTGTCGCCGGGCGGCAAGATGATCATCTACAACGCGCTGCTGGCGACCCTGAACCCCGGCGACGAAGTGATCTGCATCGCGCCTTATTGGGTGAGCTATCCCGACATCGTTCTGCTCGGCGGCGGAAAGCCCGTCATCATCGATGCGAAGATCGAGGACGGGTTCCGCCTGACGCCCGCGGCACTGGAAGCGGCGATCACCCCGAAGACCAAGTGGATCATCTTCAACCAGCCGAGCAATCCGACCGGCGCCTGCTACACGAAGGAACAGCTCAAAGCGTTGTCGGACGTTCTGCTGAAGCATCCGCAAGTCTGGATCCTGGCCGACGATATGTACGAACATCTCGTCTACGGCGGCTTCAAGTTCTATTCCATCGCGGAAGTGGAACCGAAGCTTTACGATCGCACGCTGACGATGAACGGCGTTTCGAAAGCCTACGCGATGACGGGTTGGCGCATCGGTTATGCCGCTGGGCCGGAGCCGCTCATCAAGGCGATGAGCAAGCTGCAATCGCAATCGGTGTCGAGCGCATCCAGCGTTTCGCAATGGGCGGCGGTGGAAGCGCTGAACGGGACGCAGGATTTCATCCCGAAATTCCAGAAAGTCTTCGAAGAGCGCCGCGACCTCGTGGTCTCCATGCTCAACCAGGCGCATGGCATCGAATGTCCCAAGCCGGAAGGCGCATTCTATGTCTATCCGAGTGTGCGCAAGCTGATCGGCAAGTCCGCGCCATCGGGCAAGAAGATCGAGACGGACGAGGATTTCGCCAACGAATTGCTCGAGGCCGAAGGCGTCGCGGTGGTGCATGGCGCGGCGTTCGGCTTGTCGCCCTTCTTCCGCATTTCCTATGCGACCTCCAACGAGGTGCTGGAAGAAGCCTGCAAGCGCATCCAGCGCTTCTGCGGAAATCTGCGCTAGACCACGCGTTCGGCCGTTCCGTTCAGCGCCATCAGATAAAACTCGCTCCCCAGATCGGGGTATTTCTGTTTGAGTGTGGCCTGGAATTGCAGCATGACCTTCTTGTGCTGCGCGGTTTCGGCATCGTGCGCGGCGGCGAAATCTTTTCCGAACGCGACCTTGTACGCGCCGCAGTCGCGATGATCGAGCACGATCACCTTGCTGATGTGATGCAGTTGCTTGGCGATGGCGACGTGATCCCATACCGCCGCGTTCGACGAGGGGAATTTCGGCGAGACGCCTGCGAGCGATGCGCCAGCCAACGCTACCTGATCGTATTCGTTGGTGAGGTGCAGGTTGTCGAAGAAGCGAACGCCGTCATCCACCAGCCGGTGATCGATGCAGGTGAGGGCCAGCGCTTCGATCTCCGCGGCGACCGCTTTTTGCGGCGATGCGCTCAATCCCAAAGCGGATAATCCGAAAAAACCGAATTGCCGGCGGCTCAGTCCGTGTTCTTTCGCATTGCACATGGAAATCCCCCAAAGTTCCCTGCGGGATATTACTCCAGCCGCGGCCCGCAGAAAGCCCACGTCAAGGCCTTGCGAGGTCTGCGAAACGGCGCGAGCATCATGGCGCTTAAGCGGGGCGCGTGACGCCGCCCAACGCCTTGGGAAAGAAGACGCCCGCCGCGCCTCGTACCCCGACCGATCCGGGGTAATGGAGGCGACTATGTCCAAAAAAACTGGAGGAGTGGGGCCACGTGCAGTGGCCCTCGTGGGACCTTATGGCAGCGGAAAGACGACGCTGCTCGAATCCATTCTTTCCGTCACAGGCGCGGTGCAGCGCAAAGGCTCTATCGCGCAGAAGAACACAGTGGGCGACTCCAGCGCCGAGGCGCGCACGCGGCAGATGAGCGTGGAAGTGAATTGCGCCAGCACGAAATATCTGGATGAAAGCTTCACCTTCCTGGATTGCCCCGGCTCCATCGAATTTCTCGCCGACACGCTGAACGTGCTTCCTGGCATCGACGCCGCCGTCGTGGTGTGCGAGCCGGAGCCGGCGAAGATTCAAATGTTGCAGCCTTATCTGAAGCGGCTGGACGATCTGAACATTCCGCACTTTGTTTTCATCAACAAGATCGACAAAGCGAGCGGTGCGGTCCGCGATCTGCTCGGGCAGTTGCAGGACGTCAGCGCCAAGCCGCTGCTGATGCGCCAGATTCCGATTGCGGAAGGCGGGCAGGTGAAGGGTTTTGTCGATCTCGCGCTGGAGCGCGCGTTCCAATATGCGCCGCACGCCGAATCCAAAGTCATCGAGCTTGGCCTGCTGGCCGATGCGGAGAAGCAGGCACGCTTCGCGATGCTGGAGAAGCTCGCCGATTATGACGAACACCTGATGGAGGAACTTCTCTCCGATCAGGAGCCGCCGCGCGATGAAGTCTTTGCCGATCTGTCGAAGGAGTTGGCGGACGGGCTTGTGGTGCCGGTGCTGCTCGGCTCAGCCGACGGGGACAACGGCATTCGCCGGCTGCTGAAAGCGCTGCGCCATGAAGTGCCGGATGTCGCTGCGGCCGCGAGCCGTATCGGGATCAAACCCGGAAGCGACGCTGTCGTGCAGATTTTGAAAACCTACAATGGCGCACACGGCAAGCTTTCGCTGGCGCGCGTGATGGCAGGTTCGCTGAAGGACGGCGCGGTGCTGCATGGCCGCGGCGGCGATGCGCGCGTGGGCGGCCTGTTCGCGCTGAAAGGCGAAACGCAGAGCAAGCTCGCCGAAGCAAAGGCAGGCGATACGGTGGCCCTTGGGCGACTGGAAGGCATCTTCACGGGTGAAACATTGTCCGCCGCCAAAATAGCGTTGCCACGCGTGGAGATCGAAGAACTGCCGGTCGTCTATGGCTTCGCGATCGAGACCACGGACCGCAAGGACGAAGTGAAGCTCACCGCCGCCATCCACAAATTGCAGGAAGAAGACCCGTCACTGCATTTCAAACAGGACGCAGACCTGCATGAGATGACGTTGTTGGGGCAGGGCGAGATCCATCTGAAGGTCGCGGTGGAAAAGCTGCAGAGCAAATATGGCCTGAAGATCGTCACCCATCCGCCCAAGACCCCGTACAAGGAAACGATCCGCAAGCCGGCGAAACAGCATGGCCGCCACAAGCGCCAATCGGGCGGACATGGCCAGTTCGGCGATGTGCATATCGAGATCAAGCCGCTGCCGCGTGGGACGGGCTTTGCCTTTCAGGATCAGATCAAGGGCGGTGTCGTGCCGCGCCAATTCATCCCGTCGGTGGAGAAAGGCGTCATCGAATATCTGAAGCACGGGCCGCTCGGTTTCCCCGTGGTGGATGTCGGCGTGGCGCTGGTGGACGGCTCGTTCCACAGCGTCGATTCATCAGATGCCGCGTTCCAGACGGCAGCGCGTATCGCGATGAGCGAAGGCATGCCCAATTGCGCGCCAGTACTGCTGGAGCCGATCATGCGGGTGAAGATTCATGTTCCCAACGACGCCACATCGAAGGCCAACCAGGTGGTGAGCGGGCGGCGCGGGCAGTTGATGGGTTATGACGCGCGTGGCGGCTGGAAGGGCTGGGACACGGTGGAAGCGCAGATGCCGCTGTCAGAATTGCACGATCTCATCATCGACCTGCGCTCGCTCACGCAGGGCGTCGGCACGTTCGAGATGGAGTTCGATCATCTGGCCGAGTTGAGCGGCAAGCTGGCCGAACAGGTCGTGGCGACGCACAAGGTCGCGGCATAGTCAGAGCGTTGCAGCGCCGAAGGTGTCGCAATCGCCCATTTCGCCGCGTTGAAGGCCGCGTTGGAACCAGCGCATGCGTTGTGCGCTGGTGCCGTGCGTGAAGGAGTCGGGAACGACGGTGCCTTGCGTCTGCTTCTCCAGCGTATCGTCGCCAACGGCGGCGGCAGCGCGCAGACCGCCTTCCACATCGCCATTCTGCAAGATGTGGAAGCGCTGATCGGCGTGATAAGTCCACACGCCGGCATAACAGTCGGCCTGCAATTCCAGGCGCACGGAAGCGCCGGTCGCGCCGCGCGCGCTGGAGCCCTGCAATTGCGATTCATGCTGGTCCATCGTGCCGACCAGATTCTGGATGTGATGGCCGTATTCATGCGCGATCACATAAGCCTGCGCGAATTGCCCCGGTGCGCCGAACTGATCGGCAAGCTGGTTGAAGAAGGACAGGTCCAGATAGATGCGCTTGTCGTTCGGGCAATAGAACGGCCCGGCGGACGACTGGCCTTCGCCGCACGCCGTTGGCGTGTCCTGCGTGTAGAAGGTGATGGTCGCGGGCGAGAACGTCACGCCGCGCGCCTGCAGGATTGGTGTCCACACATCTTCCGCGGAGCCGACGATCTTGCGCGCGAAATCCAGTTGCGCGTCATCGGTGTGATTGTCGGCCTGCGCGATCTGTTGCTGGCCGCCGCCGCCGAGAACGCTGTCCAGAAGTCCTCCGCCGCCATTCGATCCGAACAGCAGAACCAGGATGATGAAGCCGACAAAACCCAAACCGCCGCCGCGCATGCCGAAAGCAGGAAGGCCGCCGAAACCGCCGCCCCAGCTGGGGCCTCCGAAACCGCCAAATCCGCCTTCGCCGCGCCGGTCGTCGAAATTGCTGGTTTCCCGCAGATTGTTCAGGTCCATCGGCTTTTCTCTTTAGAATTACTCCAAACTACTTGATCCGCCCGTCCGGATGGCTATGTCCGTCCCAGCGACAAGACAGGAGCACGCCATGGACGTGAACATTGGATTGAAACAGGCCGAGCGCAAGGCGATTGCGGAAGCCCTCTCCAAGGTGCTGGCCGACACTTACACGCTCTACCTCAAGACGCACGGCTATCACTGGAACGTCACAGGCCCGCATTTCGCCGCACTGCATGTGCTGTTCGAGGGCCAATATACCGAGCTGCACGACGCGGCGGATTTGATCGCGGAACGCATTCGCGCACTGGGCGAATATGCGCCCGGCAATTACCGCACCTACGCGAAGCTGACCGCGATCCAGGAAAGCGGCGACAACGTTCCGCCCGCCATGGAGATGGTGCGCGATCTGGCGGACGGAAATGAAATCCTCTCGCGCAGTTGCCGGGACGCTTTCAAGATCGCCGAAGGCGCGGACGATCAGGGGACGATGGACCTTCTGATCCAGCGCATGCAGGCGAGCGAAAAGGCGGCGTGGATGTTGCGCAGCCATCTGGCCTGAACGACGGCAAAAAAATCACCCGGAGCAGGGGGGCTGCTCCGGGTGATAGTCGTCAACTTGGAGGCTTCCGCTTCAAAGGGGGATAAGAAGCAAAAGCCGTTGAGGGCGAACCCTCTTGCCGCTCTCCAGGGGGAGGAGAAGCGACACCCCTGATTTGGGGTTGGTGGCCGCTGTTTCAAGAACCTTTCCGCGTTTTCACGGACGTTGCGGAATCCTAGAAAGTCCACTCCTTCGCGGCTTTCACAAGGAAGTCGCGGAAGGCCGCCACGCGCTTGGATTGGCGCAGCGCGTCGCAATAGACCAGATGCACGTCGAAGGCGGGGCCTTCCGTGTCGGGCAGCACGCGCACCAGATTGGGACGATCCGCCGCGATGTAGTCCGGCAGCGCCGCAACGCCCACGCCTGCTTCCGTCGCATGCAGGATGCCTGTGAGATTGTTGATGCGCAGCGCGCGGTAGCCATCGGGCGAAATCTTGCGCACTGCGTCGATCAACCAGTTCACGTCGCGAATTTCTGGCGCGGCGCTTTCGCCATAAGCGACAAGCGTGTGCTTGGTCAGATCGCCGAAATTCTGCGGCGTTCCGGCCTTGGCCAGATATTTCTGGTCCGCATAGAGATGATAGTGGACCGTGAACAGCTTGCGCTGGATGAGATCGGCCTGCACCGGTGCGCGCATGCGGATGGCGATGTCGGCTTCGCGCTGCGCCAGATCCAGCTCGCGATCCTCGAACACCAGATGCACCTGCAGCTCGGGGAATTCCACGAGGAAGGACTCGATGCGCGGCAGCACCCAATAGGTGCCAAGGCCATGACTGGTAGTGATCTTCAGCGAACCGCGGGGCGCGGACTGCGCGTTCTTGAGCGCTTCTTCGGCTTGTCCGAGGCGCGAAAGCACATCGCTCACCGCGAGGAAGAGCAATTCCCCTTCATCGGTCAGCGTGAGCCCGCGCGCATGGCGCTGAAACAGCGGCGTGGTGATTTCTTCTTCCAGCGCGCTGATCTGGCGGCTGACGGCCGATTGGCTCAGCGTCAGCATCTGTCCGGCATGTGTGAAACTTCCAGCGGATGCGACCGCGTGGAATATGCGCAACTTGTCCCAATCCATCTTCGCGCCCCTCCAGACGCTAAGTGGCTGCTAGTGACCTCCGGCCAGAAACCTCTCCGCTTCCAACGCCGCCATGCAGCCCATGCCGGCAGCCGTGACGGCCTGCCGGAATATCTTGTCCTTCACATCGCCCGCGGCGAACACGCCGGGTACGCTCGTCTTCGTCGAATCCGGCGCGGTCTTGATATAGCCGTCGTCGTCCATCTCGACCTGCCCGCGAAACAGCTCCGTCGCCGGCGAATGGCCGATCGCGATGAACAATCCATCCACGTCGAGCTGTTGCGACGTGCCTTCCGAAAGATTGCGCAGCTTGATCGCGGTCACGCCGCGCGGGTTGTCAGTACCGACAACCTCATCGACAACCGAATCATAAATTATTTCGATTTTCGGATTCTCGATAAGGCGCATCTGATTGGTCTTGTCCGCACGCAGGGTTGGCCGGCGATGGATGAGCGTTACCTTGTCGGCGAAATTTGTCAGGAAAAGGGCTTCCTCGGCGGCTGTGTTTCCGCCGCCGACAACCGCAACGCGTTTGCCGCGATAGAAGAACCCATCGCAGGTCGCGCAGGCCGACACGCCGAAGCCCTTGAACTTCTCCTCGGTCGCAAGTCCCAGCCAATTGGCGCTGGCGCCGGTGGCGATGATGAGCGTCTCGGCGATGTAGCGGTCGCCCGAGTCGGCAACCAAGGTAAACGGACGTTTGGCAAGATCGGCGGAGACGATGATGTCCTGCACCAGCTTGGTGCCGACATGCTCGGCCTGCGCCTGCATCTGCTCCATGAGCCACGGGCCCTGGATGGCTTCCGCGAAGCCCGGATAGTTTTCGACTTCGGTGGTGATGGTGAGTTGACCGCCCGGCTGAATGCCCGCGATCATCGTCGGCTCCAGCATCGCGCGCGCGGCATAAATCGCCGCCGTAGCGCCCGCGGGACCGCTGCCCAGAATCACAACTTTTGAATGGATATCGGCCATGGCGCTTCCGTGGGTAAACGGGACGCGCAATCAGTCGCTGGCCCCTGCCTTCATATCGGTAGCGTTCGTGCAAACGTCAAGAAGTTCGGCAATACGCTTTGCCGCACGGCCAGTCTCATCCAGCGGCGCGTAATCCCATTGCTCGATTCGGCCCATGAAAGGTCGAGAAATACCCCGCGCCATCAGTGATTGGTGGAACCTGTCGAATTTTGCAGAACCGCCCGGCAACGGAAAAATATGCACCGGTTTTCCGGTGACGGCGGCGTCACAAGCCATATTCACCGAATCGGCGGTCACCAGAAATGCGTCGGCCCATCCGAGCACGCCGAGATACGGGTTCTCGCCTTCGCCATTCCAGAAATAGGCACTGCTGTCTTTCAGCGCGGCTGCGATGCGCGCGACGTTCTCTTCGCCGGTGCGCCGCGAGACGGTGACCATCAAGCCCATCGTCTTGCTTAATTCCACAAGCGCCGACGTGAGGTTTTCGACCGTGGCGGAATCGAATCGATAGGCTTTGCTTTTGCCGCCGATAAGCACGGCGAGACGCGGTGCGCGAAGCGTCTGGAATCGATCCTCGAACTGGGCTCTCGCGGCGGCAAGCTTTTCGCGCGTAATGCGGTTGGGACTGCCGAGGATCGAAAAGACATTGGGGCCGATCACCGCATCGTGTTCGGGCGGGATGACGAGGTCGAACGCGGACAGAGGCACACGCGGGTCCTGACATTGGACGAGCAGGGTGCGGTCGCCGCTCGCTTTGCGGATCGCGATCATCAACGGAATGCTCTCGCGTCCCACACCGATAGCTAGCCTCGGCCAAGGCGGCGCGATCGGGTCGGACCCCGCGGCAAGCCTGGAAAAAGGTGATCCTGGACTGAAGGGGGCCAGCTTGTTCCACGGCCAGGCGAGGCGGACCCGCTTGGCAATAATCGGCAAGCCCAAACGCTCCGCGAGACCCAGAGCCTGGTTTTCCATGCCGGCCGTGCCATTGGTCACGGTCCAGCAGGCATTCTCGAGGGGGGCTGCCGACACGAAGTTTCTCGGTACCGAAATATTATTGCGTGGATGACGCGGCGGGAGGATAATGGTGGGTCACTTTCTAACCCTCCCGGACCCTTCATGGAACATCATAAGCTCGACTCCATAGACCTGCGTATTCTTTCCGAACTCCAGGCCGATGGCCGGATCACCAATGTCGAGCTTTCCCGGCGGGCCAAGATTACCGCGCCGCCATGCCTTCGCCGGATGCGGGCGCTGGAGAAGGCCGGATACATAAAAGGCTATCACGCCGATCTCGACGGCAAGCAGCTTGGTTACGAAGTGACGGCGTTCGTGTTTGTGGGCCTTTCCAGCCAGGCCGACGCCGATCTGAAGCGCTTCGAAGAACAGGCGCGTTCGTGGCCGCAGGTGCGCGAGTGCTACATGCTGTCGGGTGAGGTGGATTTCCTTCTGAAATGCGTGGCGAAGGATCTGTCGTCCTTCCAGTCCTTCATCACCGACACGCTGACGGCGGCCAAGAACGTGGCGGGCGTGAAGTCCTCGCTCGTCATCCACCCATCCAAGCGCGAACCCGGTGTGCCGGTGGAAGTGAAGTAGCTACTCGATGCTGCGCTTGTAGGTTTCCGGCAGGAACAACAGCGTCACGATAAAGCCGATGCCGGAGACGATCGCCGGATACCAGAGTCCCGCATAGATGTCGCCCGTGGCCGCGACGATGGCGAAAGCTGTCGCGGGCAGAAAGCCGCCAAACCAGCCGACGCCGACGTGATACGGCACCGACAATGCGGTGTAGCGGATGTTTGTCGGAAACAGCTCAACCAATGCCGCCGCCTGCGGCGCATAGAGCGCGGCGGCGGCCAGTCCCAAAATCAGCAGCAGGATCAGCACGCGTGTTTTATCGACGGCGTTCGGATCGGCCTTGTCGGGATAGCCCGCATCGGCGAGCGCTTTCTTCAGCCGGACGTCGAAGTCCTTTTTCGCTGCCGTCAGATCAGTGGGATTCATCATGCGGCCGTCGGGGCTGGCGACATCCTCCGCGCCGATCTTCACCCGCGCGAAGCCTTCGCTCGCCGCTTCGTTGCGATAGGGAATGCCGGCGCTGGTGAGCGCGCTCTTCGCGATATCGCAGGAGCTGACATATTGCGCCTTGCCGATGAGATCGAATTGCACGGAGCAGTCGGCGGGCGCGGCGATCACGGTTACCGGCGATTTCGCGGCCGCCGCAGCGAGGGCCGGATTCACAGCTTCGGTCAACATCTGGAAAACCGGAAAGACGGCGAGCGTTGCGACCAGAAGCCCCGCCAGCATCACCGGCTTGCGGCCAATCTTGTCCGACAGCCATGCCAGGAAAACGTAGAACGGCAGCGTGATCACCGTGACGGTCATCACCAGCGTGTTGGCATCAGCCAGATCGAGCTTCAGAACATGCTGCAGGAAGAACAGCGTGTAGAACTGCGCCAGATACCAGACCACGCCTTGTCCCGTCAGAATGCCGATGAGCACGATGAAAATCGTCTTCAGATTGGCGCGGCTGGTGAAGGCTTCGCGCAGCGGTGCTTTCGAGACGCGGCCTTCGTCACGGATTTTCTTGAATAGCGGCGATTCATCCAGCTTCAAGCGAATCCACAGCGAGATGACCAGCAGCACCGCGGACAGCAGGAACGGCACGCGCCAGCCCCAATCGGCAAAAGCGCTTTCGCCCATCGCGCGCTGCACGATGAGGATCACGCCGAGCGCGAGGATCAACCCGATGGACGCGGATAGCTGAATCCATCCGGTGGATGCGCCCCGTTTGTTCGCGGGCGCATGTTCGGCGACATAGATTGCTGCGCCACCATATTCGCCGCCGATGGCGAAGCCTTGCAGCACGCGCAAGCCGACCAGCAGCCATGGCGCGGCAAGGCCGATCATGTTCGCGTCCGGCAGAAGTCCTGCCACGAACGTCGCCACGCCCATCACCGTGATGGTGACGAGGAAGGTGCGCTTGCGGCCCGTGCGATCGCCGAGGCGTCCGAAGAACACAGCGCCGAAGGGGCGTGCGAAAAATCCGGCGGCGAAGGTCAGGAGCGTAAGGATGTAACCTTGCGTGTCACCGGCGCCTGCAAAGAAATGCTTCGCGATGATCGGCGCGACAGAACCGTAGATGAAGAAGTCATACCATTCGAACACTGCGCCTGCCGACGACGCGACAACGACGAGACCCATGCGGCCATTTTGCGCCGCAGCATTGGATGAATCGGACATGCATGTTCTCCCCGCGCAAAGTGCTAGCGGAGAGAAGGGCAAAGCTGCAAGTCTGAAAGGAAATCAGGCGTCCGCGCGGGCGGGCGGAACATCGATGATCTGGCCGCCATTCGCGCGCGCCATTTCGCGCGCCAGCATCACGCTCTGCTTGTCGAAGACAAAGGCGTGCAGGATCATGTTGACGGTCTCGCCGTCATCCGACAGCGGCAGGCAGATGCATTCGAACGGCTCGTAGCCGCGGCCGATCCAGCCGCTGTCGCCCCGTGCATGCACGATGGCTTTGTCGCGCGCGCATTTGCGGAAGATGGCGGCGACGCCTTTGCCCGCAGCTTCATTGAAACCGGAATAGATCTCCTTGACGGTCTTGCCGGTGGAGTCCTTGAAGAAATACTGCGCGACCAGCGTGCCCATCAGGCGATAGCGGAAATCGACGATGCCGGGCAGTACCTCGACGAGCATCACCCAGCCCAGATGCTCTTTCAGTTCGGACGCCTTGACGTCGCCGCGCGACGGCATCGCGCGTTCTCCGCGCTTGCCATTCCAATAGGCGAGCAAAAATCCGAGCGTCTCGTTTTCGAGCGCGGCCGGATTGATCTGCGTTTCGACGCTGTGCAAACGGTCGTTCATCGGCGTCCTTCCCCGGCGGGAAACTACGCGCAGAGACTTAATTGCCGGTTAGGACGCAGTCGCACACGCCGCGCGGCCAACTTGACTGGGACGTCAGTTTCCCCGCCGGCATGGCTTTTATTTGATCTTTGCCAGCTTGCTCGCGCGCATGCTGTAGGCGAAATACACAAGCAAACCAATGCCATTCCAGAGCAGGAACCACCACTGGGTGAACGTCGGCAAGCCGTTAAAGAAAAGATAAACGCAGCCGATAATGCAGATGGGGCCGACGATCCAGGGCAGGGGCGTTTTGAACGCGCGGGGGCGGTTCGGGTCGCGCATGCGCAATACCAGCATTGAAACCGCGACGGCCACGAAGGCGCAGAGCGTCCCGGCATTGGCGAGCAGGGCGATTTCATCAAGGCGCAGCGTTGCCGCCATTGCGGCGACGACGACGCCTGTCACCGCCGTCATGAGAACGGGCGTGCCGCGCGTTTTGTGAACCACGGAGAGTGACGCGGGCAGCAAGCCATCGCGTGCCATCACGAAGAAGATGCGGCTTTGCCCGTACATCAGCACAAGAATGACAGTCGGCAGCGCGATGATGGCCGCGCTCGCCACAAGCTGTGCTTCGAAGCCGCGATGAAGGTTGCTCAGGATATAGACCAGCGGCGCGCCGCTCTTGGAGAAATCCAGGTAGGATGACGCACCGAGCGCTGTTCCGGCGACCCCGATATAGATCAGCGTGCAGATCGCCATCGAGCCGATGATGCCGATCTTCAGATCGCGGCTCGGATTTTTGGTTTCCTCCGAGGCGGTGGACACCGCGTCGAAACCGTAGAAGGCGAAGAAGACCAGTGCGGCCGCCGCCAGAACGCCGCGCTTCACGCCGTCCGGATCGACATGCGCCGAGAAGCCGTAAGGCATGAAGGGATGGAAGTTTGCGGAATTGAAACCCTGGCTCGCCAGGATCACGAACAGGATGAGCGCGGCAATCTTGATGCCGACGAGAACCAGATTGACCGTCGCGCTCTCGCGCGTGCCGATGATGAGCAGGATGGCGACCGCCGCGGAAATGATGATCGCGGGCAAATCGACCAACCCGCCGGACATCACGCCATGCAGAAGCGGCGTTGGGATCGCCCAGCCGGCGTTCTGGATGAACTCGGCCACATGGGCGGACCAACCCACGGCGACCGCCGCGGAGGCGACGGTGTATTCGAGAATAAGGCTCCAGCCCACGATCCAGGCCAGCAATTCCCCGAGCACCGCGTAGCTATAAGTGTAAGCGCTGCCCGCCGCCGGAATGATCGTGGCCATCTCGGCGTAACAGAGCGCCGCGCAAGCACAGATCACACCGCACAGAAGAAATGAAAGGATGACCGCGGGACCCGCGAGCCCGGCGCTGATGCCGGTGAGGGTATAGATGCCGGTGCCGACGATGGCGCCGACGCCCATCGCGATCAGATGCCACCAGCTCAGGGTTGGGCGCAAACGGGCGCTGGCATCGACGGCGGCGAGTGCGTCCACGGATTTGCGGCGGTTCCAGAATGACATGCGATTCCCCCTCGGCTGGCGCGCCAAGCTAGGGGGGACCGCCCGCCGCTGCAAACCCTCAGTGGTCGGAGAGTTCGTTCTTCGCTTCGTCTTTCGTGATCGGCGGATATTTGCTGCGCCAGAATTCTTCGGAATCTTTCACCGTGAGGACCGTTGTGCGCAAGTTTTGGATATCGGCCAGCGGATTCTTGGCGACGAACAGAATGTTCGCGCGTTTGCCCACTTCCAGCGAGCCGAAGTTTTTGTCCTGCCCGACGGTTTTGGCTCCGACAAGCGTCGCGGCACGGATCGCTTGCATCGGTGTGAAGCCCGCGCTGTTTACCAGAAGCGCGATCTCGTCGAACACCGATGGCAGCGGTTTGTCCCAATCGGAATCCGCATCGGTGCCGGTGGAGACTTCGATGCCTGCCGCATGCGCAGCTCCGGTGATCCGCGCGGCAAGCTCGGTCTTGCAATAGGGCGGCGGCGATTTGGCACCGTTTTCATCCCACATCACTTCGTAAACATAGATCGTCGCGTCGAGGATGGTATGATGCGCCTTCATGTCGGCGAACAGCGGATCGAGCACCGCCGTGTCATTCGCGAATTTGGCGTCATCGACCGGCGCACGGTGATGATACTCCGGCGGCATCGTTGCGCTCGCCTGATAGGCCAGCATGCAGGCGTGACTTACGACATCCTCGCTCGCATCGATGACTTCCGTCGGTGAAGCCGGAAATGTCGCGGCATGTCCCCAGACCAGCATATTCTGGCGATGGGCTTCCGCGGTGATTTTCGCGTCCAGTTCTCCGGGCATATCGGCATAGAGTTTCAACGCGGTTGCGCCGGTGCCTTTCGCGCGCGCGACGGCGAGTGGAATATCGGTGTCATCCGTCATCGCCTGCATCCACGGAACGGCGCCGGGCGTCGCGCCTTGCGCGGAGGCAATGGTGCGCGGGTCGTGAAAGAATTGCGGCCCTGCCATCAGCGCCGAGTAATAGATGTCCGGTCCGTCGATCTGGTGCAGCATCGTGCCGCGCGAGAAATCGGACAGCACGCGCGTGTCGCCGGCCATGTCGCGCACGGTCGTCACGCCGCTATAGAGGAAGCGCCGCAACTGCGCGCGGATGAAGACGGGGTCGGGATCGGTCGCCAGATGGACATGCGTGTCGATCAGGCCGGGCAGAGCATAGTCGCCACGCAGATCGACCACATGCGCCGTGGCGGCAAGCTTGGCACCCAGTTTCTTGCGCCATTGCGAAGACGGCACGATGGAATCGATACGCCCGTCCCGCGTGATGATCGCCATGCCGGGTTTCGCCGCGGCGCCCGTGCCGTCGATCACCGTCACGCCGTTGTAGACAACCGGCGGCTTGGCGGCTTGCGCGATTGCCGGAGCGGCAAGCAGGCATGAGGCAAGCGCTATGCGGCGCAGCATGGAAATCCCCCAATTGGCACGTTCGGTTGGCATGCTACACTTCCGGTAGGCAACCGGGAGTGTTCTGCATGTCGCGGCCCAAGAACAAGGAATTCGAATTCGCCGGGATCAATCACCTCGCGCTCGTCTGCAAGGATATGGCGCGGACGGTGGAATTCTATTCCGGCGTTCTGGGCATGCCGCTGATCAAGACCATCGAATTGCCGCGCGAGATGGGCCAGCATTTCTTCTTCGACGTCGGCAATGGCGATTGCATCGCGTTCTTCTGGTTCGCGAACGCGCCTGACGCGGCGCCGGGCGTTGCCTCCGCGGCGAAGGGTCCGTTGCCCGGTCCGTCCGCGCATGGTTCGATGAACCATGTCGCCATCAACGTGCCGGCCGATCGCATCGAGGAATATCACGACAAGCTGGTTGCGAAGGGCATCGAATGCACGCGCGTGGTCAGCCATGACGACTCGCCCATGCAGGCGAGCCTGGAAATCACGCCGACGACTTTCGTGCGTTCGATCTATTTCTACGATCCGGATGGCATTGCCCTGGAATTCGCGGCCTGGACGCGCGATCTGCCGCAAGATGGCGACGTGAAACATTCCGGCCGCAAGGCGCGCCAGCTCGAAACCGCGAAATAGATTCTGTTTGCGCGTTTTGCGTGTGTGGAACGGTTGTTCCATGCCGCGTGGATTTGTAATCCGCTTTTCCGGAACGTGTGGCGCGCATGCCGCGTTTTTATCACGTCACCAAGAAGGAGAACGCGATGGGTCAGCAACACAACCCGAACCAGAACTCCCGGGACAGTCTGCACGATGAGCGCATGAAGAAAGCGCAGCAGGGTTCCGATCAGGAACAGAAACACGGCATGCCGGGCACGTTCAAGAACGATCCGGACAAGAAGGGGGAAAAATCCAAATCCCCGAATCCGGGCCGACACTAGCCCTTAGAGCCGGAGAGCCGCTGCAACAGCAGCGGCTCTTTTTTATTTCAGCGCGGCGCTCCAACTTTTTACGAGCGCGTCCAGCGTCGCGTATTTTGCCAGCAGCATTTTCTTCGCCGTTTCGCGCACGAAGGCTTTGTCCTTTTCCGCTGTCAGATATTCCACCGGCGATTTTCCGTCGATGCGGGCGAGCAGGAGCGCCGGGACGAGCGCCGCCGTGCGCGCCTCGATGTCCGCCGATTCCTCCCACGTCACATTCTCCAGATAAGCGCTGGCGAGCGCGTCGAAGGATTGCAGATAATCGGCCTTGAACTTTTTGTGCCAGACGCATTTCAACAGCAGGTGATTGAGGCAGAAGGCGAGATCGAAGGCCGGATCGCCATAGCAAGCCGTCTCCGCATCGAGGAATACCGGGCCATCGGGGCCGATCAGTATGTTCTTCGGACTGACGTCGCCCTGCATCAGCGCGATGCGCGCCTTGGCAACGCCATCCACCAGCGCGCGGATGCGCGGCGCGACATCCGGATGCGCTTTCGCGGTATGCAGAAGATAGGGCTCCAGCCGCAGCGCGTGGAATTGGGTGTCGTGGGCGAAGTCGTGCATCAGGTCTTCACGGTTCGCGCTTGCGGCGTGGATATGCGCCAGCGTTTCGCCCACCCGCGCCGCGAATGCGGCATCGGCACGGCCGGCCGCCAGCTCCGCCTTCCAAAGCTTGTGCGTGTCGGCGGGCAGATATTCCATGGCGAAGATGTGGTGCGCACGATCCTCGCCCAGCACCTCCGGCACAAGACGCGGATCGAATTCGGCGACTTGGCGAAACCAGTCGGCTTCCGTCGAGGCGCGTTCGGCGGGCGCGCGCCAGTCCGCTTCCACGCGCAGGCGCGGCAGCGCACGTTTGACCACCATTTCGCGGCCATCCGCTGTCTTCACATGCCACACATCGCAGGAAACACCGCCCGCCAACGTGCTGGCTGAAAACGCTTGACCCTCCGCCAGCAAATCCATGCGGCGGAGCGCGGCGGTTATCGTCTCTTTATCTTCTGCGTTGGGTGTGACGCTCATCTGGCGCGATCATCGGCGGCGCGCCAATATGCGGTGCATCGCGCGAGTCATCAATGCCGCAAATCTTCAAAAATCCCGAAGACCTCTGCGCCGCGACCATGGCCGCGCTGGGGCCGCGCGTGGTTCTGGCGCTGCCCCTGGGGCTGGGCAAGGCCAATCACATCGCCAACGCGATTTTCGCCCACGCCGCGGCGGACAAGACGGTCGATCTCAAGATCTTCACGGCGCTGACGCTCGAAAAGCCGCGCTATGCGAACGAACTCGAAAAGCGCTTTCTGGCACCCGTGATCGAAAGGCTTTTCGGCGGATATCCCGAATTGGCCTATGCCGGGGCATTGCGGGCGGGGAAGCTGCCGCCGAACATCGAGGTCAACGATTTTTTCTTTCTGGCAGGCCGCTGGCTGAACAATCCCAACGCGCAGCAGAATTATATCTCCGCCAATTATACCCACGCGCTGCGCTATATCCTCGACATGAAGGTGAATGTCGTGGCGCAGCTCGTGGCGAAACGCGGCGACCGCTACAGCCTGTCCAGCAACACCGATATCATGGTCGATCTGTTGAAAGCCCGCCGCGAAGGCCGCGCGGATTTTCTCTTCGTGGGGCAGGTCAGTTCCGAAATGCCCTTCATGCCGGGCGACGGCGAAATCTCCGCCGAAGAATTCCATGCAATCCTCGATGCGCCGGAATACGATTTCCCACTCTTCGCGCCGCCCAAAGAGCCGATCGATCTTCATGAATATGCCGCCGGCTTTCATGTCGCGCGGCTGGTGCCGGATGGCGGCACCTTGCAGATCGGCATCGGGCAGGAAGGTGATGCCGCCGCACATGCCCTCATCCTGCGTCAGCGCGAGAACGCGGCGTTCCGCGAAGCTGTCCGCGCGCTCGCGCCCGATGAAACTAACAAAGCGTTCCTGGAACAGGAGCCTTTCGCCAAAGGTCTTTATGCGTCCACCGAAATGTTGGTGGATTCTTTTTTGGCGTTGATGGATGCGGGAGTCCTGAAGCGCGAAGTGGATGGCGTGCTCGTTCACGGCGGTTTCTTCCTAGGGCCAAAGAGCTTCTATCGCCGCTTACGCGAGATGCCGCCGGAACAGCTTGCCAGGATTCAGATGACGGCGGTGTCGTTCACCAACCAGCTTTACGGCGACGAAGACAAGAAGCGTGCCGCGCGTGTCGGTGCGCGCTTCGTCAACAGCGCGTTGATGGCGACGCTGATGGGCGCGGTGATCTCGGACGGCCTGGAAGATGGCCGCGTGGTGAGCGGCGTCGGGGGGCAATACAACTTCGTCGAGCAGGCTTTTGCCCTGCCGGATGCGCGCGCGATCATCACACTGAAAGCCACGCGCACCGCCGGCGGCAAAACCACGTCGAACATCCGCTGGGTCTATGGGCATGAGACGATCCCGCGTCATCTGCGCGACATCATCATCACCGAATATGGGATAGCCGACCTGCGCGGCAAATCGGATCGGGATGTGATCGCGGCCATGCTCTCCATTGCGGATTCCCGGTTTCAGCCGGAACTGATGCAGGCCGCGAAGGATGCCGGCAAGCTTCCGCGTGGCTATGAAATTCCTGCGCCGCACCGCGACAACACGCCGGAGAAGATCGCGCGGTTGCTCAAGCCTTTCGCGGATCGCGGGTTGCTTTCGGTCTTTCCATTCGGCAGCGATTTCACACCCGTCGAGCAGCGGTTGCTTCCGGCGCTCGATCTGCTGAAGGGTTCTTCGAAGTCGCACCTGGTCGGGCTGGCTTTGTCCGGTCTGTTTGCGGCGGATGTGCCTGGCGGACGCGAAGCTCTGCAACGCATGGGCATCGATAACCCCACGCGCTTTGCGGACAGGATTTACCGGCTTCTCCTCCGCGCGGCGCTGGCGCAGACTGCCGCTTAACGGAAATTGCAACAAGGAAACCGCCATGAAAGCCGCTGTCTATTACGAGAACGGTCCGCCATCCGTCCTGAAATATGAAGACGTGCCCGATGCGAAAGTGTTTCCGGGCAGCGTTCTCATCCGCGTGGAAGCCATCGCCATCGAAGGCGGCGACACACTGAACCGTCTGCAAGGCGCGCTGATGAGCAAGCCGCATGTCGTCGGCTATCAGGCGGCGGGCGAGATTGTCGAAGTGGGTGAGGGCGTCACAGATCTGAAGGTCGGCCAGAAGGTCGTCACTACGAATGCTTACGGCTCGCATGCCGAATTGCGCGCGGTGCCGGCGCGTGTGGCTTGGCTGTTGCCGCCCGGCATGGATGTGAAGGAGGGCGCAGTCGTGCCGGTGCCGTTCGGCACGGCGGATGATTGCCTGTTCGAATTCGGACGCCTCAAGAAAGGCGAGACGGTTCTCATTCAAGCAGGCGCGAGCGGTGTCGGCGTGGCGGCGATCCAGCTTGCCAAGCGCGCCGGCGCGCGCGTGCTGGCGACCGCGTCGAGCAATGAGCGGCTGGAGAAGCTCAAGCCGCTCGGCCTCGATCACGGTATCAATTACACGACCGAAGACGTTGTGCAGGCGGTGATGAAGATCACCGGCAGCGGCGTCGATGTGGTGGTCGATCCCGTTGGCTCGACCTTGCAAACCTCCATCGCCTGCCTCGGCTATCGCGGCCGCATTTCGCTGGTGGGGCAGGCGGGGCGCAATCCCACGAAAGTGGATGTGTCGTCGCTGATGGCCGGTAATCGCTCGCTGACCGGTGTGTTTCTCGGTGCGGAAATCGCGACCGATCGCGCACACAACAATATCCAACGGCTGATCAACGAAGTGGCGAAGGGCGAGCTGAAGGTGCTTATCGACAAAACCTTCCCGCTGAAGGAAGCCGCAGCGGCGCATGAATATATCGAAAGCCGCAAAGCCGTTGGACGCGTGCTGCTGATCCCCTGAGGAGACTCCTGATGCGTTTTCCTGCTCTCGCGTTTGCCACGCTGCTGCTTGCCATGCCCGCCTCCGCACAGGATGCGGCGCTGCCGCAATGGGTGCAGTTCGTGCCGGGCGGAGGTCAGGAAGCGCGCGTTGTCACCAGCGCAGCCGCCTGTCCGGCGCTCACGGTGGATGGCGCAAGCGTCGCGATGTCGGAGCGTGCGCCGCCGAATGCGAATTTTCCCGTGCGTTTGTGCAGCCTCGTGATTCCGCCGAAAGCAAAAGCCGTGTCGCTTGGCGGCACCGCGTTGCCGCTTGTCACGAAGGCACCGGAACGCATCATGGTGTTTGGCGACACGGGCTGCCGCATCAAAGGTCAGGTCATTCAGGACTGCGGTGACCCCAGGCAATGGCCGTTCCCGGAAATTGCCGCACAGGCGGCGAAGCTCAAGCCGGATCTGGTGATCCATGTCGGCGATTATCTCTATCGCGAAGCCGCTTGCCCGGATGGCGACAAGCGCTGTGCCGGAACGCCATGGGGCGACAACTGGCCGGCATGGAATGCGGACTTCTTTGCGCCTGCCGCGCCGCTATTAGCTGCGGCGCCGTGGGTGATCGTGCGCGGCAACCACGAAGATTGCGAACGCAGCGGACCGGGCTGGTTGCGTCTGCTTGGGCCTAATCCCGTCAATCCCATTGCGGGATGCGCGGGACATCTACCTCTCTACACCGTGCCGCTGGGCAATGTGAATCTTGCTGTAATGGATGATGCAGACGCGCCGGATACGACAGTGGATGCCGATCTGCGCACGGAATACGAGGCCGACTTCACCGAGCTTTCCAAAAGCTCCGTGCCGCTGTGGCTCGTCACCCATCGCCCGATCTGGGGCGCGGTGACGCTGTATGGCGTGGGCGTCGGCGGCAACCGCACGCTGATCGCCGCGCTCACCAATCCCGGCTGGCTGAAAAGCACATCGCTCATGCTGGCGGGCCACATCCACACTTTCGAAGCTCTGAACTACGACAAGAGGGAATTGCCGCCGCAGCTCATCGCGGGCTTTGGCGGCGATGCGCTGGATGTCGCACCCGCCGATCTCTCCGGCGTCAATCTCAGCGGCACGCATGTGAAGGACGGCATCTCGCTCGGCGGCTTCGGCTTCCTGATGATGACGCGTGCGCATGGCGGCTGGCGGATCGATGTCCACAAGATGGACGGCTCCATCGAGAAAGTCTGCCGCTTCGCCAACCGCCGGCTGGATTGCCCGAAGGCCTGATCAGTACTTCACGCAGATCTTTCCGAAGTGACCGGCCGCCTGCATCGCGCGCAGGGCTTCGGGCACCTGATCGAACGCGAAGGTCCGGTCGATCACCGGCTTGAGTTTCCAGCCGTCCATGGCCTTCGTCATGCTGGCGAACTGTTCGCGGCTGCCGACCGAGATGCCCACGAGCTTGGCGTTCTTTCCGAACAGCGCGGGAATGAAGATATTGTTGGTGAAGCCGCCCAGCACGCCGATGACGACGATGCTGCCGCCGACGCGCACCGCTTCCAGCGATTTGCCCAGCGTGTTCTCGCCGCCCACTTCGACGACAACGTCGGCGCCGCGCCCGTTGGTAAGCTCCAGCGCCTTCTTTCCCCATTCGGGCGTCGTCTTGTAGTTGATGAGATAGTCCGCGCCGAGTTTCTTCGCGCGTTCCAGCTTCTCATCGCTGCTCGACGTTGCGATCACTTTCGCGCCGATGGCCTTGGCGAACTGCAATGCGAAAATCGAAACACCGCCGGTGCCCTGCACCAGGATGGTGCTCTTGGCGTCGATGGGCGCTTCCCAGGTGATGCCGCGCCATGCGGTGAGGCCCGCGCAAGGCAGCGTTGCGGCTTCCTCAAACGAGAGATAATCGGGAACGGCGATCACGCCTTCCGCTTCGAGCAACATTTTTTCCTGCAGCACGCCGGGCACCGACCCGCCGAGCGCGAGGTTGCGCGCTTCCGCCGTCACCGGTCCGTCGATCCAGCTTTGGAAGAAGGTCGGGCACACCCGGTCGCCGGCTTTCACGCGGCTCACGCCTGCGCCCACCTGTTCGACCACGCCAGCGCCGTCGGAGAACGGGATCAGCGGCAGCGGCGTGCCGCCCATCGTGACATGCAACAGGTCGCGATAATTCAACGACGCGGCCTTCATGCCGACGACGATCTGGCCCGGCCCCGGTTTGGGGTCCGGCTTCTCGACAAGTTTCAGATTGTCGATCCCGACCGCATTCAGTTCCCACACAAGCATGGCGCACCTGTTATCTCGTGACGTGCCGACGATAGCGCCTGACGCTGCGGACTGTGCAATAGTGGTCATGCCGAATTCCGGGGTGGGACATGGTTGGCCAGATCTTTGACGCAGCGGCAAACCAGAGCGCGGTGTGGGCCGTCATTTTGGGCGCGATGCTGGCAACGGCGGGCGGTTTCGTCGCCACGCAGATGGAACGCTATGTCGAGCATCGCCGCCGCGAACGCAATGCGGCGCTGTTCTTCGGCGAATTGCTGACGACGCTGCAGATCATCCTTTATCACGCCCACAATGCGCATGGCCGCGGCGACCCGTTCGGGCCGATCACACTTCGAATGCTCAAATCCGCGCGTAAGGAAATCGACATCTACGATCGCAATCGCGAGACGCTATTCGATCTGCGCCACGGCGATCTGCGCGCGCGAATCCAGAATCTCATCATCCGCATCGCCATGCCGATCGAAGGCGTGTTCGACGCGACGGACGAGATCCTGCGCTGCCAGGATCAGTTGCGCGACGCCGGCGCCATTCCGCGTCCCGATCTTGAAGGGCGCGTGGAATCGCTCCGGCAGCAGCGCGACAGCGGCTATGAATTCATCATGGAAACGGTGGAAGCCCTGCCCTCGATTATCGGCGATCTGGAACCTTTGGCGCATCAGAGCTTCCGCAAGCTCGGCGAAATCGGGCGCAATATCTGAGCGGGTTGCCCGCGCGCGAGGGGTGCCATAAGAACCGGCCCCGATGGCCGCCCCACTTCTCACCTTGCAGAACATCAAGCTTCGCTTCGGCAACACGCAGTTGCTGGATGGCGCGGAACTGTCCGTCAGCGCGGGCGAGCGGTTGTGCCTGGTCGGCCGCAACGGTTCGGGCAAATCCACACTGCTGAAGATCGCCGCCGGCCTGATCGAGCCGGACCACGGCACGCGCTTCGCGCAGCCGGGCGCGGTGATCCGTTACCTGCCGCAGGAACCGAACCTCGCGGGCTTCGCCACGACGCGCGACTATGTCGAGGCGGGATTGGGCGAAGGTTACGACTCCAACCGCACCTACTATCTGCTCGGCAAGCTGGGCCTCTCGGGCGACGAAGACCCCGCGCATTTGTCGGGAGGCGAGGCGCGGCGAACGGCATTGGCGCGCGCCCTGGCGCCGGAACCGGATATTCTTCTCCTGGACGAACCCACCAACCATCTCGATCTTCCCGCCATCGAATGGTTGGAAGGCGAACTGCAAGCGCAGCGCGGCGCGCTGGTGCTCATCAGCCATGACCGGCGCTTCCTCGAAGACCTGTCGCGCGCGACGGTGTGGCTGGATCGCGGCGAGACGCGGCGGCTCGAACAGAGTTTCGCGCATTTCGAAAACTGGCGCGACGGGGTGCTCGAGCAGGAAGAGATCGAACGCCACAAGCTCGATCGCAAGATCGCGATGGAAGAAGACTGGGTGCGCTATGGCGTGAGCGGCCGGCGCAAGCGCAACGTCAAGCGCATGGCCGATCTGCGTTCGCTGCGACAGGGCCGGCGCGAGCAGCTGCGTGTCGCGGGGCAGGTGAACCTCACCGTCAGCGAAGCGGAAGGTGGCGGCACGCGGGTGATCGACGCGAAGGGTATTTCCAAATCCTTCGGCGATCGGCTGATCGTCGGAAATTTCTCGGTGCGCATTCATCGCGGCAATCGCGTGGGCGTGGTGGGCGCGAATGGTGCGGGCAAGACCACGCTGCTGAACATGCTCATAGGCAAGCTGAAGCCCGACACTGGCAACGTGAAGATCGGCACCAATGTCGTGATGGCCGCGCTGGATCAGAACCGCGTGACGCTGGAACCGGAAACGATGGTCAGCGCCGTCCTGACCGGCGGCAGCGGCGACACGGTATTCGTCGGCGGCGAGCCGCGCCATGTCACAAGCTATCTGAAGGACTTTCTCTTCACGCCCGCGCAGGCGCGCTCGCCGGTAAAAGTTCTCTCCGGCGGTGAGCGCGCACGGTTGTTGCTGGCGCGCGTGCTGGCGGCGCCGTCGAACCTGCTGGTGCTGGACGAACCGACCAACGATCTCGATCTGGAAACGCTCGATCTTCTAGAAGAGATGATCGCCAATTATCCCGGCACGGTGCTGGTGGTGAGCCATGACCGCGATTTCCTCGACCGCGTGGCGACCAGCGTGCTGATGGCGGAGGGCGAAGGCCGGTTCACCGAATATGCCGGCGGCTACAGCGATATGGTCGCGCAACGGGGCGACGGCGTGGAGGCGCGGCAGGCTCCAAAGCCGAAAGCGGAAAAATCCGCGCCCAAGCCGCGCGTGAAATCCGATGCACCGGCGACGAAGCTGACCTTCAAGGACAAGCACGCACTGGAAACGCTTCCCGCGCGCATGACGGCGCTGGAAAAGGAAATCGGCGCGCTGCACGAAACACTCGCGGACAGCGCGCTCTATGCGCGCGACCCCAAGAAGTTCGCGGACGCTTCGGCGAAGCTGGAAAAGGCGCAGGCTGAATTGTCGGCTTCGGAAGAACGCTGGCTGGAGTTGGAAATGCTGCGCGAGGAATTGGAGAAACAATAACTGTCATCCCGGGCGAGCCGAGCAACGCGAGGCGAGGGAAGGGACCCAGATATTTCCAATTCTGTGACATCGGACGTTGAGATAAATTACTCGAAGCAGTCCTCGGGGTGACCACCTGGGTCCCCTTCCCCTCGCTCCCTTCGGTCGCTCGGCCGGGGATGACAGGTTGTATTAAGCGGCGAGTTTGAACCTCTCGCTCAGCCACAGCTCAGTCAACGCCGTCTCAACTTCTTTTGCTGACGTCATCTGGCACAACTGCGCACGCGCGGCGCGGCGGGCTTCCGTGTTTTCGGGACGCGGCGCGTTTTCGATGTACCAGCCCAGATGCTTGCGGAAGATCTTGAGTCCGTGCTTCTCGCCGTAGAAATCCAAGCTGTCCCGCAGATGGTCGAGCGCAATGGCGAGGCGCTCTTCCTGCGACGGTTCTTCCATCGCGCCACCGTCGAGAGCCCGTTCGATGGCCGACGCGATCCATGGCTTTCCGTAGGCGCCACGTCCGATCATCACGGCATCGGCCTTCGATTGCGCAAGCGCATCGCGCGCGCTTTGAGCGTCCACGATGTCGCCATTGACGATCACCGGGATGGACACGGCGGCCTTCACATCCGCCACCGCGCGCCAGTCGGCGACGCCCTTGTAGAACTGACAACGTGTCCGGCCATGCACGGTGATCGCTTTCACGCCCGCGCGTTCGGCCATTGCCGCGATTTCGGGCGCGTTGCGGCTACTGTCGTCCCAACCAAGACGCATTTTCAACGTGACCGGGCGCGATGTTCCGTTCACCGCCGCTTCGATCAGGCGCAACGCAAGCTCGGGATCGCGCATCAGTGCCGATCCGGACAGCACACCCGTCACTTCTTTGGCGGGGCAACCCATATTGAAGTCGATGATGTCCGCGCCCGCCTGTTCGGCCAGCTTCGCGCCCGCTGCGATCCAGTGCGGCTCGCGGCCGACAAGCTGGATCACCATCAACGGCAACCCGTCGCCCACCGCCGCGCGGCGCACGACATCCGGCCGCCCGCGCGCGAATGCATCGCAGGCGACCATCTCCGTCGCGACATACGCGGCGCCCTGTTTGGACGCCGCGCGCCGGAACGGAAGATCGGAGACGCCCGTCATCGGCGCGGTCAGAACGCGACCGGGTATTTGTACGCCGCCGATGTCGAGCGTCTGTTTCACTGTTGCGGCGGAGGAGTCGGCTGAACGGAGATCAGCGTCATGTCGAACACCAGCGTCTGGTTCGGGCCGATGGCGCTGCCGGC
>JANWJQ010000132.1 GCA_025451875.1 Rhizomicrobium sp.
GACGAGACCGCCGAGAAGGGAGGGATCGACCTTGGCTTCGAGACGCGCATCGCGCCCGAGCTTGGATTTCAAAATCTGTTTCAGCGACGCGACTTCCGCGTCGTTGAGCGGGCGTGCGCTGGTGACGAAGGCGCTGACTTCGCCGCGCATCTTCGCGACCATCTGTCCGAAAACGCGCATCACATTGTTGAGCGCGAAAAGACGGCGCTTGCTTGCCAGCATCAGCACGAAGCGGCGCGTCAGCGGCGCGGCTTCCATGCGATGCAGTACGCCATTGAGGCCTTTGGCCTGATCTTCGCGGCTGAACACCGGCGCGCGCACGAGACGCGCGAGCTCAGGGCTCTCGTCGATCATCGCCTGCAGGGAGGCGAAATCCCTTTCCAGCGCCTCGACGGATTTCTCCTCCTGCGCCAGCTCGAAAACAGCGGTCGCGTAGCGCGCCGCAATTCCGGAATTGTGAGCTTCGTGAGCCACTCGCACCCCGTTTGCGTCCGTTCTGCCGGGGCTGCCTTTTGGGGCGCCTTTTGGGCCGACTCGGACGATATATAACCCATTGAAAGAGCGAAGAAATTCACCCGCATGAGCGAATCTTAACGCCCGCGCGGGCTGCAATTAGCATGGGGGCAGGGGCGGCGCAACAATATGTCAGAGGCATCGGTGTCGCGGGGATTTCGCCGGCCGGCAAGCGGCTGGGCCTCGCCATCCGATTTGCGGGCGAAATCGCCAACCGCATTGCTTCGAATTTTACGCAATTTGATCGCCTTGGCTAACCAACCTTCTCAGCCTCGAATTAATGGCTGGCGCGCACACTCGCATCCGTTGGTGAACACAGGGGTGTGTCCATGCGGGAAGAACTTGCAACGCGCAGCTACGTCACGGTTCAGCCGGGCCAGCATCTTGGCGCCGCGCTGAGAGAAGTGTGGCGTCTGCTCAAACAGGGAATTGATTTTTCTTCTTCGGTCGAACCGAAGCTGCAAAGCGAAGTGCGCGAACTGGCCGCGCCGCACATGGCGGTGCTGGTTCACAAGCGCACGAAGGTCGGTGCGACCACTGGCACGATCCAGGACGAGCAATGGTTCGGCGAGCTGGGTGATTTCGTGTCGCGCATGCTGTGGCCTTATCTACAGGCCAGCCCGGTTTTGAATGGACGCAGTAAAAATTGCGTGGCGGAGCTTCTGGACGACATTGTCGCCGCCGAGCAGCGCAATTTCCACGATCTCGCCATGGCCGATATCATTCCGCGTACATCGCGTTTCGATAACAGCTGGGCAACCTGACTCTGTCTTCATGACCTTTCTCTGCTAGGCTGGCGGCAGCCAACCGGGAGATGGACATGAAAAAACTTTTTGCCGCAGCGGCCTTGCTGAGCCTTGGACTGACGACGAGCGCTGCGAACGCAGCGCTCGCAGTGGGCGCGAAAGCGCCGGACTTCGACATCAAGGCCGCACTGGGCGGCAAGGAATTCAATTTCTCTTTGAACGATGCGCTGAAGAAGGGGCCGGTCGTGCTCTATTTCTTTCCAGCCGCGTTCACGAAGGGCTGCACAATTGAAGCCCACGAGTTTGCAGACGCGACGGATCGCTTTAACAAACTCGGCGCGACTCTTATTGGAGTCACTGCCGGTAACGCAGATCGCGTGACGGAATTTTCTTCCGTCGAATGCCGCAACAAATTCGCCGTGGCGGCGGATGCCGATCAGAAGGTGATCAAGGCATATGACGTGGTGCTGCCGAAACACCCGGAATATTCCAATCGGACGTCTTACGTCATCGGGCCCGATCACAAGGTCATATTCACTTATACGAATTTAGAGCCCGACAATCACGTCGCCCTGACCATGCAAGCGGTTGAGGACTGGCGGGACATACACAAACACAGATAGGATTTAACGAACGCTCTTAAAGAACCGCGCCACGCGCAATTCGGCCGGCCACGCCCAGACACCGGACGCGTTCAGATAGTCCACCGATCCCAGGATCACTTCGCTCCGGCCGACGAGATTTTCGACCGGAATGAAACCGATGCCGCCATCTGCGACGGCTACCCGGCTATCCAGTGAGTTGTCGCGATTGTCACCCATCATGAAGAGATGGTCCTTGGGCACGACATAGACGGCCGTGTTGTCCATGAACCCATTGTCGCGCCATTTCAGGATGGCGTGCTTCACGCCATTCGGCAGCGTCTCGATGAATTTTGGCACCGCCACGTAACTGCCATCGGCATTCTGCATCTGCGCGCTGCCGTCGGACTGCAAGGGCAGTTGCTTGCCGTTGATCCAAAGGCGGCCATTGATCATCTGGATGTGATCACCCGGCAGGCCGATCACGCGCTTGATGAGATTGCGGTCTGGCTCGCTCGGCGGAATGAACACCACCACGTCGCCGCGCACGGGCATGCGCTGCATCAGTCGATGATCAGACGAGGGACCAAGTGCGAAGGGGAGCGAATAGCGGCTGTAGCCATAAGCATACTTCGCCGTCACCACATCGTCACCGATCTGCAAGGTGGGCTCCATCGAGCCGGACGGAATGTAATAAGGGCGGGCGATAGCGGTGGTCGCGACCAGCACGAAGCCGAACGCCAGCAGCGGCTCCTTGATGTACTGCCAGAACCGCATGATCTCGTCCCGGTTCGGCATGGTTATCTTCGGCATGAACTCTCCGCTGAAACTGGGCCTTGTTTCTATATAGGACCGGGGCGGTTGCGTTCTACCCTTGACGGGAAGGGCCGTCGCCTGTCATGGCCCGGCCATGATCGAGTTGACGCAGGAATTCGGCTTCGATGCCGCGCATTACCTGGGCGAAGGCGCCCCGGAGAATTCGCGCCTGCACGGTCATTCCTTCTATTGCGAGGTCACGCTGCGCGGCGAGCCGGATGCCAAGACCGGCTTCCTGCGGGATCTGGGCGAGGTGAAAACCGCGTTGGATGAAATTCGCGCAACCCTGGATCACCGGCTTTTGAACGAGGTCGAAGGGCTGGGAAATCCCACGCTGGAGAATCTTGCGCGATTTATCTTCGAGCGCGCGAAGAAATCGCTGCCGGAAGTTTCGCGCGTAAAGCTGCGCCGCCCGTCCTATGGACAGTCCTGCGTCTATGAGAAGCCCGCAGGGCAGGTGCGCGCCAATGATGGCCGCCGGCCGGAGCGTGGAGGATGAGCAAGAAGCTTCAACTCGGCCGTGACGCGAAGATCGCGACATCGCCCGACGCAGCGGTGCTCGATGCAGTGCCGAACCCGCACAAAGATACCGACTATGTCGCGCGTTTTACGGCGCCGGAATTCACATCGCTGTGCCCGGTGACGGGGCAGCCGGACTTCGCGCATTTCGTTTTCGATTATTGTCCCGGCAAATCGTTGCTCGAATCCAAATCGTTGAAGCTGTTCCTGTTCAGCTTCCGCAATCACGCCGCGTTCCACGAAGACTGCACGGTAATGATCGGCAAGCGCATCGTGGATGCGATCAAGCCGAAATATCTGCGCGTCGCGTCCTTCTGGTATCCGCGCGGCGGTATTCCGATCGATGTGTTCTGGCAGACGGGAAAGCTGCCGAAGGACGTCTGGCTGCCCGATCCCGGCGTTCCGCCCTATCGCGGACGCGGCTGATGTCGCCCGAGATCGTTGCCGTGCCTTCTTCCGGGAAATCCGATCTCTGGACGATGTTTCAGTTATATGCTGCCGAGCTAGCGCCGATGGCAGGCATAACGCCGGCCGATGGCGTAATCCCGTATCCCTATTTCGACGAATATTGGCAGGACGCAATGCGCTGGCCGTTCTGGGCTATGGCGGAGGGTGCGCGCATCGGTTTCGCGCTGGTGCGGCTTGCGCCCGAACACGATGCCATGCAGATGGCGGAGTTTTTCATTCTTCCGGCACATCGCAGAAGCGGTGGCGGATTGAACTTCGCCCGCGGATTGCTCATGCGCTTTCCGGGGCCATGGAAAATCCGACAAATCCTGGCGAACACGGGCGCGACCGCGTTCTGGCGGCGTGTCGCGGAGCCATATGGCTACACCGAAGAAACATTCCCGCAGAACGGCATCGACCGTATCGAACAGACGCTTATCGTCGTTTAGCGCTGGCCAGTTTCGCGCACGCTTTGTGGCGCGGGCATGAGAGCATATGGTCGTTGACCATGCCGACGGCTTGCGCGAAAGCGTAAACAATCACCGGTCCCACGAATTTGAAGCCTCGTTGCTTCAAGTCTTTCGACAGGCCTTCGCTCATCGTCGTTTTCGCGGGGACCTGCTTCATGGCCTTGAACTGGTTTTGGACTGGTTTGCCATCCACATGTTTCCAGATTAGTCCGCGAAAGCCGCCCGGCTCTTTTTCCTCGATATCGAGCCAAAGCTGCGCGCCATCGATCGCTGCCTTGATCTTCGCGTTGGAACGGATGATGCCCTCGTTCTTCATCAGCCGTTCGAAATCGCGGTTGCCGTAGCGCGCGATTTTCTCGGGGTCGAAATTGTGAAAGGCTTTGCGGAAGTTTTCACGCTTGCGCAGGATGGTGATCCACGACAGCCCGGCCTGGAAACCATCCAGGACGAGCTTCTCGTAGAGCGCGCGGGAATCATATTCCGGCACCCCCCACTCCTCATCGTGATAGGCGACGTAGAGCGGGTCGGTGCCGGACCACAGGCAGCCGGCATCAGCTTTCACCGGCGCTTGGCTTTCTTCTTCGCTTTCTTTTTGGCGGGCGCCGCCTTCTTGGCTTTGCGTGCCGGCTTCTTTGCGGCTTTCGCTTTTGCCTTGGCGGCGGGCGGCATCAAGGTCGCTTCGATCTTGTTGCCGTCGAGATCGTAGATGAATGCACCATAATAGGCGAAGCCGTAATCGGGGCGCGGTCCGGGTTCGCCGCCATTGCTGCCGCCCGCTTTCAATGCCGCATCATGAAAGGCATTTACGGCGCCTTTCGACTTGGCGATGAAGCCCACATGGGTGCCGTTGCCGGCGCTTGGGATGCCCTGATCGTGCGGCTTGCCGATCCAGAACTCAGGACGGTCCTTGCTTTCGCCATAGGCGATCGCGCCGGGGGAGAAATCCATCACGCGCTTGTAGCCGAGGGCCTTGAGCACCGGATCGTAGAACGCGGCGGCGCGGGCAACGTCACGAACGCCAACAGAAACATGATGCAGCATGTTCGTCTCCTCTAAAGGGAACCGGACTCTGACCTGCTAGCGCTTCAGGTCAAGCGGAAAGCCAATCCGGTTTTGTCATACGCACTATGACACCTGCGGCGTCGATCGGGGTGGCACCCGCTTCCTCCAACCGGTCAAGGCGTACCAGCGCGAAACCCTTATTGTCATAAACCGAGATGATCTCTCCAAGGCTCTGGCCGTCGGCGCGAAGGTCCGCCCCCATGGTCAATGCGGATTTGTCCGTGCTTTCAATGAGAAGAATGCGTTTGCGCGCCGTGCCGCGATGCTTCATGCGGGCGGTCAGCTCCTGGCCGACATAGCAACCTTTGTCGAATGCCACGCCGTGCAGTTCATCCAGTCCTGCGTCGAGCGCAAATGTTTTGTCCGATCCGAAATCCGGTCCTTCGGGAATCCCGAGCAAAAGCCTATGTGCGAGATAACCACCAACGCCTTCTGCGGCTGACGCTAGAGACCGTCTACCGAGTGCAGAAGAACGCGGATCGTCGAACACGTCACCGGGGAGCGGCGAGCCATCCCACGATGCGAACACGGCAAGATCGTCGCGCGGCTTGATCGCAACATTCGCGCGAAGACGATACAGGGACAAACGCCGGACAAGGGCATCGCGCACTGGTGCCCAGCAGTCGAGCAGGATGTCTCCGGCGCCGTCGTCCAACAGCAGGAAATCGAACAGGATCTTTCCCTGCGGCGTCAGGAGCGCAGCATAGAGCGGCTTGCCGGGCGCCAGCTTGTCCACATCGTTGGTGATGAGACCTTGCAGGAAACTGCGCGCATCGGGGCCGGAAAGAGCAATGATCGCGCGGTCTTCAATACGGTGAGCCATTCGGCTGAGATAGTCCGGCGGTTGCCAAGCGGCAATGCCCCCCCTAAATCTCGCGCCCTATGAACGCTTCGCGCCCCTACAAGGTTATGCAGATCATGGCAGGCGCGCCCGTCGGGGGGGTGGAGACCTTCTTTTTCGACGCCGTGTTAGCCCTGAAGGAAGCCGGGCTGCGGCAGCACGTGGTCGTGCGCGATAATGCCCCGTTCCAGCTTGGCCGCCTGAAAGCGGCCGGCGTGCCATATGACATTGCAGGCTTCAGCCCATGGCTCGGATTTCCGACGCATCGCGTCCTGCGCCGCGCGACAAAGGTCTTTCAGCCAGACATCATCCAATACTGGTCCGGACGTGCGGCGACGTATGCGCCCAAATGGAAAGCGCATCATGTCGGCTGGTATGGCGGCTATCGCGAGCGGCGCCGGTTCAAATCCTGTGAATATTTCATCGGCATTACGCCCGATCTCGTCGCGCATATTCACAAGCAAGGCGTTCCTCTCCAGAACATCGCGCTGATCCACACGCTCGCCGACTACACGCCGCAGAGTCCAATCGATCGTTCCCCGTTCGATACGCCGAACGATGCGCCTCTGCTGCTGGCGCTGGCGCGCCTGCATTGGAAGAAGGGCTTGGACGTTCTCTTGGATGCGGTCGCGCGTGTCCCCACGGCTTATCTGTGGATCGCCGGTGAGGGCGAGGATCGCGCCAAGCTTGAAGCGCAAACCAAGCGTCTTGGTATAGAGAACCGCGTGCGCTTTCTGGGGTGGCGCAACGATCGCGAGGCATTGCTGGCCACCGCCGATATCTGCGTATTTCCATCGCGCTACGAGCCCTTTGGCACCGTGACGATCGAGGCCTGGGCCTCCCAAACTCCGTTGATCGCGGCGGCTTCGCAGGGGCCGGGCGCTTATGTGGAAAACGAGATCAACGGCTTGCTCATTCCCGTGGATGACACTGGAGCTCTTGCCACGGCCATTCAACGCCTGATTTCGGAAGCCGAGCTTCGGGCGCGCGTCGTGTCCGGTGGAACAAAAAGCTATGAAGAGGGCTTCACCAAGGATGTCTATGTGCGCGATAGCATCGCGTTCTATGATCGCATCATGAGAGAGCCGGTATGAATTTCGATCTTCTCATCAGTGGCGGTATCACCGCCACGCCGAATGGAATAGCCGAAGCCGATGTCGGCGTTATCGGTGGACGCATCGCTGCCGTCGGCGCGCTTGGTGACGCCAAAGCGCCGGAAGTGTTCGACGCGAAAGGACTGCATGTCCTTCCCGGCGTTATGGACACACAGGTCCATTTCCGCGAGCCCGGCAACGAGCACAAGGAAGATCTTGAGACGGGCAGCCGCGCGGCAGTGTTGGGCGGCGTGACCGGCGTGTTCGAAATGCCGAACACAAGCCCCCCGACCACCACGCGTGCCGCCATCGAAGACAAGCTCGCGCGCGCAAAGAACCGGATGCATTGCGATTACGCCTTCTATGCCGGCGCGACGCCGCAGAATGTCGGCGCGCTGGCTGATCTGGAGCGCATGCCTGGCGTCTGCGGCGTGAAAGCTTTTTTAGGGTCTTCGACCGGCACGCTTCTTCTCAGCCACCCCGATGACATTCTCGCCGCACTGAGATCCGGCAAACGCCGCGTGTCCGTTCATTCGGAAGATGAAGATCGTCTCGAAGCGCGTATGGATCAGCGTATCAGGGACGATGTGCGCTCGCATCCGGTTTGGCGCGACGTGGAAACGGCACGTGCTTCGACGGAGCGCGTTATCGGCCTTGCGCGCAAGGCGGGAAGGCGCCTGCACATTCTTCACACCACGACGGCCGAGGAATTGCCACTGATCGCTGCCGCGCGCGATCTGGTGACGATGGAAACGACTCCGCAGCATCTGACGCTCGCCGCGCCTGAATGTTACGAGCGCCTTGGCACCTATGCGCAGATGAACCCGCCGATCCGTGACGCGCGCCATCGCGATGCACTGTGGAAAGCGGTGAACCAAGGTTTGGTCGACGTCATCGGTTCTGACCATGCCCCGCATACGCGCGACGAGAAGGATAAAGTCTACCCTGACACGCCGAGCGGTATGCCCGGTGTGCAAACCCTGGCGACGATCCTGTTGGACCATGTCAATGCGGGCCGCATGACTCTGGAACGCTTTGTTGATCTCACTTCAGCTGGTGCCGCGCGCATCTTCGGCATTGCGAGCAAGGGCCGTATTTCGCTTGGCTTCGACGCCGACTTTACGATTGTTGACCTGAAGAAGAAACGGAAGATCGAAAATTCCTGGATCGCATCGCGTTGTGGCTGGACGCCGTTCGACGGCATGACGACAACCGGCTGGCCCGTCGCGACCATCGTCCGCGGCAAGATCGTGATGCGCGACCATTCGCTGATCTTGGCGTCGCAAGGTGCACCGCTGCGCTTTGTCGAGACATTGCAGTCGGAAAACTGAAGCGATGAGCTGGGCCACAGAGCGTCTCGACGAGTTGCAGTCCGGAAGAGCCGAGTTGCCGCCCGTCGTTCGTACGTTACAGCTGGGATCGCTGGACGATTGGTCGGAAGGTCGAGTCAGCAAGCGCTGGGTTCCGACCGAAGATGTCCTGAATGGCGATGGCTCGATGTTCGGTGGATATATCGCCGCGCTCGCCGACCAGATGCTTGGATTCGCTGCGATGACGGTTGTGCCCGAAGGCAGTGCGTTCCGCACGATCAATCTGAACGTTCAATTCATTCGCATCGGACGCGCACACCCGCTTCTGATCGAAGCCATGGTCGTTTCGGCGACGAAATCGCTCATCGTCGCTGAAGTGGTTTTCCTGCGCGAAGACGGCGAACTGATCGCGCGCGCCAGTGCCCAGCAATTGGTCGTCCCCTTCGCCGGAAGTTCTTGACGGACAGGGTAAATTCCTGTGCTTTGCGGCCCACCCGCCTGAGTTAATGAAAGTTCCCCAATGAAAGACCGTTTCCGGGCCTTCCTGATCACCAAGGACGACTCTGGCCAGAAAGCTGAGTTGACCGAACTGGGTCTGAACGACCTCATGGAGGGGGACGTCGTCGTCGCCGTCTCGCATTCCACGGTCAACTTCAAGGACGGCCTCGCGCTGACTGGACGTTCGCCCGTGGTGCGCAAGTTCCCGATGATCGGCGGCATCGATCTGGCGGGCACGGTCGAGACCTCGAGCAATCCGAATTTCAAATCGGGCGACAAGGTTCTGCTCAATGGCTATGGCCTGAGCGAAACCCATTTTGGCGGGTACAGCGAGTACGCCCGCGTGAAAGGCGAATGGCTGGTGCCGCTGCCGAAACAATTCACGCCCGCAGAAGCGATGGCCATTGGCACGGCGGGCTATACCTCGATGCTCTGCGTGCTTGCGCTGGAAGACGCTGGCATCACACCGGATAAAGGACCGATCATCGTCACGGGCGCAAATGGCGGCGTTGGTTCGGTCGCCATCGCAATCCTCGCGAAGCTCGGTTATCGCGTGATCGCATCGACAGGTCGGAAGGAAGAAGAGACCTATCTGAAATCTCTTGGCGCATCGGAGATCATCGACCGCGCGGAGTTGTCCGGCGAACCCAAAATGCTCGGCAAGGAGCGTTGGGCGGGCGCCATCGATAGCGTGGGCTCCAAGACGCTCGCCAACGTCATTGCATCGACACAATATGGCGGTGCGGTCGCGGCCTGTGGATTGGCGCAGGGCATGGACCTTCCCACCAGCGTGGCGCCTTTCATCCTGCGCGGCATTTCGCTTTTGGGCATCGACTCGGTTCAAATGCGTCATGCGCGCCGCGTGCAGGCTTGGGAACGTCTGGCGAAAGATCTCGATGTGAAGAAACTTGCCACGATGACCCGGACCATCAAGCTTGCGGATGTGAAGCAGGCCGCGAACGATATCCTTGCCGGCAAGGTACGTGGCCGCATCGTGGTCGAGATCGCGTGAATCTCGTCGTTCTCATATTCGCCGGCGTCATTATCGGGCTGATTGCGGCTGCGCCGATCGGTCCGGTGAACCTCATTTGCATTCGCCGCACGCTCGCCTACGGCCCGCTCAACGGTTTCATGGCCGGTCTGGGTGCCGCAGTAGGCGACGGCATCTTCGCTGCCGTGATTGGTTTCGGCGTTACCGCCGTCGCACAGTGGATCGAAGGCTATTCGCTCTATCTGCAGATCGTGGGCGGCATTCTCCTGCTTTCGTTCGGCATTCACACCTACGTCACGCTGCCCGATCCTTCATTGAAGGAGCAGGCAAAGGAACGCGCGAGCGAGCCGTCATCACTGATGCGCATCGGGATTTCGACGTTTGCACTCACGATGACAAACCCGGCAACATTGTTCGGTTTCGCGGCGATGTTCGCGGGGCTGACAGGCTTGGCCGGCGGTCAGCCGACGCTGTTTCAAGCGGGCATCGTTGTCGCGGGCGTGTTCGCGGGATCGGCGCTTTGGTGGTTCATCCTGACGGAAACCGTCGGTCACCTGCACGCGAAGATCGATGCGCGGGTGATGCGCATCATCAATCATTCCTCCGGCGTGGCCATCGCGCTGTTCGGCGTCGCGGTGCTCGGCCATGTGGCGCTGAAATTTCTCTGACGCTCAGGAGCGGACGAGCTTCGCCATCCGTGCGATGACGTCTTCTGCTTCCGCCATGATCTCATGAATGATCTCCCGCGACGATTTCACGCCGTGGATGCCGCCCGCCCCTTGACCCATCGCGAAAGCGGAGCGCTCGCGCGTCAGGCCTTCGATCTGACCGCCGATTCCGCCCATCACGCCCGCCTGCGATGACAGCATCGCCTGTGCCGGGAATTTCTGGATATCCTGTGGGCGGCTTTCCCAATCCTTCGTCCATTCGTTCTGGAACACCCGCATCGGCTTGCCGGAATAGGACCGCGTGATGACGGTGTCTTCGTCGCCCGCATCCACGATCACCTGCTTGTAGAGACCGCCGGCGTGTGCCTCGGTCGCGGCGATAAAGCGTGTGCCCATCCAGACGCCTTGCGCGCCTAGCGCGAGCGCCGCGGCCAGGCCGCGTCCATCGACAATCGAGCCGGCCGCGATCACGGGAATCTTCACCGCATCCACGATCTGCGGAATGAGCGCCATACCCGCGATGCGCCCGGTGTGGCCGCCGGCCTCTGTGCCTTGCGCGACCACCGCATCCAGTCCGCCCGCTTCCGCAGACCTGGCGTGCTTTACCGCACCGTTGACGTTCATCACCTTCAGGCCAGCATCGTGGAATTTCTTGACGAGATGCGGGGGCGGAACGCCAAGGCCGGAGATAAAGGCCTTCGCGCCCCCTTCGATGATGATGTCAGCGGTACGCTCCAGCGACTCCGGCACGGCGGCGAGAAGATCGACACCGAACGGCTTGTCCGTCAGATCGCGAACCTTCTTGATCTCGGCCTTGATCTCATCATGCGAACGGCCCGCCATGCCAAGCGTGCCGAAGCCGCCGGCGTTGGAAACGGCCGCGGCAAGTTCAGCGTAAGAAACGCCACCCATTCCGGCCAGCATGATCGGATATTGGATGCCGAGCATGTCACAGAGCGGCGTGTGGATGGTCATGGCGTTCCTCATTGTGTTTTCACCAGCATTCACCGCGCGCACGGCGAGGGCAAGTGTCAGGCGAAGCGGCGCTGTGCCTCGCGTGTGAGGCCCAAAGCGACGGAAAGGAAATCCGAGCCTGCCGCAACGTTAGCTTGTGGTGCGGCTTTGCGGATCGCTTCGCGCACCGCCGGCACGCGGCTGGAGCCGCCGGTGAAGAAGATTGTCTGCACCGCATCCGCTTTGATGCCAGCTTTGTTGATGCAAAGTGCGGCCATCCTGGTGAGCGCGTCGGTCTTGTCGGCGATCGCGTGCTCAAACCCACGCTGCGTCGCGGTGGCTTGCAGCCCGGCTTCAAGGAAGTCGAGGGGCAGGGCAGCCGTCTCCGCGTCGCTGAGCGCGATCTTTGCATCTTCCACCGCGAAGGCGATGCGATGGCCCAGATGGCGGCGGATGGTTTTCAGCAATCGGCGAACGCGGTCGGGCTGGACCGACACGGCGAGAAGCTCGCGCACTTCGCGTTCGGTTTTGTGGTTGTAAGCGAAGTTGATCGTGGGCCACGTCGCCAGCTCGTAATAGATCGCCTTGGGCATCGGCAGATCCTTGGTGGTGAGCTGCGTGCCAAGGCCCAGCAGCGGCATCACGGCGTCGATGTTGAGCCGCGTGTCGAAATCGGTGCCGCCGATACGCACGCCCGAATTGCCGAGAAGATCGTCGCGGCGGTCCATGCGTCCGCGCCGCTCGGGCCCGATGCGGATAACGGAGAAGTCCGATGTACCACCGCCTATATCGGCGACGAGGACGATCTCTTCGCCCGGCGCGGTTTCCTCATAGTGATAGGCGGCGGCGATAGGTTCGTATTCGAACAGCACATCGCGGAAGCCAACACGATGCGCGATGTCCTCCAGTACCTTCTGTGCTCGCACGTCCGCCTCGTCATCGCCATCAACGAAGCGGACAGGGCGGCCCTGGACCACCTGCGTGATCTCGGTACCGGCGAATTCCTCCGCTTTCGTCTTGAGATGGCGCACGAACATCTCGACCACTTCGGTGAGCTTGATGCGCCGCCGCCCAACGGCTGTGGCTTCGTCGATCAGAGGAGAACCGAGGATAGTCTTGAGCGCCCGCATCAGCCGCCCGTCATGCTCGCCGATATAGGTGTCCACGGCCTCACGCCCGTACAGGACACGCCCGTGTTGCTCGAAATCGAAGAAGATGGCGCTTGGAATAAGCGTAGACGCACCCTCCACGGGCGCCAGCGCCGCAGTGCCGTCGCGCCAGACGCCAAGCGCCGAGTTGGAAGTGCCGAAGTCCAGTCCGCAGGCTGTCATGCAAAGCCCCTGTGTTTTCAAAATGGGGCTCTCATCTATTACGCAAAAACCCGGCTTGCCAGTCTGTTTCTTCGTCTCTAAACTAGAGCCATCATAGGGATGTCCGGAAAACGGGCGTCCCTTTTTGTTTGTATACGGACGAAGCGATCCGTCTACGGATCATCAGAATTTCGTGTAGCCGCCGTCGATGATGAAGGTTTCGCCGGTGTGATAGCTGGACGCATCGCTGGCGAGATAAACCGCGATGCCGCCGAAGTCCTCCGGCTGCCCCCAGCGCCGCGCCGGCACGCGGGGAATGACTTTTTCGTTGAACACGGGATTGTCCTGCGCGCCTTGTGTCATGTCGGTGGCGATCCAGCCCGGCGCGATGGAATTGCAGCGGATGCCATAGCGCGCCAATTCGACCGCCAGCGCGCGCGCCATGGACATCACGGCGCCCTTGGTCGCGCCATAGGCCGAATTGCGCGCGGCGCCTTCGATACCGGCGGTGCTGGCGACGACGACAAGTGATCCGCTCGCGTCACCGCTCTTGGCACGGTCGATCATGTGCTTGGTGGCTTCGCGGAAGGTCCAGAACACGCCGTCTTCGTTCACGCCGTGAACCTTACGCCACAGATCGGTGGTAAGTTCGGCAAGCGGCGCACCACCACCAATGCCGGCATTGGCCACCACGCAATCCAGGCGGCCCATGTCCTTCACCGCCGCCGCCATGCCGTCCACAACTTCCTTTTCATTCGCGACGTTCACCTTGCGGGTGATCACGCGCTTGCCGTGTTCCTTCAGCTTTTTCTCGGCCGCTGCATTCTTCGTCTCGTTGGTGCCCCAGACCACGATATCGGCGCCGGACGCTGCCATGGCTTCGGCCATGCCAAGCCCAATGCCGCCATTGCCGCCGGTGACCAGCGCGACTTTTCCCGTGAGATCGAATGGCTTGTACATGCGTTCCTCCAATAGCTGTCCGGGGCGCAAGCTAAACGCCCGGAAAATCGACGCAAGTGCCGCGGCGTAACCATCTTTTCCGGCCCGCCTCCCAAACGTCGCAGGGCTATGACATCCTGCACCCAAGGCCTTGGGTAATGGCCGGGGTGTGAGGGGTTAGATGACGTCCGAAATCGCGGTGATGAACCAGCGCGCGATCGCGCTCGCGGCGGATTCGGCCGTCACGCTGATCGGCGGCGGCACGGTCGCGGTGCGCAACGATCACCGCAAATTATTCAACCTGATCGATCGCCGTCCCATAGGGATGATGTTCTTCGGCGTTGCCGACATGATGGGCCATCCCTGGGAACATCTGATCGAGCACTACCAGAAGAAAATCCGCCCCAGGCCGTTCGCCCATGTGCGCGACTACGCGGTGAGCTTCACTGCGATGATGGACAATCTGGAAGAGTTCTTTCCCCGCGCCAAGCAGCGCGACGAATATCGGCGGCTTCTGGCCTCGGTCTTTCGTTACATCTTCCATCTGGCACAGTTCATGAGCGACAACGCCGATGGTGAACGCCAGGGCGACAACGCCATTCTCGAGGCGGCCATCGAACGGGTGTGGCGCGACTATCAGTTCCGCGAAGATGGTTCGCCCCGCGCCGATCTTTCCTGCTTTCCACCGAATTTCGGAGTGGCGGTGCAGCACGAATATGTGCAGCAGATCGACGAGATCGTCGCTTACGGCTTTGGCCAGTTTCAGCTTTCACCGGGCGCCATGCAGCGCCTGCGCGAGATCGCGATCTATGCCGTCGTGAAAGATCTGTTTCTGGAAGACGTGACGGGGCTGGTCTTTGCGGGCTTCGGGGAAGACGAGCGCTATCCCAATCTGGTCACCTATTTCGCCTCGGCCATGGTAGGCGGCTACCTGAAGCGCGCCGAAGCGTCGTCCGATGCTATCGACACCGATACCAGATCGAAAATCCGCGTCTTTGCCGATAGCGAAGTCACCAACGCCTTCATCCGGGGCATCGACCTCAATCTGGAGCGGCGGCTCTATGGTGGTTTCCGGATGATGATGGGCGGGTTGGTCGATCAGGTTGTCGCAGCATTCCCACAAGCTGACGCGGCACAGCGCGACGACGTGCGTGCCCGTTTTCAGGGCAGCTTTGTGCCACGCTATGTCGAGGCATTCCGCGCCATGATCGCGGACTACCAGCAGCAGACTTTCATCAATCCGATCCTGCGGGTATTGGAAATCGCTTCACGCACGGAACTGGCGGAGACGGCCAGGGAACTGGTCAGCCTCAACGTGTTCAAGAAGCGGATCATGGCGCAGAAAGAAACCGTGGGCGGCGCCATAGACGTAGCCATGATCAGCCGCGAAAATGGATTCCAATGGTTCTCAAGACAGGGTGGAGGCTGAGATGGCCGAGACACGCAGCCGGTTCATGGATAGCGCGGAGCGCCTCGAAGGCGTCGTGCGCGCGCTCAAGACGCGCCAGATCGAGGAGCGTCAGGGACCGGTGCAGCTCGCGCCGAGCCTTATGACCGGCGGCAGCCCCGACGAATTGTGGGCCAAGCAGTTTGCCACGCAATGTATCGGTCCAGTCTGCTTCAAGGTTGCGCCGGGATCGGAGATGGCGCTGCCGCCGCTTACCCAATCGCTGCAGAGCTTGCCGTCCTCGCGGCAGAGCGCTTACGCACCGCCGCAAGCGCAGCCTGCCATGGCTGCGGCAAGGCCGGTTGGCGAGACACGCGGGCATATCGGCGCTGTGCTTGGAAAGCCGATGCGCCGCGGAGTGTTCGCGCGCCTGTTTGGCCGCTAGCCTCGCGTGCTTCGCAGCCGGCAAGTTCCGTCGACCCTGGTTGCTTCCTTTGTCCGGCGGAGCCGCGGCACTTCCCGCCGCTCGTTTCAGGCCGTTGCAGCCACGCCAAGCATGGGCTTTTGTGAGGGGGTATCGCTCATACCCCTTCGTTAAGTCCAAAATCTCTTGAATCCAATCTGTTACAAGGTATTGCTCTTACGGGACCTCAAGTCTTGGTTCGGCACAGGGTCAAAGTTTCGCCACGACCGCGCGCTATCTGCGCGGCGCTTCAATGGGAGAATTGGATGTTTCGAGTCGGACTGCTGGTCGCCGGTGCGCTGGCGTTGTTTACCGTCGCCGCCCAAGCCGCCGATCCCGCGCTGAGCCCGGAAGCAAATGCCGCCTTCGCGAAAGCCTTTGCCGCCAAGCCGGGCGTGATCATCGAGCCGAGCGGACTTGAGTATCGCATCATCAAAAGCGGCTACGGCATGCGCCCTGGCGCGCGCGATACCGTCACGGTCTATTACAAAGGCGAACTTATAAACGGCACCCGCTTCGATGCGACAGAGCCGGGCTTTCCCGCCCAGTTCACGGTCAACAAGCTTATTCCGGGGTGGACCGAGGCGCTTCAGATCATGCGCGAAGGTGATCACTGGCAACTCCTGATTCCATCCAACCTCGCTTATGGACCGCGCGGGGCCGGGGCTGTGATCCCGCCCAATCAGGCGCTGGTATTCGATCTGGAGCTTCTCAAGGTCACGCCCGCCGCGCCGGAAAAACCGGGTGGCGACGACGATCAAAGTCACCCAGGACCGGGCGCTCCCTGACGGCAACCGCCGGCAGGCATAGCTATGATATGCTGAACTTTCGGGGGCGGAGTTCCAGACGCGTTGAGAACGGCGGCAAACGCCGGTGTAAGGTGGGTAGTCGATGTTTCTGAAGTGGGTCCGCAGCGTCCCGGGCGGCACATGGAAGATTGCCGCTGCGCTCGTGCTCATGGTGGGCGCGACGCTGCTGTTCTGGGCGAGCCGCGACTATGAAGTGATCGCGCCCAACTGGGACGGGCTGGTGCGCGGCATCACTTACAATCCCAGCCACATGTTCTCGTCGCGCGAGCATGAGAAGGACGTTTCGCCCGCCCGCATCGATCACGACCTGAAGCAGCTTTCCCAACTCACAGCGCATATACGCACCTACACGGTCGACAAGGGCATGGATCGCGTGCCCGAGATCGCGCGGCGTTACGGCATGACGGTGTCGCTGGGTATCTGGATCGGGCCGGATCTCGACGAGAACGAGAAGCAGATCGAACTGGGCATCAAGACCGCGCTCGCCAACCGACGGACGGTGGATCGCGTGTTCGTTGGCAATGAAGTGATCGAACGCGGCGATCTCTCCACCGAACAGCTCAGCGCCTACATGAAACGCGTGCGCGCGGCGCTTCCCAATCGCATCAAGGTGACGACCGCCGAGCCATGGTCGACCTGGCTGCTCGCGCCGGAGCTGGCGCAGAATGCCGACGTCATCGCCATCCATCTGCTTCCCTATTGGGAAGGCGTGTACATCTCCGGCTCGCTGGGCAGTTTGCAGCGCTGGTTTGACGACGTCGCCAACCAGTATCCCGGCAAGCCGATCATCATCGGTGAGGTCGGCTGGCCGTCGGAAGGTCCCGCGCGCAAGGCCGCCGAACCGTCGCTCGCCAATGAAGCCTATTTCGACCGGGCCTTCGTGCAGCTCGCGATGGAGAAGGGCTACGACTATTACCTGATCGAAGGCTACGACCAGCCGTGGAAAAACGATCTGGAAGGATCGGTCGGCGCTTATTGGGGCGTGTTCGACGCCAATGGCGATCCGAAGTTTCCCTTCTACGGACTGTTCCGGTCCTTCCCCGAATGGCGGACTTATGCAGCACTGGCCGGCATCATCACGCTGCTGCTCGGTTTCCTGATCCTCAAGCGCATGCCGCGCGTGCATCAGGTGGGCTATCTGGTGATCGGCGGCCTCGTCGCCGTGGTTGCGACCGGGCTGTTGTCGCTGCTGGACGCGGTGACGCTGCAATATATCGATGTCCTCGATCTCGCCATTCTGGTGGCCATGGTGCCTTTGGTGCTGCTCGCCGCCACCATTGTCATGACCGAAAGCATCGAGATGGCAGCGAGTTTGTGGCGCGTGGAGCGCCGCGCCGTGCGGGCGGAGATTCCATCGGGCTCGCCCGCGGTCTGCATCCATGTGCCTTGCTACAACGAGCCGCCGGCCATGGTGATCGACACGCTGAATGCACTGGCGAAGCTCGACTACGAGAATTTCGAAGTCATCGTGCTGGACAACAACACGCCGGACGAGGCGACGTGGCTTCCGGTGCAGGCGCATTGCGCGACGCTCGGCGACCGCTTCCGTTTCTATCACATGGACAATGTGAAGGGCTTCAAGGCCGGCGCGCTGAACGAAGCGATCACTCTCACCGATCCGAAGACCGAATACATCGCGGTCATCGACAGCGACTATCAGGTGGAGCCGTTCTGGCTGCGCCGCACGCTGCCGTTCTTCGCGTCGCCGGAAATCGCGCTGGTGCAGGGCCCGCAGGATTATCGCGACAGCCACGAAAGCGTGTTCAAGGCGATGTGCTACGAAGAGTATCGCGGCTTCTTCCACATCGGCATGGTGGAGCGCAACGAACACGACGCCATCATCCAGCACGGCACCATGACGATTGTGCGCAAGACCGCGCTGGAAGAGGTGGGCGGCTGGGCGGAATGGTGCATCACCGAAGACACCGAGCTTGGCCTTCGCTTGTTCGAGACCGGCTACAGCGCCGCCTATATCCCGCAGAGCATGGGCAAGGGTCTCATTCCCGACACACTCGATGCCTTCATGACTCAGCGCTATCGCTGGGCCTATGGCGCGATGCAGATCCTCAAGCGTCATAGGGGATCGTTCTTTCTGGGGCGCAGAAAGCTGAGCTGGGGCCAGCGTTATCAATTTATCTCCGGCTGGCTGCCCTGGATTTCCGACGCTCTCGGTCTCGCCGTGACGTCCATCGCGCTCACCTGGACCGCGTTGATGTTCTTCGACCCCAAGACCTTCGATGTGCCGATGGCGGCGCTGTCCGGCACGGCTCTGGCGTTGTTCGGCGTGAAGCTGCTCAAGACGATGCTGCTCTATCCGCAGAAGGTCCGGTCCGGCTTTCTTGGCGCGCTTGCGGCTTCCGTTGCCGGACTGGCGCTGACGCACACCGTGGCGAAAGCGGTGTGGACCGGCATCTTCACTTCCGGCAAGCCGTTCATGCGCACGCCCAAATGCGAAGACCCGGCGCGGTTGAGCCAGGTGCTGCGCATGGCGTGGCAGGAGACGGTTCTGTTCCTGGCCTGCGTGCTGGCCTTCTGCTCCATGATCAACGAGCACACCTTCGAAAGCCCGGCGGTCATGCTGTGGATGACGATGCTGGCGATCCAGGCGATGCCTTATGCCGCCACGGTCGTCACGGCCGTGCTGAGCGCATTCCACAACACGCGTTCTGTTCCGGCGCCGATGGTGGAATCGCCTGCAAACGAAGCGAAGCCAATTCTGCCGCACGCCGCATAGAGGCCGATTGAATGTCTTTCACCGCGGCGTACAGACGATACTGCGCCGCCAATCTTTTCATTTCGACGATACAGGCTCGGACTTGGCGCCGCATCTCAATGCTTTGCGCCGTATGAAGGCCCGTTTTCAGCGCGTTGCGATTTCCCTTCGGCGCGCCGCCCTTGTTTTTCCTACGCAAATTCGGCGGCTTTTGCCTAAGCCGTTGTGCCGGTTCGATTTCCGCTCGAAGGTTGATGTGAAGTTTTTCGCCCTCGCTTTTCAATTTTGCGGAAATTGGTGGCGAATATTCCTTCCGGCGCAATATCTTGTAGTCTTGTATAAACAATAGCTTGCCCCTTTTAAGTTCTTGTTATGTTCTACCATATAGGCGAATAGTCCGGCATGTCAAGCAGCCTCAGATCGCCACGACTTTTCCCGGATTGAGGATGTTGTTGGGATCGAGCGTGCGCTTGAGAGTGCGCATCACGTCCAGCTCGGCGGCGCTTTTGTAACGCTCGATCTCATGCACCTTCATGATGCCGAGGCCGTGTTCGGCGCTGATGGAGCCGTGATAGCGGTTCACGATGTCATGCACCGCATCCTGGATTTCGTTCCAGCGCGCGAGGAAGGCGGCGTTGTCGCCGTTCTTCGGCACGGTGAAATTGAAATGGATATTACCATCGCCCAGATGGCCGAACGGCACGGGGCGCACGCCGGGCACCAGTTTTTCCACGGCGGCGATGCCGTCCTTCAGGAAAGCGGGAATGTCTTTGATCGGCACGGAAACGTCATGCTTGATCGAGCCGCCTTCGGGCTTCTGCGCCTCGGACATCGCTTCGCGCAGTTTCCATAGCGCGGTGCGTTGCGCTTCGCTTTTGGCGATCACTGCGTCAGTAATGAGATCGGAGGAGGACAGGGCGCTTTCCATTGCCTCTTCGAGATGGCCGTTCGCGCCGCCGCTGGCCTCCGCGAGAACATACCAGGGCGAAGGTTTGGAGAGCGGATCGGCGGTCTGCGGGATATGCGCGAGAACAAACTCCAATCCGAGGCGCGGCATCAATTCGAAGGCCGACATCGCGCCGCCGGTAGCGGTTTGCAGACGCGACAACAGATCGATCGCCGATTGCGGATCGCGCACAGCGATAAGCGCGGTCACGCGCTCGGCCGGTTGCGGGAAGAGCTTCAGCGCCACGGCGGTGACGATGCCGAGCGTGCCTTCCGCGCCGATGAAAAGCTGCTTGAGGTCGTAACCGGTATTGTCCTTGCGCAGGGTGCGCAGCATGTCGAGCACGCGGCCGTCGGCAAGAACCGCTTCGACGCCGAGAACCAGATCGCGCGTGTTGCCATAATGCAGGACATGCACGCCGCCCGCATTGGTGGAGACATTGCCGCCGATGGTGGCGGAGCCTTCCGATGCGATGCTGAGCGGAAAGAGCCGATCCGATTTCGCCGCGGCGTTTTGCACGGCGGCGAGAGTCGCGCCGGCCTCGGCGATCATATTCATGCCTGATGCATCGACCATGCGGATTCGGTTCATGCGCGACAGGCTGAGGATGATTTCGTTGTCGAACGGAATCTGTCCACCCACCAAACCGGTGTTGCCGCCTTGCGGCACGATGGCGGTGCGGGTTTCGTTGCAGATGGCGAGAATTTTGGAGACGGCTTCGGTGGAATCCGGCTTCAGCAGCAGCGCGGACTCGCCCTGATATTTGCCGCGCCATTCCTTCAGGTGCGGCGCGATCTCCGCCGGATCGTCGCTCCAGCCTTTGAGGCCTGCGGCATCCTTCAAGCGCGCAATTGTATCGGTCATGTGCGTGGCGCCGCCGCTCGGCGCAGGCGATCGTTGATCGCTTCGCCAAGGCCGTGTTCCGGCACCGGCATCACAGCGATGTTCTGCGCGCCATTGGAATCCAGTTCGCGCAGCATGGCGAAAAGGTTCGCTGCCGCTTCTTTCACATTGCCGGTCGCGCTGAGATTTCTCGTCATGCGCGCACCTTCGGGAACATGCGCGCCGAAGGCAAGCAGCGCCTCGCCGGGCTTTACGTCGTTTGCGTTCAGCCGCAGCGCGGCGAGGGGCGCGTAGTGGTTGATGAGCTGGCCAGGCGAAGTGATTTTCGCGCCGGGCATGGCGAGCGGCCCTGCGATCTTCTCGATCTCTGCGCGCGCCATTGCGCCGAGGCGCAACAGCACGGGATTTTCGCCGTCGAAGCCGATGACGGTGGATTCCAGGCCCAACGTCGCCGCGCCATCGTCGAGAATAAGATCGACGGTTTCGCCGAATTCTTCCGCCACATGCGACGCCAATGTGGGGCTGATGCGGCCGGAGACATTGGCGCTCGGCGCGGCAATCGGGGTTCCGGCGGCATGCAGAAGCTTCTGCGCCACCGCGCCGGACGGAACGCGAACCGCGACGGTGTCGAGGCCCGCGCTGACCAGCAGAGACAGCTTCTTTGCCTTGCGCGGCAGAACCAATGTCAGCGCGCCGGGCCAGAACGCCTGCGCGAGTTTCCGTGCAAGCGGCGTAAAGGCAACGATTTCTTCTGCGGCCACGACGTCCGGCACATGCACGATCAGCGGATTGAATTGGGGGCGTCCCTTGGCCGCGAAGATCGACGCCACGGCGCGGTCATTGGTGGCATCTGCGCCGAGGCCATAGACCGTCTCGGTCGGGAAGGCGACAAGCCCGCCCGCGCGAATGATCTCGCCCCCGCGCGCGATAGCGGCGGCGTCGGCGGTGCGCAAATTGGCGGGGGCGGAGTTCATGGCATCAAACTATTCCCTCTCCCCCTTCAGGGGGAGAGGGAGGTCTCTCAGTTCTGCGTCGCCGTCAGGTCGATGTTCACCTTGACGTCGAAGGCCACGGGGTCAGGGGCGGCCCATTGGCCAGTGCCGACGGCGAACTGGTTGCGCATCACAACCGCCGTCCCCACCATATGGGCGGACTTGCCGTTGATGGTCAGCGCGAAGGGAAGGGTGACGGGCTTGGTGACGGCTTTCAGCGTCAGCGTTCCCCGCGCGACATAGTCATTGCCGGATTTGTGCGTGAAGCTTGTGGTGACGAAATGCGCGGTGGGGAATTTGTCCGCGCCGAAGCCAACCTCGCCCTTGATGCCCGCATCGGTCTCGGCATCGCCCGATGCCATGCTGCCGATCACGATGGTTATGTCGGCTTTCGACGCGGCGAGGTTCGCCGCATCGAAATCGATATTCGCTTTCCAGCTTTTGAATGTGGCGGTGAAGGGCTGTTTGGCCCA
>JANWJQ010000133.1 GCA_025451875.1 Rhizomicrobium sp.
GTTACATCCTCCGCGGGCTTCGGCGCGGTGGTCGCGATGTATTTCGGATTCGCGGCGCTCAATCCGCTGATCCTGCCGGCCTCGGCCATCGCGGGTGCGGTGGCGACATCGACCATTCTTTATTTCCTCTCGCGCGCGGGCGCGGAACGTACGGCGCTGATCCTCACCGGTGCGGCCATCGCCAGCCTCGCCACGGCGATGACGGCGCTGGCGATGTCGCTTGCGCCCAATCCTTATGCGATGAGCGAGATGATCCGCTGGATGATGGGATCGCTGAAGGATTCCACGCTGGCGGATTTCGAGCTCGCCGTCGTGCCGGTGGTGGTGGGTGTCGCGATCCTGTGGAGCGCGGCGCGCAGCCTCGATGCACTCACTTTGGGCGAAGAAGCGGCGCAATCGCTGGGCGTGAATGTGCATGGCGTGCGCCGCCGCGTGGTGATCGGCGTGGCGCTGGCAACGGGCGCGGCGACGGCGGCGGCGGGAGCGGTGAGTTTCGTCGGCCTCGTCGTGCCGCATCTCCTGCGGCCATTCTATGCCTATGAACCTGCACGCTTGATCATTCCTTCGGCGCTTGGCGGCGCGGCGCTGGTGACGGCCGCCGATATCGCAGTGCGGCTGATCGCGCCGGACGGACAGCTTCTTGTCGGCGTGATGACGGCGATGATCGGTGCGCCGTTCTTCGTGTGGCTGATTCTGCGCATGCGGCGGGAGGCGATATGATCGCGCTGTTTCTCTCTCATGTTCGCGCTTCTTATGACACGCGTGTCGTTCTGGACGATGCCTCCGCGCAATTCGCGCGCGGCAAGGTGACGGGCATTGTCGGTCCCAACGGCGCTGGCAAGACGACGCTGCTGCGCGTGGCGCTTGGCTTGCTGCCGCATGAGAGCGGCGCTGTGCAGGTGCTGGAGCGTTCGCTGAAGGATTGCTCACGCGAATGGCTGGCCCGCTCTATCGCCTATCTGCCGCAGGAAAGCGCGGTGCAATGGCCGATGCTGGTGAACCGCATCGTGGCGCTGGGGCGCTTGCCTTATGGCGCGCGCGATGACGGCGCCGGGGCCATCGAGGATGCGATGGCGCGCTGCGATGTGACGCAGTTCGCGTCGCGCGGTCTCAATGAGCTTTCCGCCGGCGAGCGCGCGCGTGTGTTGCTGGCGCGGGCCTTGGCGACGCAGGCGCCGATCCTGCTGGTGGATGAACCGGCGGCGCATCTGGACCCCGCCCATCAGCTTCAGTTGATGGAGCTGCTGCGCGCCGAGGCCGCGCGCGGCGTGGCGGTGGCAATCACGCTGCACGACCTGTCGCTGGCCTCGCGCTTCTGCGACGAGATCGTCGTGTTACGAAATGGCCATGTGACCGGGCAGGGCGTGCCGGGCGAGGTTCTGTCCGATGCCGCCCTGGCGCAGGTTTTCGGCATTGCGGCAAAGCGCCTGGAGGGGAACGTTGTGCCCTGGTCGCGGGTTTAGGTTGCAGCAGTCGCTTTCCGCACGTTTAATCTGCCCATGGCCAAGCAAAAAAAATATCACGACGACGATGATGGCGACGATCGTCATTACAAGAAGACCCTGCGCGCTCTGCAGATCGAACTGGTGAAGCTGCAGCGCGTATTGATCGCGGAAGACCGCAAAGTGCTTATCATCTTGGAGGGGCGCGATGCGGCGGGAAAAGACGGTGCGATCAAGCGCATCACCGCCCATATGAGCCCGCGCGAGACGCGCGTGCACGCGCCGGCCAAGCCCTCAAACCGCGACGAGAGCGAATGGTATTTCCAGCGTTTCGTGCGGCATCTGCCGGCTGGCGGTGAATTCGTGATCTTCAACCGCTCCTGGTACAACCGGTCCGGCGTCGAGCAGGTGATGGGTTTCTGCACCAAGGTGCAGCTCGAGGCATTCTATGAATCGGTGATTCCGTTCGAAGACATGCTGATCCGCGACGGCATAGCGATCCGCAAATATTATCTCGACATCAGCCGCAAAGAGCAGAAGGAGCGCCTCGCCGAACGCGCCAAGAGCCCGCTCACCAGCTGGAAAATATCCCCGGTCGATGCGAAGGCGCAGAAGATGTGGAAGGAATACAGCAAGGCACGCGACGAAACCTTCGAGCGTACCGATCATCCCGCCGCGCCATGGCGCATCGTGCAGACCGACATAAAGAAGATCGCACGGCTGGAGATCATCCGCGATCTGCTGTCGAGCTTCGACTACAAGGGCCAGGACAAAAAGCTCACCCGTCCCGACCGCGATGTGGTGTTCTTCTATACGCCCGACGGCAAAGAGCGCCTCGCGTGAAAAAAGGCCGGAGATCGCTCTCCGGCCTTTCTGTTTTGATGCGATGTCAGTGCGGCTGCGGGGTCGATACGTTCGTATCGGTGCTTGTGCTGGCGTTCGCCGCGCCTGGATCGGTCGTCACGCTCGTTCCGGTGGACGTGTTCGCGTTCGGCGTGCTGACGCCGGTGTTCACATCGGTGTCGCTGGCTGGCGTGGCCTTGCGGTGATGCCTGGACTTGCTCGACGCCGAACCGCTGATGCCGGTATCGGAAACAGGCGATGCGGTATTCGACTTCATGCCGGTGGACGTGGCGCCTGGCGCGGTCATGTTCGATATACCGGTGCTGGAGTCGATGCCGGGGCTCGAGATTTGGCCGGCGGCGTTCGTCGTGCTGGTGATCGATGGCGGAGCCGCCGATGTCGCCGTGCTGGTTGCGCCGCTCACCGCGCCGCCGATCTGCGCGAACGCAGAGGTTGAAAATGCCACAGCTCCGCACAGCAGCGCGGTCCGAATGATGTTCTTTGTCATATCGTTTCCTCGTTCGTGGGGATTTCACGCGCGCATGGGGCGCGCATAAACCCAACGGTGGAACAAGGGGGCTGTTCCGATGTCTGTAAAATGGTTCCGGAACTTCGGGTCTCCGAATTGCGCGAGATGGCCCGCGACCTGGAGCTGTTTGGTTGAGATAACCTCCCTGCGCTCTGCCGAGCCTTGGGAAGGCAGTCTTCATTGCTGGTGCAGCGTAGATTGGCGACCCCGGGGAGATTCGAACACCCGGCCTGCGGTTTAGGAAACCGCTGCTCTATCCTGCTGAGCTACGGGGTCACGCCGTGAAAGCAAATACTTAGAACTGGCGGTGGACGCAACGGGGACCAATTGCCAGCTGGAAGAGAGGCGGCTCGACATCCCAAGATTTCGGGCATCATCAAATCGGAAGCGCGCTGTGCGGCATATATTCTTCGCAAGGCAATTGCTCTGAATTTTAAGCGTTGTCGGCATCGTAGCTGCAGAATCCAACACGCGCGAGAGTTTAGAGATTGCGGGTTAACCGATAGAAGGCCGCTTTGCAGACTTCGACGAGAACCAGATAAGTCACCGTTGCCCCGAGCAGATAGGCAAAGAACAGCGGCGGCGGTGCGACAAAGCCGAACCAGCGTCCGACCGGCAAGAAGGGCAGGAGGATGGCGATAGCGACAATTCCAAGCGCCAGGATGACAAGGGAGCGATGGGGCCTGCTGCGGTAGAACCGCCGGCGCGTGCGAATGGCGAAGACGACGAGCACCTGTGTCGTGATCGATTCGACGAACCAGCCGGTCTGAAATAGCGCTTCACCGGCGCCGAACAGACGCAGCAGCACATAGAAGGTGAGGAAATCGAAAACGGAGCTGACCGGTCCGAAGACCAGCATGAAGCGCTCGATTAGCTTTACGTTCCATTTTACGGGCCGCTCCGTCGCCTCCGGGTCAACCCTGTCGAAGGGGATTGCGATCTCCGACACGTCGTAAAGCAGATTGTTGAGCAAGATCTGAATCGGCAGCATGGGAAGAAACGGAAGAAACAGCGCCGCGCCCGCCATGCTGAACATGTTGCCGAAATTCGAACTCGAACCCATCAGCACATATTTCGAGACGTTCCGAACGGTGCCGCGGCCCTGCACAACCGCGTCCTGCACCACCGAAAGATCGTGTTCGAGCAGGATCAGATCGGCCGCGGCGCGGGCGACGTCCGCCGCACCATCGACGGAAATCCCCACGTCCGCCGCATGGAGAGCCGGCGCGTCATTGATGCCGTCTCCCATATAACCCACCACATGTCCGATGCGCTTGAGCGCCAGCAGAATGCGATGCTTCTGCTGTGGGTTGACGCGGCAGAAGAGATTGACCGTGGGGAGTTGACCGATCAGCGCTTCGTCGGAAAGCCGGGCCAGCGCGTCGCCCGTCAGAACGCCGGTGACCGGAACTCCAATTTCCGCAAAAACGTGACGCGATACCAGCTCGTTATCGCCGCTGAGAACCTTCACCGCGATGCCGGCTTTCTCCATGGCTTTGATGGTTTTTCCGGCGCTTGCTTTCGGAGGATCGAAAAAGATGGCGAAGCCTTCAAAGACGAGTTCGCTTTCGTCGGCGATCGCGGCGGTCTGATGACTTATATCCACCTCGCGGCTCGCGACGCCGAGCGCGCGAAAACCCTGAGCGCAGAGACCGTCGAGCGTGGATTGAAACGTGCGGCGCACCTCGGCGTCCAGCGGTTGTTCTTCTCCGGTTGCGCCTTCGTACCTCCCTGAGAGCTTTAAGATATCCTCCGGCGCGCCCTTGACGATCAGGCGGCGCTTGCCATCGTGTTCGACCAACACCGATATCCGGCGGCGCTCGAAATCGAACGGGACTTCGTCGATCTTCTTCCAGCCAGCCATGTCGAACGGATTGGCGGCGAGGATCGCATCGTCGAGCGGGCTTTTCATGCCGCTTTCGAACCGGCTGTTGATATAGGCATAAGTGAAGGCGCGCTGGCTTTCCGTGCCGTTACCATCGACCGTGCGCACAAGCTTGATCGTGGCTTCTGTCAATGTTCCGGTCTTGTCCGTGCATAGAATGTCCATGGCGCCGAGATCATGGATCGCGGAAAGGCGCTTCACGATCACTTTGCGTTTGGCGAGCGCCATTGCAGAGCGGGCGAGCGTGACGGTGACGATCATGGGCAGAAGCTCCGGCGTCAGACCGACGGCCAGCGCCAAAGCAAACATCAGGGATTCAAGGATCGGACGGTGGAAGGAAATGTTCACGACCAGAACAAACAGCACCATGAGTACGGTAAGACGCATGATCAGGA
>JANWJQ010000134.1 GCA_025451875.1 Rhizomicrobium sp.
CGCGTTCTTATCGCCAAATTCCGCAAGGAAACTGCGAGTTTGGGGGAATGTCCCGAGTGGCAAAGGGGGTGGACTGTAAATCCGCTGGCTATGCCTTCGTAGGTTCGAGTCCTACTTCCCCCACCACCCTACGCTGCGGAGCAGCGGAGGGGGCGTCCTGCGTAGCCTTGGCGAAGGAGGACCGATGCAGTTCCGCAGCTTCGGGTGGCAGGCAATCTTTCGCTCAGAGGATGCAGAGATGCGGACTGTTGCCACGTGCCAAGGCCCGGCAGGCCCTTAACCTTCACCCACGACGACATCTGCGAACTCCGGATGCGTGGCGGCAAATTCCACCATAAACGGGCAGACGAGGACGGCCTTGCGCCCCGTTTCGCGGACAAGTTCGAAGGTACCGTGCGCCAAGTCGGTGCCGATCCCCAACCCTTCAAACTCCGGCGGCACTTCGGTGTGGACGAAAACAAGCTTCCCGCCTTCGTCCCGGTAATAGGCCGCCGCGATCGCATCGTCGTGGATTGGCCGTTCGAAGCGATGCTCCCGCGGATTCTCCCGCACCCTGCTGTCGATAGCGCTATCGGGAGATATCGTTGAAGACTTGCGCGGCACGGATATTTCTTCACGCGCAAGCGCCGCCTGCACCGCAGGGCGTTCCAGCATCCGCCACTGAAAGCTAAGCAGAGCATCCGGAATGGCGACACCGAGCTTTTCCGCCCAACGCACCATCACGAAGAGATAGCAATCGGCCGCGCAAAGCTCATCGCCAAAAAGATATGACCCGCGCATCTGCGTGGCCGCGAACACAAGCAATTTCGCGACCTTTTCGCGCGCCTTCTGCAATTCTTCCTCCGCGCCCGCATGCCACATCGGTTCGAAGGTCTGATGTATTTCAGTCGCTATGAACGCGAGCATCTCGAGCTGGCGTGTGCGCGAAAGCGTTCCGTTCCGGAGCAACTGCGGATACTGCTCGGAAAGCCAGTCCAGGATCGCAACGTTCTCGGTGAGCACCTCGCAATCGTCGAGCACCAGCGCCGGAACGTAGCCTTTCGGATTGATGGTGTTGAAATCTTCGCCTGATGCGGTTCGCTTTGTGTGGAGGTCGACCGGTTCGGCCTCGAACTTTGCGCCCACTTCCAGAAGGGCGATGTGATCGGACAGGCTGCAAGCGCCCGGTGCGTAGTAAAGCTTCATCATGGTGTCCTCCCGACGGCTGTGTCTCGCAACACCCGGCCGCTTCCTGATTTTCGACGATGTCAGTTCGGCGCCAGCGTTTGGCGAAGCCAGTCGCCGAACCTGAGCGTGCCGATATGCGCCTTGGGGCCGGGGATGAGCGATTTGTCCTTCAGCTCCGCGCCATAATAACGGGCGTGCACATCGGCCACGACCTTGCGGCGATCTTTTCGAGCGCTGAGGACCTCCCGCGCCAATTCATCGATCGGAACGGCCTCGGGGCCGCCCACTTCAACCGTGCCATTGACCGGAGGACCGAGTGCGATGTCAGCGAGCTCGGCAACGACCTCATCCGACTGAATCGGCTGCATCAGTGCCGGCGACAGGCGATACACATCCCCGTCCAACCCATCTTTCGCGATCCGTTCGATGAATTCAAAGAACTGCGTCGACTCCAGAATGGTGTATGGAATGGAGGACTCCTTTATGAGCTTCTCCTGCGCGGCTTTCGCTCGCATATACCCGCTCTCGACGAGCCGCTGCGTGCCGACAATCGACAGCGCCACGTGATGCTTTACACGTGCCTCCTTCTCAGCCGCGAGCAGATTGCGCCCGGATGTCACGAAGAAATCCATCGCAGGCTTGTCTTCAAACGAGGGCGAATTCGCGACGTCCACGACGACATCAGCGCCCGCGAGCGCCTCCGCCAGCCCGTCGCCCGTCAGCGTATTGATTCCCGTCTCCGGCGAAGCGGCAACAACGGTCTGTCCTCGTCGACGCAGAAGATTGACGAGTTTCGATCCGATCCGGCCCGTGCCTCCGATCACAACGATCTTCATGTTGGGTTTCTCCTGAGCGAGCGATCACGCTTTGATGAGTTCGAGCAGATCGGCGTTGATTTGGGCGGCGTGCGTGGTGCACATGCCGTGTGGCAGGCCGGGATATGTTTTGAGCGTACCGCGCTTCACAAGTTTCGCCGTGTTCCGCCCGTTCACGACCGGCACGATCTGGTCGTCCTCGCCGTGCAGGACGATGACCGGAACGTCGATGGATTTGAGATCATCGGTGAAATCGGTCTCCGAGAACGCCTTGATGCATTCGTATTGCGCGTTCGCGGCGCCCATCATGGATTGACGCCACCAATTATTGCGGACGGCTTCGTTCAGCACCGCGCCGCTGCGATTGTAGCCGTAGAACGGGATAGGAAAGGTCCAGTAGAAATCCGTGCGATTGGCCGCGAGCGCGGTGCGCAGGCCGTCGAACACCTCAAGCGGCGTGCCGTCCGGATAGGAAGACGTCTTCACCAGCGTCGGAGGCACGGCACTGACCAGCACCAGCTTCGCGACGTTCTTCCCGTATTTGGCGACGTAACGGGCCGCCTCTCCGCCGCCCGTCGAGTGGCCGACATGGATGGTGTCTCTCAAGTCGAGGGTTGCGATCAGCGCCGCGACATCCGCTGCATACGTGTCCATGTCGTGGCCGTGTGCCGTCTGGGTGGAACGTCCGTGCCCGCGGCGGTCATGCGCGATCACGCGATAGCCCTGCTTCAAGAAGAAGAGCATCTGCGCGTCCCAGTCGTCGCCGCTGAGCGGCCAGCCATGATGGAACACGATAGTTTGTCTCCCACCGTCCTTCGGGCCCCAATCCTTGTAGAAAATTTCTGTCCCATCCCTTGTCACAATATGGTTCACGATCTTCCTCCAAATTGGATGCCACGCTAATTTATGCTCGGAATGAACCGAGCCCGTTAGGACGTTGATCCGATGAATTCGGCCATCGCACGGCACGTCGTCTTTTTCATTTATCCCGGCTTCGTGTTGCTGGACCTGAGTGGCCCGCTGGAGGCGTTTACGCTCGCGGAGGCCCTCGCCCCCAACTCCTATCGCATCAGCGTGATCTCGCTTGGCGGAGGGCCGATCGAGAGCTCGACCTGCGTCAAGGTTTCTTCGCTAAAGGTGAACGAGATCGGTGCAATCGATACGTTCGTCGTTGTCGGCGATTTCGCGCTCGCGCACCGTCCTGTGACACCGGAAGAAATCGATTTCATCCGCGACGCCTGGGCGCGCGCACGCCGCACCGCGAGCGTCTGCATGGGTGCATTTCTGCTGGCCGCGAGCGGCATCCTGGATGGACGGCGCGCGACCACCCATTGGCGCTATGCGCCCAAGCTGCAAACCATGTATCCGAATATTCGCGTTGACGGCGATCATATCTTTCTGGAAGAGGCAGGCGTGTGGACATCGGCGGGAATGACCGCCGGCATCGACATGGCCATGGCTCTGATCGAGGAAGATTTGGGTCGCGAGCTCTCGCGCACCATCGCGCGAAATCTCGTCGTCTACTATCGGCGTCCCGGCGGACAGTTGCAGCATTCGTCGCTGCTCGATCTCGATCCGGGTTCGGACCGTATCCGCCAGACGCTCACATTCGCGCGCGAGAACTTGCGCGGCCATCTGACGGTAGAACGGCTGGCCGATGTCGCCAATTTGAGCGTTCGCCAATTCTCCCGCTCCTTTGTCGAAGCCACGGGCATGACGCCGGCAAAGGCGATCGAACGTTTGCGGGTCGAGGCGGCGCGCCCCCACGTCGAGGAAGGGCGCGAAACGCTGGACGCCATCGCCCAGTCGGCGGGGTTCGACGACCCCGATCGCATGCGGCAAAGTTTCGTCCGTGTCCTCGGCCAATCTCCACTCGCTGTACGACGCGATGCGCGAAGGAGTGCGAGCCCGCCTTAGAACCCGGCTGACCCCGCATGCGGGCTGCCCCTTGGGCGCGCCAAATCGGATCAAAAATGCTTGGAGTGCGCGGCCGATCCCTGATAGTGGGTGGCCCAGCGCGGGTGTAGCTCAATGGTAGAGCAGAAGCCTTCCAAGCTTATGACGAGGGTTCGATTCCCTTCACCCGCTCCAACATGCTGATCCGATGACCCGCAGAGACAACCAAAGAGACAACCCAAAAGACCGGCAAAAAGAACGCCGCCATTTCGTCCCCAGGGATCAGCAGCGCTCACGCGCGCCCGAGGGGCTCTGGCTCTATGGCATTCACGCGGTACGGGCGGCGCTCTCCAATCCGAAGCGCAAGGTCATTCGCCTGGTCCTGACGGAGCGCTCGGCGCAGGAAATCGGGCCGAAGCTTTTGGGCCGCGTGAAGCATGAGATCGCCGACATGAAAGGCGTGGATCGTCTGTTGCCGGAAGGCGCGGTGCATCAAGGCATAGCGCTGCAATGCGAGAAACTGCCGAAGCTGGATCTGGAAGATCTGTTGGGCGAACCGTCGGGCAAGCGCCGCATCGTCGTGGTGCTTGATCAGATTTCCGATTCGCACAATGAAGGCGCGATCCTGCGCTCCGCTGCCGCGTTCGGCGCGAGCGCAGTGGTCGTGCAGGACCGTCATGCGCCGCCGGAATCCGGCGTGCTGGCGAAAGCGGCGTCGGGCGCGCTCGACACTGTTCCTTATGTCGAAGTGGTCAACATCTCGCGCACGCTGGATCAGCTTGGCGAGTTGGGCTTCTGGCGCATCGCGCTCGCGGGCGATGGCGAAGAGTCACTCGCGCAAGCCGCTACCAAAGGCGATATCGCATTGGTCCTGGGATCTGAAGGCTCCGGCATCCGCCGGCTGGTGCGCGAGCATTGCGATACCGCCGCCTTCATCCCCATCGACAGCAGCACCGAGAGCCTGAACGTCTCCAACGCCGCCGCCGTCGCGCTTTATGAGCTTCGCCGCGGCTAGGAGTGGAACTTTCTCGCGGGGCTCTTCATTATGTCCGCGAAACGCCGATCCGAGGGTGAAACATGCGTAGCTGCCTGCTCTACCTGATTGGCGTGCCAATTCCGATTATCATTGTTCTGTGGCTGCTGACCGGCCACACGTGATGGTTCGTGGCCGTTCTTCGAACCGCACCTCACCATGACGATTCCAACTTAAAAAGCCGCCGCGCTGAGGCGCAGGCGAAGCGAGCCCCGAAGGGTCAGAACAGCGCCGCGACGACGTTCTCGCCGCCGTAATTCTCGATGAACACCAGAACCTTGTAGCCTTCCGCCATCTGCAGATTGCCGTCGGTGTTGTGCAGCAGCACGCCCTGATTGCTCATGGTGGCGGTGCGCTTGTCATAGGCAAATTTCGGCATCAGCCCTTTGTAGTCGTTCTTGATCAGCGAGAAGAGAACGCGTGCATTCTCCGGCGCGATCCGCACGCAACCCGCGCTCGCGCGTGTGCCAAGAAGACTGATGTCTTCCGCGCCGTCTGCGCCGTGAATGGCAAGTCCGGTCTGATAGCCGTGATCTTCCCAATTGAAGAACATCGCGTAAGGCATCGGCTGCTGCCATTGGCCCGAGACGTGATGCACATACATCCGCTTGGGATCGAGCTCGTAATAACCCGCAGGTGTGAAGCTCGGCGCCTTGGTTCCATTCGGCGCGTACTCGACCATCTCGCGTCCGGTGGAAGCCGGCCAGTTGTGCAGCAGCACCAGATCGCCGCTGTCCTGCTTCTGGAAGACATACATGCGCTGCGCGGCAACGCCGTGATCGGCTTTGCTCACATAAAGAAACAGTTCGAAATTCGCGAGCATCTCCCTGGTGAGGCTGCTGCGGAAATGTTGCGTGACACGCGCCAGTTCGGCGGCGCTCGGCGGATGGTCGTTAATCGGCGGCGGCGCCAGTTGCGCGGGCGCCTTGGGGGCGATGGGCTGCGTCGCCTGCGGCGCGAGCGAATATTTCGGCGCGGCGGCGACGACCGTGTTCGGCTTCGGCTGCACCACCGGTTCGCTCTCCACGATCGGCGGGCGAAGGCTCGGTGTCGCGAGTTGCGGCGCCGGCGGCGGCATCAGTTTCTTCTGCTGATAGGACGCGACGATCGACGGCCGGTGAATTTCGACGGGTTTCGGCGCGGGACGTTTCGCCTGCGCGACGACAACCGGCTTGGCAGGTGCGCGCGCGGCGACGTTCTGCGGGATCATGTTGAATTTGTCGGCTGCCACTTTGAAGAACGCGACGGAGCCTGTCTTCGTCGCCGTCCAGCCGGGCTGCAGCACGTAGTCATTGAGGGCGACAGCAGCGGATGCGCCCTGCTCGCCCACGATGCGGGCGCCGGCATGGGCCGCGGCATTCCAGGTAGGGTGCTGCGAAAGCGCAATCGCCACGGCGAAGCTGGACGCCGCCGCGAGGTACACAACGCTCAAATGGCGCAACGCAATCACGCGCAGTCATCCCCTCATAGGCGAAAGCCTACCCGGCCATATGGGCCATTGTCCCAATATGGTGCACTAAGAGGTTAACACAATTACGAAAAATCCGCTTCCGGGCAAGGCAAAACCTTAACGGCTACGACAAAACCGCGACCATGGCCGGTCCGCCGGGGTAGTTCTGGATGATCAGCAGAACCCGGTACCCCTCGGTCAGGACCGGTTTTCCGGTCATGTCCCGCGCGATCATCCCGTCCGTCCGGGTGGTGCCGCTGGCGCTGTCGAAGGCAAAGACCGGAACCTGGCCATGCTCGGTCGCCTGGAAACGGTGGAAATACTCTTCGGCCTTCTCGGGCGGCATGCGCACACAGCCCCCGGACGCACGCTGGCCGAGCAGCGCCACGTGCCCGACGCCCGAATGAAGCGCGATGCCCGTCGCGCGATTGTGGATCGTGTAGTTCAGGAACATCGCCCACGGCATCGGCGCGCCATGCCAGCGATGCGAACGGTGCGTGGCGTCGAAGCGATAAGGATCCAGTTCAAACAAACCGGTGGGCGTGCTGGTGAAATATTTTTCGCTGCGTTCGCGACCGGTGGACACCGGGAACGCCTCTTCAAACGCGAGACGGCCGCTCTCTGTCTTGTGAAAGACGAACATGTGTTGCGCCCACGCGCCGGACGCGGACTTGCTCACATAGAGATAGGTGTCGAAATACGGAAAGAGTTCGGTTGGCACCGAATCCTTCACCCGCTGCGCCACGGCTTCGGCTTGCAAATAGGCGTTGTCCGTCTGCACGACCGGCGGAGCGGGCGGCGCGGCCGCAGGAATTGGCGCGGCTGGAATAATCGGCGCGGCAGGCTGCTGGGGAATCGGGACGACCGGCGTAGGCTTGCCGAGTTCGATGCGCTCCGCGACGCGAACCGGTTTCTGCGGCGCGGCTTCCGCTGCCAGTGCCGGCCGCGCGAATTCCGGAGTCCATTTTAAAACAGTGGCTTGGAGTGCGGTGTTCGACTCAAATCTCTGCGTCCAATAGGCGGCGCTCATCGCGAGCATTGCCACGGACGCCACAGCAGCGAATTCCCTCACCCGCACCATGTCCCAAGACTAGACAGGTGTGCGCCACCCGCTCAAGGCACCGAAGGCAAACTGCCGCGGGCGAGATCGCCTTTCAGGGTCTTCGTGGCGCGCCAGTAACACGCCGCCCCCAAGAGGCCGGTGATCATGGTCGTCATCAGCGCGTAACGCAGGGAATCGGTGCCGGCGTAGGGGCGCAGCAAATCGCTGATGAGGCCGACGGTCGCCGGGCCCAAGCCCAGCGCGATCATGTTGAGGATGAAGAGCAACAGCCCGATGGTTTGCGCACGCATGCGCAGCGGCACCATGCCCTGCGCCATCGCATAGGACGAACCGAGATAGGCCGCCCCCATCGTCGCGGGGCCCGTGGCGGCAATCAGCGCAACCGTTGTGCTCGGCGTCAGATAGAAGATCGGCGCAAACGGCAGCGAGATGAACGTCGCGATGATGGGGATGTACATATACCAGTTCACGTCGCGCTTTCCGAAGCGGTCCGCGAAATAGCCGGAGAAATAGGTTCCGATTGCGCCACATACGCCCGTCAGCAAGGACAGCGCGACGCCGATCTGAATGGGCGTCATGTGATGCGACACGAACAGGAATTTCGGAATGAAGGCGAGACCGGCATAGCCGCCGAATGCGCTCATGCCGCAACCGATCGCGATCCATTTGAAGGACGGCAATGTCAGAAGATGGCGGATCGTCTCCATCAGGCTGGGTGCGGGTGCGACGTCCACGAGTCCATCCACCGCGCCCCGGGTCGGTTCGCGCACGGTGAAAAGCAGCAGAAACACGAGCAGAACCCCCGGCGCGCCCGACGCGATGAACGCGCTGCGCCAACCGAAATGCTGCAGCATCCAGCCGCCGCCGAAAAAGCCGAGCAACAAGCCCACATTCAATCCGGCGGAATAAAACGCGAGAGCGCCCGCGCGTTTGTGCGGCGGATAGAGGTCCGCAATCATCGAATTGATCGAAGGTCCGGTGCCCGCTTCACCAACGCCGGTGAAGAAGCGCGTGACGATAAGCTGCCAGAACACCGTGACGTAGCCCGACAGCACCGTCATCAGGCTGAAGGTCGCGAGCGATGCGGCGATGAGATTGCGGCGGTTCCAGCGGTCGGCCACCGTGGCGAGCGGAACGCCAAGCGTGGCGTAGATCACCGCGAACACCGTCCCCGAAAGCAGGCCGCCCTCGAAATCGTTGAGCACGAACTCTTTCTGGATGTAAGGGAGCAGGATGCCGAGGATCTGCCGATCCAGGTAGTTCACGACATAAACAAGCGTCAGGATGAAAAGAACGTATCCGGCGCCGCCCACCGCGGCATGTTCTGGCTGTACGGCTTCGCCCGCTTCAATAGCGGATGTTTCGATGGTCATGCAGCCTCTTCGGGCGTTTCCTCTGGTTCGACCCTAGCAGAAACGTCGCGGGCGCAAAGCCGCCTGTCTGCCTATAATGACGGCATCAGGGAGTGATCCATGACCGCGCTCAGGCCCGAAACCCATCTCGAAACACACGACGTCACCAACCAGCCGCCGCCTTTCGAGGATGTGAATCTGTTTACGGGTGACGGTGCGCTGCAGAACGCACTCCACCATGCGGGTGGCGATGCGCATCGCGAGCGGCTTGCGGCATTCGGCGCGGCCTGCGGATCGGCGCAAACCGCCGAATGGGCGATGCAGGCGAACAAGAACCCGCCGCAGCTAAAACAATTCGACAAGTACGGGCAACGGCTGGATGAGGTGGAATTCCATCCGGCTTATCACGCGCTGATGAAATTCGGGATCGAGGCCGGCGTCTCATCCGCGGCGTGGACCGCGAAAGAGGCGCCGCATGTTCTGCACACCGCGCTGGAATTCCTGATGGCGCAGGCCGAGCCCGGCGTGTGCTGTCCCATGACGATGACCTATGCCTGCCTGCCCGCGCTGCGGCATCAGCCGGAGATCGCGCGCGAATGGGAGCCGCGCATCACGGCGGGAAAATACGATCCGGCCTCGCGACCCGCAAAAGACAAAGCTGGCGTCACCATCGGCATGGCGATGACGGAGAAACAGGGCGGCTCGGACGTGCGCGCCAACACCACCAGGGCGCTGAAGCAGGACGACGGTTCTTACCTCCTCGTCGGCCACAAATGGTTCTGCTCCGCGCCGATGAGCGATGCGTTCCTGACGCTCGCTTACGCCGAGGGCGGATTGACCTGTTTCCTCGCGCCACGCTGGCGGCCGGATGGCGAGCGCAATGCGATCCATGTCATGCGCCTCAAGGACAAGATGGGCGACAAGGCCAATGCTTCGTCCGAAATCGAATATCACGGCGCTTTCGCACAGCGCATCGGCGAGGAAGGCCGCGGCGTGCGCACGATCATCGAGATGGTGCATCACACGCGGCTGGACTGCATCCTTGCCCCCGCCGCCTATATGCGCCAGGCATTGGCGAATGCGTTGTGGCATACGGCCCATCGCACGGCCTTCCAGAAGAAACTGATCGACCAGCCCTTGATGCGAAGCGTGCTGGCCGATCTGGCGATTGAAAGCGAGGCCGCGACCGCCCTCACCTTCCGCATCGCGAAGAGCTTCGACGAAAGCGAGGCCGTCGGCGAAACGACGGCGTTCTCGCGCATCGCCACGCCCGTTGGAAAATACTGGATCAACAAGCGCGTGGTGAACTTCGTCTATGAATGCATGGAGGCGCATGGCGGCGCGGGATATATCGAAGAAGGCGTGATGCCGCGCATTTTCCGCCAGTCACCGCTCAATTCCATCTGGGAGGGCTCCGGCAACGTGATCTGCCTAGATGTCCTGCGCGCCATGGCGCGGGAACCGGACAGCGTAGCGGCGTTCGTGCAGGAGATCGAAGCCGCACGCGGCGCAAATGCGGCGCTGGACCGGGCCATCGATGCGGTGAAAGACGCGATCGCCAGGCCGCCGGCGGAATCCGCAGCGCGGCATCTCGTGGAGACGATGGCGCTGGCGCTGCAGGGTGCGGTGCTCGCCCGCACAACGCCATCATTTGTGCTCGATGCCTTCTGCGCCACGCGGCTCTCAGAACATCCCGGTCTTGCCTATGGCGCGATCGATGCAAAGATCGATGCAAATTCGCTTCTCAATCGGGCGATGCCGCAGACCTGACTAGTCGGACAGGCGGATTCTCACCGCCCCGCAGTCATCGGAGGGATGATGGCGACGGCCCGGCCCGCGATCATCGGTTCGTATCGAGGCGCCCGGGGGCAAGAAAATTGCCTGCCCGTCATTTGGATCGGCAGAGGCGGATGGGGACGCATAACTTTCATAGTACCCGAGCTCGTCGTCGTCAGGCCCAGGGCGATAAGTTTCCCCGTCATACTCATAATCGGCGTCCAGTTCATCGTCGCCATGGAACAACATGCCAGTGTCGGACTCAAAATAGATCGCGCTTTTCGTTTTGTTCGAGACCTTGAACACCGGAAGGCACTGCGCATCTTGCGTGGCAGGCGCGACACTGACGAGTAATGGCGCGCCGCCCCGATCGTTCTGCGCGACACGGTGCGTCGGAAAACCCGGAAATCGAAAATGCCTGTCGATCAGGCCGGACTGATAGGCCAGCACCGTGGCCAATATCCCGATCAGAAAAGCCCCGAGGGCACTCGGAAATGCTGACGACATGACATCCTCCCCGCGGAAGCGCGAGTCCCGCAACTCACCTTATAGAATTGACGATATTCTGGCGGCGAAAGAGCTGTCTATTACGCTTTTGGGATCTCCATCGGGATGTGTGGGGACCGTCGCGCCGCCTTCGCTAGCTCTTCAGGCCGAAGCGTTGGCCTTTTCGGCCCTTCACGGCCAGATCGACACTGGTCAGGCGTTTTTCGCCCGGCACGCGCCATTCGTCGCTGAGCAGGTTCATCATCGCGAAATAATCGCCGAAACTATCCTCCACCGCTTGGGTGAAGCCCTGTGCGTCCTGCGCCTTGTTCATCTGCAGCTTGGCATAACGCAGCACGCCGGGCGTGTTCTCCGCTACGCGGCGGGCATAGGCGTAGGTCTCACGCTCCAGCTCCGCATTCGGCAGCACGCGATTGACGAAGCCGTATTGCGCGGCCTCCGGCGCGGTGATGAAGCGGCTTTCGAAGCACAGCTCCTTCGCGCGGCGAATACCGATGTCCCACGGGATCGACATATATTCGACATAGCCCGCGAGGAACTGTGCATCCGCGCCCGCAAAAACAATGTCGCAACAGGCGGCCAGCATCCAGCCCGCATAGATGCAGTAGCCTTCCACCATCGCGATGGTGGGTTTGGTGAAGTTGCGCCACTTCAGCAGCAGATCGAGATTGTATTTGCGAAACTGATCGTAGGTTTCGATGCCCGGCGCGGCGCCGAGCGATTTGCGATAGGCGATTTCCTCGGGCGATCCGAGATCGTGCCCGGTGGAGAAATTTCCATTGCTGCCGCGAACGATGAGGACGCGCACATTCTTGTCCGCCTGTGCCAGATCGAACGCCGCATCGATCTCATCGAGCATCCGATAGCCCTGCGCATTCTTGTATTGCGGGA
>JANWJQ010000135.1 GCA_025451875.1 Rhizomicrobium sp.
CCTTGCACTTCGAAAAGCCATTGAACGGGGTGTCTCTGCCAAGGGCCGGGAAATACAATTCCTTCTTTCCGCGGGAAGTCGGCAGTAAGGCCTGCGCCATCGAGCCGATTGGAATAGTATGCTCTCGGCTATTTTTTGTGAGCCAGCCCGGCAACGTGATGCGATCACCCCGAATCATCTCAGGGTTTAGGTTTGTGATTTCGCTCCTGCGCTGGCCGGTGAGGATGAGAAGCTTCACAATGCGGCCAAAAGTGTCGTCTCCGGCATTGCGCCAGACTACGCGTAGTTCGTCATCGGTCAGAACGCGTTCACGAGCCCGATATGCACGCGGCTCTTGCATGCGCTCCATTGGGTTTTTGTCGATCAGGTGCTTCCGATGCGCCCAACGTAAAAAGGCACGAAGCACGACGTAAGCGCGCTGTTGCTCGGCCGGCGTGTGTGCGAGGCGATCAAGAGTTTTGGTGATGTCGTGCGGGGAGACTTGATCGAGTGCCGTCTCGCCATACTTGAAGTGGCGCTTCAGCACATAGTTGTAGTTGCTATGGGTCAGATATTTGCAGCGCCGCTCGACCTCTTTGAGATAGGTCTGGAGGCCAGAATTCCACGCTACAGCCTTCAAGCGCTCTTTTCCGAGGGTGTACGCGGCTAGGCGCCTTTTCGCTTCGCCACGGGCCTCCTGGAGGCTCAAAATGCCTACCCGTCCTATCGTCTCCCGCTGGCGCCGGACGCCGTGGGTTAGAACGAAGCTTTTGGTACCTCCCTCGCTCACCCGCACCCCGAAGCCGGGAACTAGATCATCGCCAAAGATGACGGCCCCTTTTTGAGGAGTTTCGAGGGCACGAATCGACATATCGGTTAGTCGCATTTGTCTCACCATTGTCTCGGGCGAGGGCCGTGAAGCGGCATTCGCCTATGTTTCGCCGCGATACTCCTCGCTGGGAAAATATCAACGGCACCAGAGACTTAGGTGCTGGTATGGGTAGCTATGCGCCATCATCAAATCTTCTTCGTAATGATGGGGTCGCGTGTTCGCGTCACGCAAGCGGCACCACCCTTCGCTCGCGAAGCGAGAGAAGGGTGATCTCTCGAAGCTCCAAAGGAGCGTAGGGAGACTGTTGTCGCGAGCTTCGGATGGCAGGCCACCGTTCGCCTCAGCGATCACTTCACCACTCTTGGCGTCCCCGGCTGGCCGAAATCGCATTCCAGCGCGGCGCGGTCCCATTTGCCCAGATCGGCGGCGGCTTCGTAGGTGCTTTGCAGGAAATCCAGCAAAGTCTGTTTCGGATCGGCGCTGGTGCGCACGGCGTCATAAGGCAGGATGAATTCGCCCAACTCTTTGTGAAAGAACGCGACCTCCGGCTTTACTTTCGCCTCGCCAAATCCTTGCGGCGCCGGATAGGCATAAGAATAGAACGCGGGATAGTCGATCGCTCCGCCGCCCGGCCAGAAGCCGGCGCTCGACACTTCATGCGAATAGGCTTCGCGCGCGACCGCATCGGAAAGATTGGGAACGCCGCCTGGATGCAGCGGCGCATGACGTCCGGAAAAGCGCGTTACGGCAATATCAAAACTTCCCCAGAAGAAATGCACCGGACTCGCCTTGCCCAAAAATGCGGTGCGGAAATATTGAAATACCTCGTTCACGCGCAGCAGCACGCGCCAGTGCCGGTTGGCGTATTCGGGATCGTAGGAAGCGTGCGTCGTGTCCTGCGCAAACGGCACGGCGCCCGCGATCTCATTCGGCATCGCATCGATCTCAACCGCGATCCCCAATTCGGATAGGGCTTGCCGGTATTCGGTATAGAACTGCGCCACCGTGATGGGCCGCAGTTTTATCTGCCGCGACGCACCCTTGCTGGTGCGCAGCCACAGCACATGATCGATGAAATCGAACTCGATCTGTAAATCATTGCCGTCATTGGCGATGAGTGGCGTGATGATCCCTCGCGCCGTCACGCGGAAGGTGACGTGCCAGGAATGGTTGAGCCACGGCGTCAAGGTCAGCCGCGTCTTGCCCACGATCTGCGTCCACAGATGCAGGGTTTCATAGGTCTTCACCCATGCCGCATAGGGAAGCTCGGGCCACAAATCCGCCATGGCTTGTCCTCAAGATTTGCATGACCAGCCTAACGCGGGCGACGGACGGGGGACAGGATTTGCAGAACACCATTTCGCGCATTGATCGCCGCCGGCTCCTGCAAACCTCGCTCGCCTTGGGCGGTGTTGCCAGTCTTGAAGCCTGCACCACCATGGCTGCGCCCACCGTCGGCGCTTATCAGCCTGTCATCGCACCCGTGCGGGCACGCACCGACCGCATCTTCGACATCACGGTGTGCCTGCGCCCATTCCGCGCCGAGGGGCCGCGCCTCGATACAGAAACCATCGGGCACACACTGATCGTCCACAATTACGGTCATGGCGGCAGCGGCTGGTCGCTGTCCTGGGGTTCGGGCACCATTGCGGTGAAGAAGGCGATGGCAAACAGCCCGCGCGAAATCGCGGTGATTGGCTGCGGTGCTCTGGGTCTCACCTGCGCGATCCTCGCACAGAAGGCCGGGGCGAAAGTCACCATCTATGCGCGCGAACAACTGCCGCAAACGCGTTCGGCGCGCGCCACCGGAAGCTGGACGCCGGATTCGCGCATCGCGCTCGCCGATAAAGTCTCGCCGGCGTTTCCCGCGCTATGGGAGGAGATGGCACGCACATCTTTCAAGACTTACCGCTCCTATCTCGGCCTGCCAGGCGAGCCCGTCGAATGGATCGATCGCTATGTCGTCACCGACAACGATCCTGGCGGCAAGCGCATGGATCCCGATATGCCGGGTGCGCTGCCGTTCGCCGAATATTACGACCGCATCGCCGATCTCACGCCGCGCCGCCAGATATTGCCGCCGGGCTCCACGCCCTTCGGCAACCGTTTCGTGTCGCGCAATGAGACGCTGATGTTCAACATCGCCGATTACGGCCACACGCTGATGACCGACTTCCTGCTCGCCGGCGGCAAGATCGAATATCGCGAATTCCATGAGCCGAACGAATTCTCGCGGCTGAAGGAGAAGGTCGTCATCAACTGCACGGGCTATGGCGCGCGCGCATTGTGGAAGGACGAATCCGTGGTGCCGGTGCGCGGCCAGATCCAGTGGCTCATCCCGCAGCCGGAAGTGAAATACGGCCTCTTCTATAACGGCATCAATGTGCTTTCGCGGCGCGACGGCATCTGCGTGCAATCGCTGGAGGGCGGCGACATGGTCGGCTATGGCGACACCAACGAAACGCCAAACCGCGCCGAAGCCGAAGCGGCCGTAAACGCCATCGCCCCGCTGTTCGCCGGTTTCAGCGCATCGCGCATGGCCTGACGCAAAATATCTTTGCGGAATTTTTTGCGCGCAAATCCATGACGCGCGAAAGGCGATAAGCGGTTTCGGTAATAGGGTCAGATACTTAGGCTAAATTACCTGATCAAAAACTAATTTTCCCAATTTGCTTGACACCGTGACGGTGGTCCCGTACATTTCTTCCAACTCTGGAACTGCGCCCCGAACCCAAGCCGCCCGCGAAAGCCGGCGGTTTTCTGCGTTTTGGGCCAAGAAAAATCTCACGCAGAGACGCAGAGAGAGCGGAGCAGTGTCGGCTTGGGATGCCTCGCTGTCGAAAGAATGAACGGGCGCGCGAAGCGCGCCAGGCCCTTTCGAACGTGAAGCGTTCCTGCCGCAACACCCCCGCTCTCTCTGCGTCTCTGCGTGAGATTTTCTTTGTAAGGAATACCAATGTTGAAGCTCTAACTCAGCCCTCGCCCTGACCGGGCTTTGATGCCGAACACGGAAAAACAGACGCGCTTAATCCGCCTTGAGAGCCATCTGAGACTCAGAGCTGCGCAGAAATCTCCGCAACTAGGCATCGAAGAACGGTCGCGCCCTCATAAGCGATCAAAGGAACCGCGTGGCGTCAAAGGTGGAGGGAATTCTGCAATAGGGGGAAACACCCCCACCCCCTATTCTTGAAAATCAACCTCAAGGCGATTGTTCCATCCAAACAGCGGGCAAACAAAAGCGCGGCTGATTTTTCCGTCGATCGATCGCGCCGGGCGTCACCAATCGGTGCGAAAGGAGAAGCTCACGCAGCATCGATGCCGCGATTTGCAGCCATCCCGCCGCCCCAATAGTCTCGCGCCATGTCTGCCGGGCGATTCACCTTTTTTGCGATCAGATGGATCGGCATCGCGGCAGTTTTGGCCGCCGCGGCGCGGTTGCTATGGCTTTTCTACGTCTATCTCGCATCCGAAGCGGTGATCGAGCGGCGCTACACCCTGCCGTCGTCGCTCGTCCATGCGAGCAAGGATGCCGGTGATGTGGCGCAGGGCAAGCATTGGATGACGGTATCCGGCTGCTTTGGCTGCCACGGCGACGATCTGAAGGGCCGCATGATCCGAAGCAATTCTGCCCTTCCCATCTGGAGCGGCGATCTGAGGGCATTCGCGGCGGTCAATACAGACGGCGATCTGGAACGCGCCATCCGTCACGGGCTGACACCGGACGCCAGGCCGATGTGGGTCATGCCGTCGGATACCTTCGCTTACATGCGCGACAAGGATGTGGAGGACGTTATCTCCTATATCCGTTCGCTGCCGCCTCGCGCGGCGCCGCCGCGCGTGATCCGTTTCGACTGGACCGCGCGCAAGGCGATCGTCGCCGGCAGGCTGGCTCCGAAGTCGCCGAAGGCGGACGAGATTCTGAGCCCCGCCGATCTGGGGCCGCGCTTCGATGGCGGACGCTATCTGGCGTCGATCTCCTGCGCGCAATGTCATGGCGGCGATCTGACCGGTTCCGGTTATGCGCCCGATCTGAATGTCGCGGCGAAATATACGCGCACGCAGTTTTTTCAGCTGCTCTATGACGGCCGCTCGCGCGCGGGGAAATGGATTCCCACCATGTCGCCGCTGGCGCGTGCGCGGTTCCGCTACTTCCACGACTACGAAGTGAACGCGATCTATGATTATCTCCTCGCACGCAAAACCCTGCCGGCCTGGACCAAGGAACAGCGCGCCGAATTCAACGAAAGTGCCGGGAAAAAGCCCACGGCGCCGCCACCGAAGTAGGCCGTTTTTCCTTTATGTGTGGGCGTGCTAACCGGTGCGCATGGCACTCCATCCGCTCCTCAAACTCAGGCCCAGGGAAGGCCGCCGCTTGCGCGCCGGCGCGCCGTGGGTGTTCTCCAACGAGATTGTCATGGACGCGGCGGCGAAAGCGCTTGCGCCGGGCAGCGTCGTGAATGTGCAGGGCGACGATGGAATCGTCTTCGGCACCGGCTATTTCAACGCCGCCAGCCTGATCTCGATACGCATGCTGGATGCGAAAGCGGATACGAAGATCGATGCAGGCTTTTTCGCAACGAGTTTGAAACGCGCATTGCTGCGCCGCGAGGCGCTGTATGACGCGCCTTTTTACCGGCTGGTTCACGCCGAAGGTGACGGGTTGCCGGGCCTTGCCATCGATCGCTTCGATGATGTGTGTTCGATCCAGGTGACGACGGCGGGCATGGAAAAGCTCACGCCCGTGCTGCTGGAAGCGCTGGAGGATGTCATTGCGCCGAAGGCCGTTGTGCTGCGCAATGACACGCCGTCGCGCGCACTGGAAGGTCTCGACTCCTATGTGCGCGCCGCGAAAGGCGAGATGCCTGGCCGCATTTCACTGATCGAGAACGGTGTGCGTTACTTTGCCGATATCGGCGCGGGCCAGAAAACGGGTTGGTATTTCGACCAGCGCGACAATCATGCCTTCATGGCGAAACTGGCGAAGGGCCGTTCGGTTCTGGATGCCTATTGCTATGCGGGCGGTTTCGGAATTGTTGCGGCGAAGAATGGCGCGGCGAACGTGACCGGCATCGACTCGTCGCAAGGTGCGCTTGATCTTGCGGGCGAAGCGGCATCCGCAAACGCGGTCAAAGTCAGGCCGGTGAAAGCCGATGTCTTCGAAGAGCTGGAACGGCTGGCGACCACGAACGAAAAGTTCGATGTCGTCATCGCCGATCCGCCGCCTTTCGTGAAATCGCGCAAGGATCTGGAGCCGGGCGCCAAGGCTTACCGCAAGCTGGCGCGTCTTGCTGCGGCCGTCACGGCACCGAACGGTTTCCTGCTGCTCGCCTCCTGCTCGCACAATATTCCGGCGGACCGCTTCGCGCTGGAATGCGCCATCGGCATCGCGCGCGCCAACCGCCGCGGCGCGCTCATCCATCAATCGGGCGCGGGCGCGGATCATCCGGTGCATCCGATGCTGCCGGAAACCGCGTATCTCAAGGCGCTGGTCTACGCGCTCGACTGACTATTTGCGGAAGCGATACGCGAACTGGTCGGTATGACCACGGATCGACTTGTCGAACACCGTGGCCTTGTGCGTATCGGCGGGATTGCGCAGCACATCGCTTTCGCCGTCGAATTTGAAGCCCACGCTCGTCACCTGCGTCTTCACGATGGCCGGATCGATGCGGTGCAGCGTGTCGGTGTCGCGCATCCCCGAACCGGCATCGGCGACATGATCGACGACGATGAACACGCCACCCGGCTTGAGCGCCGCATAGACCTGTTTGTCGAACGACACGGGATCGACCTTGCCCATGAATTTGTCCGGATAGTCGTGATAATTCTGCGAGGTCCACACCACATTGGCTTTTGTCGGAATGGCGAAGTTCGCGGCGGGCTGCACGATCACGCTGACATTGGCGTATTCCGGCTTCGCGGCCATCGCCTTGGTTGCAGTCACGTCGTCCGCCGCTTCATTGGCATATTCGTTGGGCCACACCGCATAGACATGGCCTTTCGGTCCCACGATCTTGGAGAAGATGCGCGTGAAATATCCGCCGCCCGGAATGAGATCGACAACCGTGTCACCCGGCTTCACATCGGCGAAGGTCGCCAGCTCGGCGGGATGACGCCGGGCATCGGCCTGTGCATCAGCGGCGCGCGCCGGGTCGGCGAGAGCGGCGCGGACATAAGGCGGCGTATCGCCGGCATAGGCTGCGGTCGCAAGTGTAAAGCCCAGAACACTGGCAAGCAGAAGCGAACGGTGCAGCATGATGTTTCCCGCGCGTTTGATCGGCAGGGGCAAGCCTAGCTATCGCCTGCCGCCTTGCCAGTCACAAACGCGTCAAGGCATCGGATCATCGCTGCGCGCCGTCCATCCCATATAGATCACGCCCAACTGCCGGGCGCGGAATCCCGCGACGGCCTTGGTCTGATCATCGAACACCAGCGTTTGCGGTGCAGCATCCGATGACGCAGGCCATTGCGGCAGGTTCGCGCCATTGGGATCGCCGGTCTTGGCGAAATTGGTCCAGTAGTTCTGCACCAGTGCGACAACACCCTTATCCTTGTCGGTGACAAAGGAAGCCAGCATCGCGCCGCGCGGGGTCTGCGAGAAGCCGTGCAGGCCGAAGACGTAAAACACTTCGCCGCCATGCCCGACACCCGGATCGCGCTTGCGCAATGAATCGGCGATGTAGCGAAAGTGATAGACATAGGCTTTGTCACCGGCCTTCACCGCGTAATGCGCGAAGCCCTGCGCGCCGGATGCGAACAGCGCGTCGCTGAAGAACTGCCGGACGAATTCCTCATCAGCGATCTTGCCATCGGCGTCATACAGCGTGCGCACGGCACTTAGCTTGTCGCCGAGCGGGTTCAGAAGGCTGTCCTTCGTCATCCCGATCAGCGGCATCAGCGTGGACTCGTTGCTGTTGGATCCCGCCATGTAGGTCGCTTTCGCGATCTTGCCTTGCGAGAACAGCTTGGAGACTTGATCGGGGAGTACGGTGCCATCCACCATCGGCGTGGTGCCGCCTTCGACATTGTCTTTCGCGGCCTGCACGATGCTGGCAACGGGCAGCGCGCGCAGCTTCGCCGGATCGTTTCCAGCCTTCGTCTTTGCCGTGAATACCGCCGCGGCCGCCTGCGCCTCCGCATCGGTCGGCGTATGAATGAGGCCAAGGCCGGATTCCGAAATCGCCTTGGTGAACAACCCCCGCGACAGCGGCGACACCATGAGATCGTTGACACTCATGCCACCCGCGGATTCACCGAAGATGGTGACGTTCGAAGGGTCGCCACCGAAGAATGCGATGTTCGCCTGAACCCATTTCAGCGCGGCGATCTGGTCGAGCAGTCCGTAATTGCCATGTGGCTCGTCGGGATGCTCCGCAGCCAGCGTGGGAAGATCGAGAAAACCGAACCAGCCGAGGCGGTAGTTGAGCGTCACTACGATCACGCCGTGTTGCGCCAGCTCCATGCCGTCATAGATCGACATGGCCGACCCGCCGCCGCGAAACGCGCCGCCATAGATCCAAACCATAACCGGAAGCCTAGTTCCCGGCGCCGTGTTCGGCGACCACACATTCAGCGAGAGGCAATCCTCGCTTTCGGGAAGCTTCTCATAGGCCATGCCCCTGGGGCGCGGCGCCTGCATGCAGATGGGGCCGAACTTGCTCGCGTCGCGTACACCGTTCCAGTTGGCGGCGGGCCGTGGCGCGCGCCAGCGCAGATCGCCGACCGGCGGCGCGGCGAAGGGGATGTTCTTGAAGACCGAGATGCCGCCGTCGGTTGTTCCGGCAAGCGTGCCTTGCGGGATAGTCACCTGCGGGTCGGCCGAGGCCGTACCGCAAACCAGAACCGAAAATACCGCCGCCAACGCGAAGCCGCGCATTGTCCCCTCCCCAATTGCCTTCGCATACGAGAGGCGGTCAGGCGCTTTGCGTCAAGTCAGATGCTGATCTGCGTGCCCAGTTCGACGACGCGGTTGGCAGGCAGGCGGAAGAAGCGCGCGGGGGAATAGGCATTCGAGGCGAGCCAGGTGTAGAGCGCGATGCGCCATGGGCTGAGAACGGGCCGGCTTGCCGGCACCAGCATCTCGCGGCCCACGAAGTAGGTCGTGCTGTCGGGATCGATAACGAGGCCGTAAGGACGCGCCAACTCCAGGCTTTTGGGAACATCGGGGAATTCAAAGAATCCGTAATGAAGCTTCACGCCGAAGAAGCCCTTGCCCAGCTTCTCCACTTCCACGCGGCGGGCGGGCTCGACGAATGGCACATCGTCCACGCTGACGCTCAAGAGCACAACGCGTTCGTGCAGTAGGCGATAATGTTTGATGCTGTGCAGCATCGGCCCCGGCGTCAAATCGGTGCGCGGCGTGAGGAACACGGCCGTGCCGGCAATGCGCTGTGTGAATTTGTCGGCGCGATCGAGAAACAGCGACATGGGCATCGCGCCCTCGCGCAAGCGCTCCAGATGCAGCCTGCGCCCCACGCGCCAAGTGTCCATGATGATGAACACTGCGGCGGCAGCGGCGAGCGGGAGCCAGCCGCCCTGAATCACTTTCAGGGTATTGGCGGAGAAGAAGGTCAGGTCGATCAGTCCGAGAACGCCGAACAGCGTGATGACCACGGGCAATGGCCAGCGCCAACGGCGATAGGCGACGACCGCAACGAGGAAGGTGGAAATCGCCATCACACCGGTGACCGCGATGCCATAGGCGCTCGCCAGCGCATCGGAAGATTTGAAGATGAGAACAATCAAGACCACGCCGATGCCCAACATCGCGTTGATGCGCGGCACATAGATCTGGCCCTGTTCGGTGGCGGAGGTGTGGCGCACTTCCATGCGCGGCAGCTGGCCGAGCTGCACGGCCTGCTGCGTGATCGAGAACACGCCGGAGATCACCGCTTGCGATGCGATGATGGTGGCGACGGTTGCCAGTGCCACCAGCGGATAATGCGCCCAATGCGGCGCCAGCGAATAGAACAGGAAATTCACCGCCCGCGGATGAACCAGCAGCATCGCGCCTTGGCCAAAGTAATTCAGGAATAGGGCCGGCAACGCAAAGAACAGCCATGCCACTTGGATCGGCTTGCGTCCGAAATGGCCCATGTCGGCATAGAGGGCTTCGCAGCCTGTGACGGCCAGCACGACGGAGCCAAGCGAAACAAAGGCCGTCCAGGGTTCATGCTGGAACAAAGCAACGGCATAATCCGGATTGATCGCGCGCAGGATTTGCGGTGCATGCAGGATCGCGTTCAGACCCAATGCGCCGATGACGATAAACCATACCACCATCACCGGACCGAACAGCGCGCCGATCTTTTCGGTGCCGTGACGCTGAATGATAAAGAGTCCGACCAGCACGATCAGCGAAATCGGCATGACCCATTCGGCGAAGGCGTGGCTTTCCGCGCCGATACCTTCGACGGCGGAAAGAACCGAAACCGCCGGCGTCAACATGCCATCACCATAGAACAGCGCCAGACCGAGCAGCGCGACGAGACCGATCGACGTTTTCACGCGGCGGCTCAATCCCGTCACGCGATGGGCGAGCGCTGCCAGCGCCAGCACGCCGCCTTCGCCATTATTGTCTGCGCGCATGATGAACACGACGTACTTGACCGTCACCACGATCAGAAGCGTCCAGAAGATGAGCGACAACACGCCCATCACCGCGATCATGCCGGGAATCGTTCCGCCCGCAGCAAGCGCCGACTGCTTCATCGCGTAAAGCGGGCTGGTGCCGATATCGCCGAAAACGACGCCGAGCGCGCCTACCGTCAGACCGATCTGACGTCGCGCGGAGACCGGTGCGCCATGCGCAGGTGAGGAAGCGGCGGAGGACATCGTTACACCTAGATGGTCGTCTGCGTGCCCAGCTCAACCACGCGGTTGGGCGGCAGATGATAGAAACGCGCGGGCGACAATGCAGATGCAGCTAGCCGCATATAAAGCCAAAGCCGCCAGCGGCCCAGCGCGGAATGTTCGGCGGGCACAAGTGTTTCATGACCGATGAAGAAGGTCGCAGTCTCCACGTCGATGGCGAGGCCGAAGGGGCGCGCCTCTTCCAGCGCGCGGGGCACGTCCGGCGTTTCGAAGAAGCCATGATGGATGCTGACGTCGTAAAAGCCCTTGCCGAGCTTTTTTACTTCGATGCGCTTGGCGGCCGGCACGATGGGTGTGTCATCGACCAGCACATGGGCGAGGATCACCCGTTCATGCAGCACCTTGTTGTGCTTGAGATTGTGCAGCAGTGCGCCCGGCACAACGTCGCCGCGCGCCGACAGGAAGATGGAGGTGCCGGCCACGCGCATCGGGGTTTTGTCGGCGCGTTCGAGGAAAAGGTTGAGCGGCATGGATTCGCTGCGGATCTTCTCCATATGCATGCGCCGCCCATTGCGCCACGTCTCCATCAGCACGAAGACGAAGCCCGCGACGGCGAGCGGCAGCCAGCCACCTTCCGGAATCTTGAGCATGTTGGCGCCGAGGAAGAGGAAATCGATGATCGCCAGCAGCCCGAACAGCGCAATCACCAGCCAAAGCTTCCAGCGCCATTGCCGCGCCGCGACCAGCGATACGTTCATCGTGTCGATGACCATCACGCCCGTGACGGCGATGCCATAGGCCGACGCCAATGCCGCGGAGCTTTTGAAGATCAGCACGATCAGCACCACGCCGATGCAAAGTATCGCGTTCATGCGCGGCACGAAGATTTGTCCATAGTCCGTCGCCGAGGTGTGGCGGATTTCCATGCGCGGCAACTGCCCCAGCTGAACCGCCTGCTGCGTGATGGAGAACACGCCGGAGATCACCGCTTGCGATGCGATTACCGATGCAATGGCCGACAGGATCACCATTGGATAATGCGCCCAATGCGGCACGACGGAGAAAAATGCGATGCTCGCCAGATGCGGATCGCGCAGAATGGCGGCGGCCTGCCCGAAATATTCCAGCAGCAAAGCCGGAAGTGCCACGAAGAACCACGCCTTGCGGATCGGCGCCTTTCCGAAATGGCCCATATCGGCGTAGAGCGCCTCGCAGCCGGTCACGGCGAGCACGACGGCGCCCAGCGAGACGAAGGCATGCCACGGCTCTTCGACGAAAATCCGGATCGCGTACCAGGGATTGATCGCAACCAGCACCGATGGCGTCTGCGCCAGCGAAATCGCGCCAAGCGCCGCGAGCACGACGAACCACAAGATCATGAACGGGCCGAACAAAGTTCCGATCTTCGCTGTGCCGCGGCTCTGCATCGCAAACAGGCCGATCAGAATGATGAGCGTCAGCGGTATGACCAGCGGTTCGAATTCGCGGCTGCCGAGACCAAGACCTTCCACGGCCGACAGAACCGTGATCGCCGGTGTCAGCATGCCATCACCGAAGAACAGCGCCAGGCCCAGCACCGCGCCAATGCCGATCGCCATTTTCACGCCGCGGCCAATGCCGGAGGAACGGTGCGCCAGCGACGCGAGCGCCAGCGTGCCGCCTTCGCCGTCATTGTCGGCGCGCATGATGAGCACGACGTATTTCAGCGTCACGACAATGAAGAGCGCCCAGATGATGAGCGACAGCGCACCGATCGTGTCGTCGTGTTGGGGGAAACGTCCGCCCGTGGCGAGCACGGTTTCGCGCATCGCGTAAAGCGGACTGGTGCCGATGTCGCCGAAGACGACGCCGAGTGCGCCCAGCATCAGCATCCAGCTACGGCCGCGGCTGCCCGTGGGCACGGCATGGGGCGATCCCACACGCTGCGCGTCGAGTTCCAAAGCGTCGGACAGGCCGGGCCTTGAATCGTTCACGGTATGGGGGGTTGGTTCATCCACCGCAGAAGACGCTCATGGCGACGCTAACGCGCAGTTTCAGCGCTTCGGTTTACCGGCGCGCGACAGATGCGCTCCGCTCAGGGGCGCGGAACATACCCGCGCGCACCCCAAAGGCAACCGGGTGAGGTGTCCTAGCGCGTGAGAGCGGCCAAGCCTCTGATTCGGCTAGGAATATATCAGGAGTTGTCGGCGACCAGCGGGTTGTCGTGGCCCGGTCCGATGAAGCCTTGCACGAGATACGTGCGCACGCCCCAGGCGCCGATGCGTTCGTTGTAGACGCGCACCTGGCTCCAATCGTTGTCGGGGCTGACATCGACAACCGGATCGTCGATGAACACGGCCCCGTCGTTCAGCCAATTGGCGTGGCTGACGCGAATCTCCCGGCTCGACACCATCGCGGTGACGACTGCCACATGGCTGTGGCGCGGGCCGGCATAACCGGTAAGTACGAGAACCGATCCCAGTTCCGGCATTTCGCCGCGCGCATAAACACCGGCGGCTTTTTCCCACCAGTCGGCGGCGTCGCCGTAGAGTTTCACTTCCGAATGATCGCGCGCGTAGGGAACACATTGCAGCGGAGGCGCCGATTGCGCGCTGCTCCAGCCGGACGAATTCTGCTGATAATCGTAGTTGGGCGAACTCGCGCATGCTGCCGTCAGCAGGCAAAAAGCGGTCACCGCCGCGAGCCGGATTTGAGACCCCACCATCATCAAGCCCCTTCTGCCGCTCTAGCGGGCGGCGACCGTGAAGGCATCATAACTACGGTTTTTCAAAGCGGCGTAAGCCAATTCGCGCGCATTTGAGAATTTCAAATGCCGCCCAAAGCGTAAAGATTTTGTTAATTCTATTCGCCAGGGCCCGGGTCGCGCGCGGGAAGGCGGGCAGTTCCCTGCCAGCCCATGCCGCCAATGAGAAGAAGCCCGGCCGCAGCTATGATGAAGAAAGGCAGGCTCCACGCCTGTTCGGTCAACGCGAAAACCGGGAGTGAAATGCCGGCAACAAGCTCGGGACTGCCGCGCCAACCACCGACAATGACGGCGCCGGCTTTGGGCGTGCGCGCAAAATCCATCGGCGTGCCCGCGAAGGCTTCGTAGGTCGCACGCGCGTTGGACAGCACAAGACCGCTCGGGAAGATCATCGCCAGCAGAAGCGATTGCAGGAAGTACGGCTCGCGCTCGCGGCCCAGCATCTGCTGGCCCTGCCAGAGATAAAAAAGACTTGTCGAAATACCCAGCGCAGTGACGACAAGGCCGAGCGTCCCAACGCTTTTCAGATAGACGGCGTCCATGGCCATCAGTGCGAGGCTGATGATCGCGCTGGCACCGGCGAGCAGATAAAAGCCGAACTGGCACATTTGGAGCGTCATCGCGGTTTTCTGCCACAGCGGGAAATTGCTCGCCCAGATCTGCGGCAGCAGTTTGCGGGCGCATTGCGCGTGGCCCTTGGTCCAGCGCGCCTGTTGCGCACGCCAGGCCGCCGCGGTTTCCGGCAATTCGCCCGGCACTTCGAGATCGTGCACGAAGGCCATGCGATAGCCCTTGAGTGCGCAGCGCATGGACAGGTCGAGATCTTCCGTCAGCGTGTCGCCCGTCCAGCCGCCGCCATTGTCGATCGCTTCGCGCGACCAGACGCCGGCCGTGCCGTTGAACGACATCGGAAGGGCAGCGCGGAAACGCGCTTCCTGTTCGATGGCGAAATGGCTGTCGAGAAGAAAGCCCTGCGCGCGCGTAAGCCAGTTGCGGTTGCGGTTCGCATGTCCCCACCGCGCCTGAACGAACGCAAGGCCGTTGTCGGCGACAAGCGCGGGAACCGTGCGGCGCAGGAAATCAGAAGGCGGTACGAAGTCGGCATCGAAAACGGCGACATAAGGCGCCTGCGAATGTGTAAGCCCGAACGCAAGATTGCCCGCCTTGAAGCCCGCACGTTCGCCGCGGCGCATGATTTTCAGATTCACATCCGGCGGAACGATCTCGCGCACGGCAGCCACGAGCGCATCGTGATTGTATCCGGGACCGTCATCGAGGAGCTGGATTTCGAGTTTGTCCTTCGGCCAATCGATCTGCGCCGCGGCCGCGGCAACCCGGATGGCAAGCGCGCCTTCGTCGCAAACCGGAAGCTGCACCAGAACATTGGGCAATGCTTCGTCGGGAAGAAGCGGCATGCGCAGGCGGCGGGGGCTGCGGTACATGCGCAGGATGGCGAGCGTGGCGAGCTGCAGTGACAGGATTGCCAGCGCGATCAGCACCAGCGCCAGCATGAACTGCAGCATCATGGACAAACCGGACATGCGATGCGCGCGACCCCACTCTTTAGATCTGCCGAAGTCGGCACGCCTGTTGGGTGGCGCAACGCCCGGTTTTGACCCGCGCAAATGTCCGCGGATGGCACGGCTTATAACGAGGTTGAATGTGCTTTGGGACCAAATCTTTCGCAAGGCCCGGCGGCATATCGGCCTTTATCAGTCCAGGGTCCGGCGGAACCGGGCAAGGGCGATGCCCATCACGACGAACATAAAGAGAATGAGGGGCCACAGATCCGGCCAGATCTCGGGGAACCCGTTGTCCTTCAACAGGATGCCCCGAACGATCCGCAGGAAATGCGTGGCCGGAAGCGCCTCGCCGATCCATTGCGCCCAGACGGGCATGCCATCGAAGGGAAAGGCAAAGCCCGACAACAGGATCGTGGGCAACAGGAAGAAGACCATCATCTGCATGGCCTGAAGCTGGTTCTCGGCCACGGTGGAGAAGGTGTAACCGATGGCCAGGTTGGCGGTGATATAGATCGCCAGCGCACCCGAAAGCAGCGTGAGCGAGCCGATCATCGGAACGTCGAAGACCAATTTTGCCACCAGCAGGATGATCGTGCTCTGGATCGCGCCAACGACGACGTTGGGCGCGATCTTGCCCAACATGATCTCGACCGGCGTCGCCGGCATGGCGAGAAGGTTTTCGTAAGTTCCGCGCTCGCGCTCGCGGGTGAGCGCAAGGCAGGTCATCAGCACCATCGTCATGGTGAGGATCACGGCGAGCAGTCCGGGGATGATGCTGTACTGGGTGACGGATTCCGGATTGTAGAGAAGGTGGGTGACCGTGTTGAAGGGCGCCGCGGTTTGCGCGCGCGCCGCCAACGGACCTTTCAGATCGTCGCGCAAGGCGGTTGAGGCGATGCCCGTCAGCGCACCGATGGCGTAGGAGCCGGCGGCGGTGTCGGTCGCATCCACTTCGATCAGAAGATCGGGCGGATCGCCGCGCACGATATCGCGCGTGAAGTTTTCCGGTATCTCCACCGCAAACAGCACCTTGCCTTCCTGCAGCAATCGGCGTGCTTCCTGCGGCGAATGGGTTTCTTTCACGATGTTGAAATAGCTGGAATTCTCCAGCGCCACGGTAACGGAACGTGCGAACACGCCGGGATCGTCAACCGAGATGACCGTCGGCAATGCCCTCGGATTGTAATTGATCGCGAAGCCGAACAGGAAAAGCTGCATCAAGGGAACGCCAACGATCATCGCCAGCGTGATGCGATCGCGGCGCATCTGCAGAAATTCTTTCAGCAGGATCGCGTAAATGCGCGCGAAGGAAAACGCATTGCTCATTTCGCGTCCTCCTGCAGATGGATGAACACGTCTTCCAGATTGGGCTTGGTTTCGCTGAGGGTGACGCCGGCTTCGTTCCTGTAGGGTGCGATGGTCTTTTCGAGCGCCGCGCGGTCGCGGCCGGATACACGCAGCGCGGCGCCGAAGAAACCTGCGTAATCGACGCCAGGCTGTCCCTGAATCTTCTGCAGGAAGCGGCGCACATGCGTGCCTTCCAGCACGAAAGTCGTAAGACCCGATTGCGCGATCACTTCATTGACCGTGCCCTTTGCGATCAGCTTGCCGTTCAGGATGTAGACGATGCGATCACAACGCTCGGCTTCGTCCATGTAATGGGTGGAAACGAGAACCGTCAGGCCTTCCTCGCTGAGCGCATGGATCTCTTCCCAGAAATCGCGCCGTGCTTTGGGATCGACACCGGCGGTCGGCTCATCGAGTAGAAGAAGCTTCGGCTCATGCAGCATGCAAGCCGCCAGCGCCATGCGCTGCTTCCAGCCGCCGGAAAGCTCGCCCGCAAGCTGCTTCTGGCGCTTCACCAAACCCAATCGTTGGAGCGTGTGATCGATTTTGGCGTCGCGATTCGGCAATTCATAAAGCCGCGCGACGAATTCCAGATTCTCGCGGATCGACAAGTCTTCCCAGAAGCTGAATCTCTGGGTCATGTAACCCACTTCGCGCTTGATCCGTTCGGATTGGGTGATGACATCGAGCCCAAG